>JBEIFT010000156.1:0-6849 GCA_040382255.1 Phycisphaeraceae bacterium
CTCGTCGGCCTGCCAGGCCAACGTGTCGTCGGCGCCCGAGCGCGTCAGGTCCTCGAAGCACGCCGCGGCCTCGGCCACCAGCGGCACGGTCAGCGGGGTGGGATCGACGGACGGTTCCGCCAGCGGCACCAGCGTCGCGCCCGCGTCGCGCAGGGCGTCCAGCGCGGCGGCGTGCCCGGCGGCCTCGCCCTCGAACCACGCGGGCACGTAGCCGACGCGCAGCCCGCGCGCGTCCTGGTCCATCGACCACGTGAACGGCTCGGCGACGCTCGACGGGTCACCGTCGTCCTGCCCGTTGATCGCGCCCAGCACGATGCCGCAGTCCGCCGCGCTGCGCGCGATGGCACCGACCTTGTCCATCGACCAGCTGAGCGACATGCAGCCGGTGCGCGGCACGCGGCCGAACGTCGGGCGCAGGCCGCTCACGCCGCAGCGCGTGCAGGGGCTGACGATGGAACCGAGCGTCTCGGTGCCCAGCGCGAACGGCACGATGCCGGCGGCCACCGCCGACGCGCTGCCTGCGCTGGAGCCGCTCGATCCCTGCTCGGGGTTCCACGGGTTGCGGCACGTGCCGCCGAACCAGATGTCGCCGTACGCCAGCGCGCCGACGGCCGTCTTCGCCGTCAGCACCGCGCCGGCGCGCGCCAGCGCCTGGACGACCCACGCATCGCGCGCGGGCACGCGGTCGCGCCACGGCTCGGCGCCCCACGTGGTGCGCACGCCCGCGGTGTCGAAGAGGTCCTTCGCCGCGTACGGGATGCCGTGCAGCGGGCCGCGCACGCGGCCGGCGCGCAGCTCCGCGTCCATCGCGCGCGCCTGCGCCAGCGCCTGCTCGCGCATGACGGTGATCGCGCAGTTCAGGCGCGGGTTCAGGCGGTCGAAGCGGTCGAGCGCCAGCATCGTCAGCCGTTCGCTCGTGACCACCTGCGCGCGCAGCATCGCGGCCAGCACGGGAATCCCGGCGTACGCGAGCTGCCCGTCGGACGGCCGTTCCCCCGGCAGCTTCATCATGGGCAGCGTCGCGGGGTCGCCCTTCGCCGTCACGCGCACGGCGGGGCGGCCGGGAAGCGCGGCACGGAACGCCTCGGCGGGCGGCAGGTCGTTCGGCAGCGCTCCCTGGGCGGCGCGTGCGGCAAGCTGCGCGCGCAGTTCGCCGATCGTTCGCAGCAGCTGCGTGCGCTCGGCGTCGGTGAACCGGATGCCGGCCAGCTTCTCGGCCTCGGCGATCGTGGCGGCGGTGATCGTGTCGGCGGGGCCGGGCGTCCCGCCGGACGGCTGCGGGGATGCCGAGGCGGGGGACGAAGGCTCCGCGCTGCGGCATCCGGCCAGCGAACCCGCAGCCGCGGCGACGGCTGCTGCCCGCACGAGGAATCCACGCCGATCGTCGCGATCCATCCGGGCAAGGTACGCGTAACGAGGCCGCTCGCCAGGCGATCGGGCGTCGGCAGCCCGCCGCGCGCAGTGCGCCCGCCGCATGGCATCCGCCGTTCGCCCGACACGCCTACGCTGTGCAGCCCCTGGAGGCCCCATGCGACCCATTCGCCCGATGCTCGCCTCGATCGCCGCCGCCGCCTTCGGCGCGCTCCTCGCCTGCAGCCCCGCCCAGAAGGGCGACAGCCCCATGAACGTGAAGCCCAACGCAAACGGTCGGTCCGACTCCGGTTACGACGTCACCCCGCTCGCACCCGCCGTGGTCAAGGAGCTGGCCTCCAAGCTCAGCCCCGAGTCATACCGCGTCACGCAGAACGCGGGTACCGAGCCCGCCTTCTGCGGCAACCTGCTGGACAACAAGAAGGAGGGCACCTACACGTGCATCGTGTGCGGCCTGCCGCTCTTCAGCAGCGAGCACAAGTTCAACTCGGGCACCGGCTGGCCCAGCTTCCACTCGCCGGTCGACAAGGCGCACATCGCGTACCACGAGGACCGCTCGTACGGCATGGTGCGCACCGAGATCGACTGCGCGCGCTGCGGCGCCCACCTGGGCCACGTCTTCGAGGACGGCCCGAAGCCGACCGGCCTGCGCTACTGCCTGAACTCCGCGTCGCTGACGTTCGTCGACAAGGGCAAGCTGCCGGCCGACGCGCTCACGAAGGACCCCACGGGCCTGGCGCGCGGCGAAGCGGCCCTGGCCGCCGACGCCGCGAAGCCAGGCGCGGCGAAGGCCGGCGATTCCGCCGCGCCCGCCGCCGCGAAGCCCACCGACCCCGCGCAGCCGAAGGCCGCGCCCTCGCCGCTGCAGAGCGCCTATTTCGCCGGCGGCTGCTTCTGGGGCATCGAGCACTGGTTCGAGCTCTGCCCGGGCGTCGTCAGCGCCGAGAGCGGCTACATGGGCGGCAGCGCCGACAAGCCCACCTACAAGCAGGTGTGCAACGGCGACACCGGCCACGCCGAGGTGGTCAAGGTCGTGTTCGACCCCTCGAAGGTGACCTACCACCAGCTGTGCGAAGGGTTCTTCATCATGCACGACCCGACGCAGCTGAACCGCCAGGGGCCCGACGTCGGCGACCAGTACCGCAGCGCGATCTTCTGCCCGACGCCCGAGCAGGTCGCGATCGCGCGCTCGGTCATCGCCGACCTCACGAAGGCCGGCGCGTACGGCGGCAAGAAGATCGTGACGCAGGTGGTCGAGGGCGGGACCTTCTTCCCGGCCGAGGACTACCACCAGGACTACATCACGAAGACGGGCCGCTACTGCCACGGCAGCAATCCGTGGCCGCAGGTGCTTGGTACCGGGAACGGCGCGGCCGAGTCCGGTCAGAAGCACTGAGCACACGTCCCGAAAGCCCGTGATTCCAAGCCAATCCTGCGCCCAGGCGGCATCAGGCAACTTCCCCGGCCCGCGGCGGTAGGTTCGGCCGACCATGCTTCCGCTGCTCGCCCTCGCCCAGCTCGTCCTTGCGGCCCCGCCGTCCGGGGGCGTCGACGCCTACCTCCGCGCGCTGAACGCCGTGCCGGATGCCCAGCGCATCTCGCAGTGGCACGAGCTGCTCGGCAGCGAACCGCACATCGCCGGCACCGAGGGCGATGCGCGCCAGGTCGAGCGCCTCCGTGCCGCGTTCGTCGCGATGGGCCTGCAGGTCTCCGTGCAGGAGTTCGAGTGCATGCTGCCGCAGCCACAGGACGCGATCGTCGAGATCGTGATGCGCGGTGATCCGGTGGGCGGTGCGGCCGCCGCCCCGGCGGATCCGGGCACGCGCCGCGGCGTGATCCCGCTCTCGATCCGCGAGCGCAACCTGGCCGAGGATCCCTCCGCGCAGCACCCCGGCCTGACCGCCGGCTGGAACGCATTCAGCGGCTCCGGCGACGTCACCGCGCCCGTCGTCTACGCGAACTACGGCACCAAGCAGGACTTCCAGAAGCTGAAGGAGTGGGGCATCGACTGCCGGGGCAAGGTGGTGCTCGCACGCTACGGCGGCAACTTCCGCGGCTACAAGGCGAAGTTCGCCGAGGAAGCCGGCGCCGCCGCGCTGGTGATCTTCACCGACCCCGCGGACGCCGGCACGAAGAAGGGCAAGACCTGGCCCGAGGGCGGCTGGGCGAACGACACCTGCATCCAGCGCGGCTCGATCCTGGCGCTCGACTGGCCCGGCGACCCCGAGACGCCCGGCGAGCCCGCCGAGCCCGGGGCGGCACGGCAGCAGGCCGGCGCGCCCGCGATCGAGCTCCCGAAGATCCCCGTGCAGCCGATCGGCTACGGCGCCGCCGCGCAGATCCTGGCGCGCATGTCCGGCAAGCCGGTGCCCGAGGGCTCGGGCTTCGCGGGCGGCATCCCCGCCGAATACCGCCTCGAAGGCGGCCCCGACCTGCATCTCCACGTGAAGGTCGTGCAGGACCGCGCGCGTCGTCGCAGCGCGAACGTCGTCGCCACGCTGCCGGGCGCGGTGCACCCGGACCAGTGGGTCATCGTCGGCTGCCACCACGACGCCTGGTGCTTCGGCGCGGCGGATCCGCTGGCCGGCACCATCGCGCTGATGGAGAGTGCTCGCAGCTTCGCCGAGGCCGCCGCGCGCGGCGAGCGCCCGGACCGCTCCGTGGTCTTCGCGGCGTGGGGCGCCGAGGAGTACGGCATCATCGGCAGCGTCGAGTGGGCCGAGGGGCACCGCGAACGCCTGCTGAGGTCGGGCGTCGCGTACATCAACCTGGACATGGCCTCGATGGGCCCGAACTTCGGCGCGGCGTGTTCGCCCTCGCTGGGCGAGGCGATCCGCAGCGCCACCGTTCGCGTGCCGCAGGCGCGCGGAACCTCCGGCGAGATGGTCTACGACCGCATCTCGGGCGGCGGCCGCAAGGACCCGCAGTTCGGCGACCTGGGCGGCGGATCCGACCACATCGCGTTCAACTGCCACCTGGGCATCGCGTCCGCCTCGCTCGGCAGCGGCGGTTCCGAGGGCAACAGTTACCACTCGAACTACGACACCATCGCGTGGTACCGCGCGACGGTGGGCGCCGACTACGCGCCCGCGCTGATGATCACGCGCATGACCAACGCGCTGGCCGGGCTGCTGGCCGACAGCCCCGTCGTCCCGCTCAGCGCGGCGCGCCACGGCCGCGAGGCGCAGCGCATGCTGCAGGCGCTGCGCGACCGCGCAAAGGCACCCGAGGTCGTCGCCGCGATCGAGCCGCTTCAGGCGCGCGCCGCGGCGCTGGCGCAGTCCGGCGCGCAACTGGATGCCGCGCTCGCCAGCGCGCTTCCGTCGTTGCGGCCGCCCGACCGCGAGCGGCTCGATCAGCTGCTCGTCTCGCTCGATCGCGCATGGCTCGATCCGCGCGGCCTGGATGGCCGGCCCTGGTTCCGCAGCATGCTGGCCGCAAGCGACCGCGACAGCGGCTACGCGGCGACCATGCTCCCGCTGCTCACCGAGGCGATCGACACCGGCGACGTCGCGCGCGCGCAGGCCGCCGCCCTCCGCTACGGGGAGGTCTTCGCGCGGCTCGAGAAGGGCATCGCCGACGGCCAGTCCGTGGTGCAGGCGGCGTCCGCGCCGTCGGGCCCACCGGCGCCCCTTGGAACCCGCTGACTCGGTTTCCGCCCCACCGGTGTCCGGAAACCCGGGCGCCTGCCTCGATTCCCGTCGAATCCCCGGCCGAACCCGGTTGCGCCCGTCCCAATCCGAGAACATCCTTCCGGATCGCCCGTCATTCCCGGGCGGGTGGCTGCGTATCGTCATCGACCGGATACTCGTCCACGCACCTGGAGACACCGACCCCATGAAGGCCCCTGCGATCATCGCCGCCGCCCTGCTTGTCGCCGCCGTTGCCATGCCGGCGGGCGCGCAGACCGCGCTCAAGACCAAGCGCATCATCAACACCGGCCTCGTCTACCCGACGTGCATCGTGTCGGCGCCCGGCGACGCCACGCGGCTCTTCGTGCTCGAGAAGGCCGGCCGCATCCGGATCATCGACCTGACGACGAACACGCTGCTCGCGACGTCGTTCCTCAACATCGACCCGCTCGTCACCGGCGGCGCGTCGGTGAGCGACGAGCAGGGGCTCCTGGGCCTGGCGTTCGATCCCGACTACCAGGCCAACGGGCAGTTCTACGTCTACTACACCGGCACAGGGACCAACAACCTGGCTCGCTACACCGTGTCGGCGAACCCGAACGTCGCGAACACGGCGGGCGTCGTGATGATGTCCTGGTCCGACCCGTACACGAACCACAACGGCGGATGGATCGCCTTCGGTCCCGACGCGAACCTCTACATGGGCGTCGGCGACGGCGGCAGCGCCAACGACCCGGGCGGCCGTGCACAGTCGCTGGCCAGCCAGCTCGGCAAGATGCACCGCATCAAGCCGACCGTCGGCGGCAGCGCCCCGTACTACACGATCCCCGCCGGCAACCCGTTCGCCGGCGGCGCAAGCACGATCGACGACACGATCTGGGCGTACGGCCTGCGCAATCCGTGGCGCTGCTCGTTCGACCGCCTGACGGGTGACCTCTGGATCGCCGACGTCGGGCAGAACGCCGTCGAGGAGATCGACTTCCAGCCGGGATCGCTGGTGGGAGACCTGAATGCGGATGGGCGCATCGATGGCGCCGATCTTGGTGCGATGCTCGGCCTTTGGGGACAACCTGGTGCGTCGGACCTGAACGCCGACGGCACGACCGATGGCAGTGACCTCGGCTTGCTCCTTGGCAGTTGGGGAGCGAAGTTGGCTGGCCGCAACTACGGCTGGCGCTGCCTCGAGGCCACCACCTGCACCGGCCTGACCGGCTGCACCTGCACCGACACGACGCTGATCGCACCGATCCACAACTACCTGCATACCTCGGGCACGGCGGGCGGCTACTCGATCACCGGCGGCTGCGTCTATCGCGGCTGCAAGATCCCCGACCTGCAGGGCACCTACTTCTTCGCCGACTACGTGAACGGCAACATCTGGTCGTTCCGCTACGTCAACGGCGTGAAGTCGAACTTCCTCCTGCGCAACACCGAGCTGAACACCTCGATCGAGGGCGGCGTCGTGAACCAGGTGGTGGCGTTCGGCGAGGACGCCAACGGCGAGCTCTACATCGCCGACCACATGGGGCAGATCTACAAGATCGTGCCCGCCAGCGGTGACGGACCCTGCCCCTAAGTCGGTGCCTGGCCGGCTCCGTAGGACGGACGGCGCCGACCGGGACGTCATGTTGAACTACCGAGGCTGACCCGGCTGGTTGGGGAACCGCCCATGGCGCATGGGCGTAGACTTTTGTCGCATGCACCCCGTCGCCCTCGCCGTCCTCCTGGCCTCCTCGCTGCTGCTTGCGCAGGCCGCGCCCCCGTCCGGGCCGGGCAATGCCCGTCCGCCTGCGGCCGGGTCGTCGCCCCCGGGGCTGGCCCGCATCCCGGTGATGGTCGACCCGCC
>JBEIFT010000157.1:0-6719 GCA_040382255.1 Phycisphaeraceae bacterium
CCGGCTGCGCCAGCAGCACGCGCCGCCCGTCCGCGCGCGCCGCCGCGACGAACGCCGCCAGCGGCTGCGACGCGCGCAGCTCCGGAAGCCACGCACCGCGGCTCTGCTTGCCCGCCTCCAGCAGGATGCGCTCGGCGCGCGCACGGTTGATGCCGCCCGCATCGACCACGCCGTGCGCGGTGTCCAGCGGCACGATCGCCGAGACGCCAAGCTGCCCCAGCATGTCGAGCGCAGTCGACCAGCGGTCGCCCTTCGGCGGCGCGATGCCGACCATCACGTCCGGCGCCGGCCGCCCCACCGTGCGCACGGCCGTCACCCGCGCCATCACGCCGCCGTCGCGGTCGCGCTCGCCGGTGATCGCGGCGTCCGCCGCGCCGCCGCGGCCGTCGAAGAGCGTGACCATGTCGCCCGGCCCCAGGCGGCGGACGCCGAGGGCGTGCTTCGCCTCCTCGCGGTCGAGGGCGACGACGTCGCCGACGGAGGGCAGGTGCGCGGCATGGAACCAGGGGCAGCTCATGGTGCGTTCACAAGGTAGACGTCGATGCGGCTGGTGCGCCCCTCGAAACGCAGGTCGGGCGCCGGGGCGGGCGCGATGTCCGGGGCGTCGTCCGCGCGCTTGACGGCCACGCGCAGGCGCGCGGCGCGGCGGGCGGCGGCGAACAGCGCGTCGACGTCGGGGTCGTCGCCCACCGCGGCGCGCAGCACCTGGATCTCCTTGCGCGGCAGCGCGCTGGCCCGCCGCTTGGGCGGGAACATCGGGTCCACCAGCACGGCGTCGAAGGCGCGCTCGCCCAGCAGTGCGGCGGCGTCGCCCTCGACCAGGCGCAGGCGCGCCAGCGCCGCGCGGTCCACCCGTGGGTCCGTCGCGGCGCGGGCCAGGCCGTCGCGCGCCACGGCGGCCACCAGTTGGGAACGCTCGTAGGCCGTGACCTCGAAGCCGGCCAATGCGAGCAGCCAGGCATCGCCCAGCAGGCCGCCGGTGGCGTCCGCCACCGTGCTGACGCGGTCGCCCATGGCACGCACCAGCGGGACCGAGCGGATGCCGCGCCGGTCGACGGCCCCCAGGTCCACGTGCACGCCCGTCCCGGGGCGGTCGGCCGCCGCGCGCAGTTCCAGCACGCCCTCGTGCGGCGCGCACGTCAGGCCCGAGGCATCGGATGGCGGCTCCCATCGCATGCTGCGTGTTCTACCCGCCCGGCAGTCCGCGGAGCCCGGGGCCGCGGCCTACACTCGCCCCCCGCATGACCCCCACCGCCCCCGTCTACGGCAACGTCCTGGAGATGATCGGCAACACGCCGATGCTCGAGCTCAAGCGTCTGGACACGGGACCGTGCCGGCTGTTCGTCAAGATGGAGTCGATGAACCCCGGCAACTCGATCAAGGACCGCATCGCGGTGACCATGATCGAGGCCGCCGAGCGCGACGGCCGCCTGAAGCCGGGCGGGCACATCGTCGAGGCGACCGCCGGCAACACGGGCCTGGCGCTGGCGCTGGTCGCGGGCCAGAAGGGCTACACGCTGACGGTGGTGGTGCCCGACAAGATGAGCGACGAGAAGATCAGCCACCTGCGCGCCATGGGCGCCGAGGTCGTGCTGACGCGGAGCGACGTCGCCAAGGGCCACCCCGAGTACTACCAGGACGTCGCGGCGCGGATCGCGTCCGAGCGGCCGAACACGCTCTACGTCAACCAGTTCGCGAACCCCGCCAACGCGTTGGCGCACGAGACGACGACCGGGCCCGAGATCGTCGCGCAGATGGGCGGAAAGGTCGACGCGTTCGTCTGCGGCGTCGGCTCCGGCGGCACGCTGAGCGGCGTCGGCCGCGTGCTGCGCAAGGCGAACCCCGCGTGCGAGCTGATCCTGGCCGACCCGGCGGGAAGCATCCTGGCGCCGCTGGTGAACGAGGGCCGCCACGTCGACCCGGGCAGCTGGCTGGTCGAGGGGATCGGCGAGGACTTCGTGCCGTCGATCTGCGACCTGAAGCTGGTGACGAAGGCGTACACCGTCACCGACGCCGACGCCTTCCACACGGCACGCGAACTGCTCCGCAAGGAAGGCGTCCTGGCCGGCTCGAGCGTCGGCACCCTGCTCTGCGCCACGCTGCGCTACTGCCGCGAGCAGACGCAGCCCAAGAACGTCGTCACCCTCATCTGCGACTCGGGCGCCAAGTACCTGAGCAAGATGTTCAACGACTTCTGGATGATGGACAACGGGTTCATCGACCGCCCGAAGACCGGCGACCTGCGCGACCTGATCGCCCGCCGCCACCTGGACCGCGAGGACTACACGCTGACGCCGCAGATCCCGCTGCAGCAGGCGATCAAGCGCATGCGCCTCTACAACGTCAGCCAGATGGTGGTCCTGGGCCCGAACGACCGCGTGCAGGGCATCATCGACGAGAGCGACGTGCTGATGGCGCTGCTGGCGGACCCCAAGGGCGCCGCCACGCGGCCGGTCTCGGACTTCATGACCAGCCGCCTGGAGACCGTGAAGCCGTCGGCCCGCGTCGAGGACCTGATCCCGGTCTTCCGCGCGGACCGCGTGGCGATCGTCGAGGACGAGAAGGCCTTCTACGGCATCATCACCAAGATCGACATGATCAACTACATGCGCAAGCAGCTCCTCTGAGCGCGGCGCACCGGAGACACCCATGGCACACGGACACCACCTGCACCTCGACTCGCGCGTCATCCACGGCGGCCAGCAGCCCGAGCCCGGCACGGGCGCGGTGATGCCCCCGATCTTCACCAGCAGCACGTTCATCCAGGAGAGCCCCGGCGTCCACAAGGGCTTCGAGTACAGCCGCAGCCACAACGCGACGCGATTCGCGGCCGAGCGCCTGATCGCGAACATCGAGGGCAGCACGCTGACCGACGCCGACGACCGCACCAACGGCGGCTTCTGCTTCGCCAGCGGCCTGGCCGCGATCGGCACGGCGCTGGAGCTGCTGGACGCAGGCGACTGCATCGTCTGCATGGACGACGTCTACGGCGGCACCAACCGCCTGCTGAACCGCGTGCGCAAGCGCTCGCAGGGCCTGCGCGTGGTGCACGTCGACATGACCGACGCCGCGGCTCTGGAATCCGCCGTCAAGGTCGAGAAGCCGAAGATGATCTGGGTCGAGACGCCGACCAATCCCACGCTGAAGCTGGTCGACCTGGCGCACGTCGCGCACGTCGGCCGGCAGGCGGGCGCGATCACGGTCTGCGACAACACCTTCGCCACCCCCCTGCTGCAGCGGCCGATCGAGCACGGCATCGACATCGTCATGCACTCGACGACGAAGTACCTCGGTGGCCACAGCGACACCGTCGGCGGCGCCCTGGTGACGTCCGACAAGGCGCTCGCCGAGAAGCTGCGCTTCATGCAGAACGCGATCGGCAGCGTGATGGGGCCGTTCGACGCGTACCTGACGCTGCGCGGCATCAAGACGCTGGCCGTGCGCATGCGCCAGCACTGCCGCAGCGCGCACGAGATCGCGCGGTGGCTGCAGGCGCACCCGAAGGTCGAGCAGGTCGTCTACCCCGGCCTGCCCAGCCACCCGCAGCACGCGCTGGCGCAGCGGCAGATGCGCCTGGACGGCGAGCCCTCGGGCGGCGGCATGATCACGGTGTTCCTGAAGGGCGGCATCGGCGAGAGCCGGCGCTTCCTGGAGCACGTGCGGATCTTCGCGCTGGCCGAGAGCCTGGGCGGCGTCGAGAGCCTGATCGAGCACCCGGCGATCATGACCCACGCCAGCGTCCCGGCCGAGCAGCGCAAGGCGCTCGGCATCTCGGACAGCCTGGTGCGGATCAGCGTGGGCATCGAGCACACGGCGGACCTGATCGAGGACCTGAAGCAGGCGCTCGACAAGGCCTGAACGCGACGCAATCCGGCGCGGGGCGAGGGCGTTCGTCCGCCATGACCATCGCGATCACCATGCTCGCGGCCCTGCTTGCCGGCGATCCGCCGGCGGCGCCGGGCGCGCCCGCGCCCGGAGGCTTCCTGGCGGGCCCCGCGGTGAAGGGGTCCGCCCCCGCCGCCCCGACGCTGATCGAGCGCGCCTTCGACGGCGGCCTGGTCCCGCTGGAGGACGAGCCCGGCGTGGTGGCCGCGTACCGCGTGGCGCCCACGCCCGAGGAGCGCACGCAGCTCGACGCGATCGCGGCGCGGCGCAGTGCCGCGTTCTCGGCGATCCTGGACGAGCACTACCAGCAGTTCACGGCGCTCGGCGCCGACCTGCGGCGCGCCGCGCAGATGACGGCCGCGGAACGCGCGGGGCTGCTCGGACGGCTGGCCGAGGTGCGCGACCTGCTGAAGCCGTTCGCCGAGCGCGGCAGCTTCATCGACGAGGCCAGGGGCGTGCTCGGCGAGGAACGCGCCGCGCAGGCGCGCGCGATGGTGGACGCGTGGCGCGCCGCCCGCATCGAGGAGCTGCGCAAGGAGCTCGGCGACGCGGCGCCGGACGATGCGCGCCTGGCCGCCCGCGAGCAACTGCAGGAACTCGGCGGCATGATCCGCCGCACGATCGAGCGGCGTGCGGACTTCGCGAAGGCGCAGTTCGAGGACCTCGCGAAGCGCCTGGAACTGACGCCCGAGCAGGCCGAGAAGGTGCGCGCGCTCTTCATGGCGTCGGCCGTGCGCCGGATCCAGGGCGACCGCGGCGGGCTCTCGCGCCGCGAGCGCCAGGAGCTGTTCGCCGAGCTCGCGAAGGTGCTGGACGAGTCGCAGCGAGCCACGCTGCGCGAGATCATCCTGGACCGCTGACCTTCGTCCATCGCCCGCCGCGCCACAGGCACGCGGCTGGATCCACGTCGAAGAGCGAGCGACCGTCGCGCAGGTCGATCTCGGGCAGCGGCGCCGGCCCGGTGTGGACCAGCGCCTCGCTCCAGCTGCGCGGGCGGCCGCCGATCACCGACCCGGCCAGCGCGTGCAGCGCCTCGGACTGCGCGCGGGAGAAGACCGGCGGGATGCCGGAACGCATGGCGGCACAGTCGGCCTTGAAGCGCGCGGTGCCGCCCTGCAGGATCGCGGGGTGCGCGTCGAGCAGGGCGTCGGCGCCGTCGCGATCGATCGCGCGCAGCGCGTCGTTGCCGTCGCCCCGCCGGTACGCGGCAAACGCCTGCAGCAGCGCAACGCCAGCGCCGGCATCGCCGCGCCCCTGCGCCGCGGCGCTGTGGCCGCCAAGCACCTCGGCCAGCGATTCGAATCGGCGTCGCCCGTCGGCGGACTCGGCGACGTAGGCCAGGAAGAGCGCGGCGCTCCGCCCGGCGCGGCCCACGTCGAGCGCACCTGCCAGCCGCGCCAGCTGCTGGGCCAGCGCGCGGTCGGACGCACCGGCCGGACCTTCGGCCGCACGGTCGCTGACGTCCTCGGCCAGCGCCAGGTAGTCGAACGGACGCGCTGGGTCGAGTGCGGCGAGGCGCGCGTCGATCGTGCCGCGCGCGGCCGGGGCGGGTGCGGCAGGCGGTGGGGCCGACGCGCCGAGCGCAAGGGCGACCACGCACGCCAGCAGCGCCGTGAAGGCCGGACGGGATGCCGTGGCCCGGTTCGTCATGGGCCGCTCCCGTCCGGATCGACGGCGATCCGTGCAAGGTCCAGCAGCGCGCGCGCGTTCGCATCGGCCTGCGCGAACACGTCGACCGACGCACCGCGTGCCTGCGATGCACGGCGCACGATCGACTCGACGTCCGCGCGCCGCCGCGGCAGGCGCTCGGCCAGGAGGAGCGCCTCGAGCTCGACCAGCGAGGCGCTCTCGGCGACCCACGCCTGCGGCCCGGGCTGCGCGATCCGCCGTCGCCACGACGCGCGCGCGTCGAGCGCGGCCATCGCGGCGGGCGGGACCAGCGGGCGTGCCTCGGCGGAACGCGCGGCCAGCCACGCAACCATCGCGTCCTCGGGCAGCGTCGAGGCCGGTGGTTCGGCTCCCATCGCGCGGACGACCGCCGACGCGCTGAGCGTCAGTTCCCGCGAGACGGAGTCGATCCGGTGGCGATCGGACGGCTCGAGCGTCGCCAGGTGGTCCAGCAGCATCAGCGTCGCGGCGGCACGCAGCTGGTCGTCCGTGCCGCGCGGGACGGACTCCCCCGCCACCATCGCCGCAAGCTTGGCCGCATCGCCGGCGAACAGCGCGGTCGCCATCTGGGATGCCAGCGCGCGCACGACCTCGGGGCCGTTCGCGAACGCGTCGGCGATCACGTTGGCGGCCGCGGCACGCGCCTCGGGCGCGGGGGACGAGACCGCCTCGTGCGCCAGAACCACGGCGTCGCGCGGGCCAAGGTCGCCGGAGGCACGCGTGCGCAGCTGCCGGATCGACGCGACGCGGTCGGTCAGCGTGCGGCGCGCGCGCAGTTCGTCCTGCAGGTGGCCGTCGTCCGCGGCCGGCCGAACCGGGGGGCGCTCCTGCCGGTCCTTCCAGCGGTCCTGTGCGTCGGGCGCCAGCGCGGCGGGGTCCTCGACCTGCGCGATGCGCGCCACCGCATCGCTCGCGCGGCCGCGCTCCAGCAGCCGCTCGGCCTCGACCAGCGCGATGCGTTCGGCGACCTGCGCCAGGCGCACCGCCGGATCGGTCGACGCCGCGCGCACGTCGAGCGATCGGGCCGCACGCAGCCAGCGGACCACGGTCTCCTGCGCCACGCCCGTGATGCGCGGCGCCGCGGCCACGGGCTCGGCCTGGGTGGCGACCGCCAGCGCGGCACGGAAGCGATCGGCCGCGCGGGCGCGATCGGCGGCGTCCGCACG
>JBEIFT010000158.1:0-6683 GCA_040382255.1 Phycisphaeraceae bacterium
AGCCCAGGATCGCGGCCAGCGCGCCGGGGTCGGCGGACGTCCGTGCGCGCGCGTCGCGGAGTCCGGCGGCGAGCGACGCGCGCACCGCGCCGCGCAGGCCGCCGAGCAGCGGGACCTCGAGCGAGGGCAGCGGCCGCCGCAGGATCGAGAAGTCGCAGCGCTTCAGGTTCGCGGCCTGGGCGAGCAGTGCCGTGACGTTGCGGTCGCTGCGCGCGAGCATCTCGTCGGCGCGCTTCCTGCCGGCTTCGTCAAGCGCCGTGGGCGCCACCCGCAGCAGCTCGATCGATTCCTGCGCGTCCTCCGGGATGCCGCGCGCGGCGACGCTGGCACGGGCCAGGAGCAGCGCGGCGTTCATCGTCTCGGCCGGGGTCTCCTTGCCGGCGGCGATGGCGCGGAGGCGTTCCAGGAAGAGCGCGAGTTCTTGCTGGCTGCGCAGGCGAGACTCGTAGACCGAGGTGAGCACGGGCGCCAGCATCTCGGCCAGCTTGCCGTACCTGCCCGACTCGATGTCCGTCTGCAGCTGCTTGAGTGCGGCGCGGGCGGCGTTCGGGTCGGGGTTCGCGAAGGCGGCGGTGGCGGCGTCGTACATCGGCCGCATGCGGCGCATCTCGCCGTTGGCTTGCGCCAAGGTGAACGTGTCCAGCCCGGGGACGTCATGCGCGCCGAACTGCCGCATCATGTCCCGCAATGCCTCGTCCGACTTCAGCCCACCTATCGTCGCACGCACCGCGTCGTATTCGCCCTTGATCGCTTCGCCGTAGCGGAACGGGTCGCTTCCCTGCAGCGGGCCCAGCGCGTCGAGCAGCGCGGTGGCGCGTTGCTGGTCGATCAGGCCCCATTCGGCGGTCAGGGTGCCGTTGTCGGTGAACACCGCGCCGATCGCCGAGCCGACCAGCGACGAGACCAGGATCCCGTCCTGGCTCGCGTGCGCAGCAAGACCGCCGAGCGAGGCGAGCGTCTGCACCGCGGCGTCGCCGTCACCGTCGTCCAGTTGCGCGGCGATCTGCGCGCGCAGCAGCCGCGAGGCGCTGCGCATGGGAGCCAAGTGCGGCAGCAGCATCTCGAATCCCCTGCTGCGGTCGAGCTCCCAGTCGGACCGGCGCATCTTCGTGGCCTCGGCAAGCTGGCCGCGGAAACCCGCGGTGCGCGCGAGGATGTCGTCGAGCCGCGCACGGTCGGCCCGTGACATCGGCGGCGCGATGCGCGAGACGAAGTCGTTCTCCTCCGGCGTGAACAGCTGCTGCGGCACCGGCCCGCGCTCGCCGAGCGCGCGCATCCACCCCGCCTGCGCGAAGAGCTGGCGGTAGATCGTGGCGGCGTTGTCCTGCGCCCGTGCCGCGCCGCATGCGCAAAAGGCGGCGAGCAGGGCGCCCAGAAACCGCAGCGTGCGCGTGTGCATGGGGGAAGGCTAGCGGGGACGGCGCGGGAACCCGCCTACCGGGGCGGCTCGGCGTACCACTGGCTCAGCTTGCCATTGGGATGAAACAGGAAGCAGTCGCCGTGCGGAACCGTGCCGTCGGGCAAGGGCGGCATGTTTAGGCCGCCCAGGAACTGGGGACCCCGGCGCCAGTCGGATGCATCCAGGATGGCGCCGCCGTCGTCGATGCCATCCATCCACACCGAGTAGATGCGGAAGCCGCCGTCTCCCGCCGCGACCCGCATCGGTGCGTCGGCCCAGGGGTCCTGCGGGACGGACGCGATGAAGCGGGGCACCAGTTCACCGAGGTCCTTCGGCCAGCGCCCCTCGGTACGGCGGAACCGCTCGGCGGCAAGTGCGGCGCGTGTCGCGTCGCAGACGGCGCGATCGGTGGCGTACGACTTCGCGGCCTTGTCGAAGGCCGGCGTCAGGAGTGCCGGCAGCAACCACCGCACGCGCAGGCGCGTGTCGCCCCGCATGGCGTCCATGTCGGGTGCCATGCGCGGCTCCGTGTGCTGCCGTTGCAAGGGAAGCGCGGACATCCGTTCGGCATCGGTCGCGAGCTGTGCGTACAGATCGCGTGTCGCGCGGCGGCCGGCGACGGCGAACGCCGTGACCGGCATGCCGATCCGGGTCATGACGGCCGGTACGCGGTTGGACGCTCGCGTGCCGATACTTCCCATCGATTCGAACCCGTTGAGCTGGCTCCACGATGGCCGGAACCAGCCGTCGCCGTTGCCGTCGTCCGTGTAGAGGCGCTGAAGCAGGTCGTCGGCGCACACCAGCTCGGCGCGCGTGTCCATGCGCTGGCGGTCCGGCGGGATTGCCTCGATCTCGCGCTGCAGCGCAAGGAGCTGGGCATCGGTCAGGACCGACGGCCTCCACTCCAGCACCATCCGGATGCGGCTCTCGGCCATCGAGCGGATCGCGATGCCGACAAGGTCGTTGATCAGGATGCGGCCGTCCTGCACGGTCACCGAGAGACGGATCATGGCGCGCAGGTCGTCACAGGCGCGGGCGCCGTCGCCGGCCTCGGTCGCCTCGATGGAGTCGGCCGCCAGCACGCGCGCCGCGGTCCGGACACGGGCGAGGTGGGGAAGCAGGAGACCGAAGGCGCGGAGATTCTCGGGGTCCAGGTTGTCGGCCTGGTCATCCCTCGTGGCGGCGATGGATGGCCCGAGCAAGCGGATGTCGGCCTCGTCGGTGGTTCCGCCGAGCGGGAATCCCAGCACCGGGCGCATGCATGCGGCGCGCAGGGCGGCGATGTGCGTGGCCTTGGCGCGCAGCGCATCCGCGGACGCGGTCCACTCCTGCTGCCCCGGCAGCCATTCGTTCGCACGCTTGATTGCATCGAGCGTCGGATCGCCGCTTTCCGGGCTTTCGCGGTAGCGGAACCCCATCGCCATCATCGCGTCGCGGATGCCGGGCCATGCGAGGTCGGCGTCCGACGCGGGCTTCGGGAGCAGCGCGCGGATCCGTTCGATCGGGTCGAACGTGATCTTCGGCGGCTGCAGCGCGAGGTACGTCCAGAAGCAGGCGTACGCCAGCAGCAGGACGCCGCATGCGCGACCCGTCCACGTGAACGCCGTTCCCACCGCGCGGTCCAGCACGTGCCGCTTCGCGACCGCCGCCGTGCGCAGCTGGCGGGCACTGGCGCGCGGGTCGCCGTACGCGGCGATGGCATCGGCGGGCGACCGGCCTGCGGCAATCGCCTCGTGGAAATGCGAGCAGAGTTCGCGCGCGACGTCGGCGCGCTCGGCGGCGCGCAGCTTCGTGCGGCGCACGATGCCGGTCACGAACGCCTGCACGTCGGGCGGCAGTGCGGACGATTCGATCACCGCGCACGCGGCGCGCATCCGGCTGAACGGGATCCACCGCGGGTTCACGGCGCCACCGCCAGTCGCGGCCCCAGCGCGCGCGTCAGGCCGAGCGCCCCCATCGCCGTGGTCAGGCGGTGCCAGGTGCGCGCGTCCTCGGCCAAGCGCTTCCTGCCGTCGGTCGTCAGCCGGTAGTACTTGCGCGGCCGCGCGCCGGCCTCGTCCCAGCGCGAGGCGACCAGGCCCTTTGCCTCCAGGTTGTAGAGCATGGGGTAGAGCGTGCTCTGGCCCATCGCCAGCACGCCGTCGGTGCGCTTCTCGAGCGCCTCGACGATCTCGTAGCCGTACATCTCGCCGCGCTCGAGCAACTTCAGGACCGCGACGACGCCGGCGCCGCGCAGGAATTCACGTTCGATCATGGTTGGCTCCGTGGGACATACTATGCTGCGCATACCATACACCTCCCCCGCGTGGACCGTAAATAGGTTCGGGATATCCCGAACCCAATTTCCCGCGGGTTCCCGGCCGCGGGTCGCCGCGCCGCCCGCCCGGACCCCGAAATCGGAACATGTGTGGCAGGAACAATTTATGGGAGCCCGGGTTCGGGGCTATGTTCGGTGGTCACGATGCCCCGCCCGATCGCACCCATCGCCGCGTTCCTCGCGGCCGGCCTGTCCGGCACGGCGTTCGCGCAGCAGTTCGTGCAGCAGACCGCCACGCGCTTCCCGGTGCAGGCGGAGTACACGAACCAGTGCACCGTGGTCGACATCGACGGCGACGGCGACCTGGACATCGTGTGGGCGAACGGGCAGGGGTACTCCGCCGCGGGCACGGCGCTGCCGGTGCGCATCTACGTGAACAACGGGGCGGGCGTCTTCGCCGACGAGACCGCCACGCGCGCCGCGGGCATCACCGGCTGGTTCCGCGGCGTCGAGGCCGGCGACATCGATCGCGACGGCGACTGGGACCTGGTCCTGGCGAACGACTTCAACAAGAAGCCGGTGCTGCTGCTCAACAACGGTGCCGGCGTCTTCGCCGACGCCAGCGCGCGCCTGCCCGCGTTCACCATGTCCAGCGCGCGCGCGCAGTTCGGCGACGTCGACAACGACGGCGACCTGGACCTGGTGTTCTGCAACAACGGCACCACGCGCTTCGGCAGCGGGCAGCCGAGGCTCTACGCCAACGACGGCACGGGGACGTTCTTCGACGCCACCTCGGTGCTGCCCGCGGGCAACGTCGCCGAGCAGATGGACGTCCTCTTCCTGGACGTCGACAACGACCTGGACCTGGACATCATGCTGGGCACGCGCGCGGTGAGCCCGAACCAGTCGCGCCTGTGGAAGAACGACGGCACGGGGCGCTTCGCCAACGTCGCGGGCTTCCCCAGCGACAACACCGCGTACAGCTACGACGCCGGAGACATCGACGGCGACGGCGACCTGGACCTGATCGGCATCAACGCCGGCCCGTCCAGCCAGGAACTGCTGCTGCGCAACGACGGCACGGGGACGGCGTGGACGAACATCTCCACGAACATCGTGACCAACACGGCGATCGACGACAACGACAGCCGCTTCCTCGACCTGGACATGGACGGCGACCTGGACCTGGTGATCGGCAGCCTGGGCACGCGCGACCGCATCTACCTGAACAACGGCACCGGCCTGTTCACCGAGAACACCACGCTGATGGCGGCGGTGAGCGACTCGACCATCGACGTGAAGGTCGCCGACTTCGACGGCGACGGCCGCTTCGACATCATCACCGCGCAGGGCGAGAGCGGTTCGTTCCAGAACAAGATCTTCATGAACCTCACGGGGCCGGTCGACAACCGCGCGCCGCGCCTGCAGGTCACCGAGCAGGTCGCGCCGGGCGCCGTGCCCGCCGCGCACGCGGTGCGCGCGAACGTGTTCGACGACATGACCAGCGACCGCGGCTTCCACGACAAGGGCGTGCGCCTGCGCTGGCGCGCGAACGGCGGCGCGGAGCAGTCCGTGCCCATGGCGTGGAGCGGCAACAACCAGTGGCGCGGCGTCATGCCCGCGCAGGCGCCCGGCGCCGCGGTGCAGTACTGGGTGACGGCGGCGGACTTCGCCGGCAACGTCGGCACCGGACCCACGAAGAGCTTCACCGAGGGCGGCACCCCGCCGATCCCCGGCGACCTGGACGGCGACGGCCACGTGACCGGCGCGGACCTTGGCGCGCTGCTGGGCGTGTGGGGCCAGTCGGGCGTGCCGGCGGACCTGAACAATGACGGAACCGTCGATGGCGGCGATCTCGGCATCCAGCTGGGAAACTGGGGCTGAGGCCCCTGCGAAGGAACGAGCGATGAACCCGATGTCCCTGCGAATGCCCACGTCCCTCGCCACCCTCGCCACCCTCGCCGCGAGCGCCGCGCTCGGCGTGCTCCCGTGCCTGGCCGCCACCGCCCACGCGGGCCAGGACGACGTCGCGCGCTTCGCGTTCGACGCCGCGTGGCTGCGCGGCCTGGGCGAAGGCGCGCCCGTGCCCGGGCCGTTCGCGGTCCTGGGCAGCCCGGGGCTGGCGCTCACGTCCACCGGCAGCACCGGCCAGGGCTACCGCTCGTGGCATTTCGAGGATCCCGCGGCACCCGCCGCGCGCGCATCGTTCGTGGAACTGGACGGATTCGTGACGGGTTCCATCCGCGGTGCCGACGGCGTGGCATGGGAGATCGCGCCCGACGGCGCCGGCGTGGTGGTGCTCTCGCGCCTGGGCGACCTTCCGCCCTGCGGTGGCGCGGTGGCGCCGCACGACGGGGTCGGGCACCCGGTCGCGCCCGCGGGCTCGCCGATGCTGGCCGCCTGCGACCCCGCGACGCAGATCGACGTGCTGGTGCTCTACACGCCCGCCGTCGTTGCCGAGGGCGGCAGCGCGTCCGCGGTGCTCGGCTCGATCGCGCTGGCCGAGAGCGACGCGAACACCGCCTACGCGGCCAGCGGCATCGCCACGCGCATCCGCGTGGTGCGGACCCAGTTGCTTGAATACGAGCACTCCGACTTCGGCACCGACCTCGGGCGGGTGACGAACCCGACCGACGGCTTCCTGGACATCGCGCACCCGCTGCGCGAGGCCGTGCACGCCGACATGGTCGCGCTGATCCGCCCCGCGGGCGACTACTGCGGAATCGCGTACCTGCTGCCGGACAACAGCACCGGCAGCGAGTACCTGGCGTTCAGCGTCACCGGCCGCGGCTGCCTGTCCACGCAGACCTTCGCGCACGAGCTGGGCCACAACATGGGCTGCTGCCACGCGCCGGGCGACGGCGGCGGCTGCACGTCGGGCGGGCTTTACCCCTACTCGCTGGGCCATCGCTTCACCGGCAACAGCGGCACGCAGTGGCGCACGGTCATGGCGTACTCGCCGGGATCGCGCATCGACCGGTTCAGCAACCCCTCGGTGCTGTACGACGGGAAGCCGACGGGCCTGGC
>JBEIFT010000159.1:0-6628 GCA_040382255.1 Phycisphaeraceae bacterium
CCGGACGGCACCGCCAAGACCGAGTCCTACACCGCAGGCCAGCGCGGTGGCGGTGGTGGTGGTGGCCAGGGCCGTGGCGGCCAAGGCGGTGGGCGCGGGCGCGCCGACCGCGCTCCGCCGAGTGCCGCCGCGGGCGGATTCAAGGTTCGCTGCGATGCGCTCGGGCCCGACGGCCTGCTGCCGGCGCGGTTCACGTGCGACGGCGAGTCGGCGTCGCCGCCGCTCGCCTGGCGCGGCCTGCCCGCCGGCACGAAGAGCATCGCGCTGACGATGCATCACTTCCCGCCGGGCGGCGAGTACACGCATGCCTACATGGTGTTGTGGGGCATCAAGCCCGACGTGACGTCGATCGCCGAGAACCAGCGCGACCTCGGCACATGGGGCGTGAACACCGTCAACCGCCGGGCCGAATACGCGCCGCCCTGCTCGAAAGGCCCGGGCGAGAAGTCGTACATCGTCACCGTGCACGCGCTGAGCGCCGAGCCGAAGCTGACGCCCGGCCGCGCGACCTACGCGGAGCTCGTCGAGGCGACCAAGGCAACGACGCTCGGCACCGCGGTGCTCGACCTTCGCTACGCGCGGACCGCTGATGGCGGCGGGGAAGCACGCCCGGCCCAAGGCGGTCAAGGTGGCCAAGGCGGCAAGGGCGGCAAGGGCGGTCGCGGCGGACAAGGCGGCCAAGGAGGAGGCGGCCAAGGCGGACAAGGCAGCGGCCAAGGCGGCGGTGAACGCGGCTCGCTCATCGCGCGCATGACGTCCTTCAAGACCGAGGTTCCGGCGCACGACCATGACGTGATCCTGGTGCGTCCCACGCGCGACACGATGACGGCGAGCATCGTCGCCTCGAGCGATCGCGTCGGCACGGTCGAGTACTGGCGCGACGGCGACCCGCGGAAGCGCTCGACGGCCGAACAGCCGATGAAGGCCGGCGTCATGGCGTCCTTCGTGATGGACGGCCTGCGCTCCGACGAGTCGTATCGCTACCGCTTCTCGTGGCGCGCCGCGCCGGGCGCCGCGGCCACGCAGGGCGAGGAATGCACGTTCGACATGCCGCGCTCGCCGGGCAAGGAGTTCACCTTCGCAATCCAGGCCGACTCGCACCTCGACCAAGGCGTCGACCTCGCGGCCTACGAGCGCACGCTCCTGAACATGCGCGAGGAGAACGCGGACTTCCTCGTGGACCTCGGCGACACCTTCATGACCGACAAGCGCGGCAGCGAGTGGAAGCGCACCGAGGCGCAGTACGACGCGCAGCGGTATTGGCTCGGCGTGGCATGCCGCGCGATGCCGCTCTTCATGGTGCTGGGCAATCACGACGGCGAGCGCGGCGGAAGCGGCGGCCGCGACGGCGACATGCCCGCGTGGAGCTACGGAATGCGTACCGCGCGGTTCCCGGCACCCGACGTGGTTGCATCCGGCGGCATGTACTCCGGACGAACGACCATGGACGGTGGTACGGGCGGGAACTACTACGCGTTCGAGTGGGGCGACGCGCAGGTCATCGTGCTCGACCCGTTCTGGTCGACGATGGATCGCATCCGCGGCGGCACCGGCGGCGGCAGCAACCGTGCCGGAGGCGGTCCGGGGGGCGGTCCGGGGGGTGGCGGGCCCGGTGGCCCCGGCGGCGACCGCGGCGGACCGAAGGAGCCGCTCAAGCCGGTCGACGGAAGCTGGACCAGCACGCTCGGCCGCGAGCAGTACGACTGGCTTGACCGGACGCTGGCGGCGTCGAAGGCACGGCACAAGTTCGTGTTCATCCACCACCTCGTGGGCGGCATGGGCGGCGCGGAATCGCGCGGCGGCGTCGAGAGCGTCCCGTACTTCGAGTGGGGCGGCAAGAACGCCGACGGCAGCGACGGCTTCGCGGAGCACCGGCCGGGCTGGCCGATGCCGGTGCACCAGCTGCTCGTGAAGCGCGGCGTCTCGGCCGTGTTCCACGGCCACGACCACCTGTACGTGCACGGGCAGCGCGACGGGATCCACTACCAGTGCGTCCCGCAGCCGGGGAACCCGGCCGGCGGCACGCGCAGCGCAGCTGAGTACGGCTACGCCTCCGGCACCATCCTCGGGAGCCCCGGCCACGTGCGGGTGCGCGTCTCCCCGGGCGCGGCGAAGGTCGAGTTCGTGCGAACGGCGATCGCGGGCGGCGGACAGGGCGCGGGCCGTCGCGGCGGCGGCGGTGGGCAGCCCAACGAGCCGAATGGCGCCGTGGTCGATTCGTACGAGATCGCACCGAAGTCGGTCGCGGCCGTCTCGCCGGGTGCGATGCGTGATCCGCAGGATTCTCCTCCGCCACCGCCCGAGGGCAAGCCCCGGCGCGGCGGCGGCGGAAAGGGCGGCAATCGCAAGCCGCCCCAGGACGGGCTCGTGAAGCCGGCCATGACCGACACCGTGCACGGCGCGATCTATGCCGACAACTGGTTCGCGCTCTACGTCAACGGCAAGCAGGTGGCGGTCGACTCGATCGACTTCCTGCCGCACAACGTCGTCGCCATCGACATCCTGCCCGAGTACCCGATGACCCTCGCTGTGCTCGCGAAGGACAACGCCGACCCTTCCACCGGATGCGAGTACGGCAAGCAGATCGGCGACGGCGGGTTCATCCTGAAGTTCGCCGACGGCACCGTCACGGATGCCTCGTGGAAGGCGCGCTGCTTCACGCATGGGCCGATCGGCCGAAACGTCGATGCACCGAAGGTGCGCACCGATCCGCTGCCCGATGGATGGTGGAAGCCCGGCTTCGACGACTCGGCTTGGGCGAGCGCGGTCGAGTATGCGCAGGAGCGCATCGATCCCAAGCAGCCCTTTTTCGACCACGACTTCGCCGGCGCGAAGTGGATCTGGACCGGCGACCTGGACCTCGACAACACCGTCATCCTCCGCAAGACGGTGGAGAAACCGGGGTGGAAGCCACGCTGGAACACGAAGCCCGACCTCCGCGTAGAACCCGACAGTCAGCCCGGTTTGCCCGGCTGAGTTCCTTGGAAGTTCGTGGGGCAGGGCTAGACTCGGGTCATGAACCCCACCCGCGGCATCGGCATCGCAACCCTCGGCTGCTCGGCGCTGCTCGTCGGGCAGATGACCACCACCGCCAATCCGCTCGAGACATCGGCCGCTTCCCCGACGTGCTCGGGCGCCACGCCGATGTCGATCGGCGACAACGCCTTCGACTCCACGTCGGCCACGGTCAACCTGGTGGTGGGTGGCAGCGGGACCTGCGGCGCGCACACCATGTACAAGACGATGTACTGGACGTTTGCGCCGGCCGAGACCGGCAACTACGTGTTCACTACCTGCGGCGCGGCGAGCTGGGACACGCGACTTGCGGTGCTCAATGCCTGCGACCCCGCCGTCGGCGTGGTCGGGTGCAATGACGACGCCTGCAGCCTGCAGAGCTCGCTCACCGTCTCGCTGACGGCGGGCACCACGTATCGCGTGGTGGTGGGCGGTTACGGCAGCGGCAACGGCGGCGCGGGCGCGGTGAACGTCAGCTTCGGCGGCACAGGTGGCGGGGGTGGCGGCGGCGGAGGCGGTGGCGGTACGGGCGTCGCGGACGTCATCGTCGGCGCCATCCCGGATGTCAGCCGCTACGGTGCGGCCACCATCGGCGGCGTGTCCTTCATGGCGTATGCGTTCGGCACCACCAGCTGCAACATCGGCACCGCGCAGCTGGAGTGGTTCGCGCAGCCGGACAACCGGCACCCGTTCATCCCGATGAACATGTACCGCCTCAGGAACGGCCGCTTCGAGCAGATCGGCATCGGCTGGGGCAAGCACGGCTTCACGGCGCTGCAGGGGACCCTCTGCGGCTCCTGCCAGGCGTCGAGCACGGGCACCTACCTCGGCATCGGATGCTCCGATCCGTACAGCTCCGGGCTCAACGGCAGCCAGTCGGGCCTTGGAACCCGCAGCGAGGTGAACGCGGCCACGGGCATCTTCCCGGGCAGCATCAACGCGGGCATGCCTTCCGCGCCGGCCACGTACGGCCGTCGCTGCATCGCCAAGGCCGATGACCTGAACCCGGCCCTGAATGCCGGTGCCACGTACTTTGCCGAGGGCCACTACATCCACCCGCAGGACGCCGCGGCCAACACCGATGACAACAACGCCTCGTACCGGGCCTTCACGGTCGGGACGCTGACCAGCGGCTCGTACAACCTCACGCTCACGGGCGCCACCATCCAGCAGAAGGCGGCCATCGAGGCCTGGCGCACCGCGGATCCCTCGGTGCAGCTCGAGTACGTGGACGTACCGGGCGACGGACGCTTCATCGTGGCATGCAAGGTCACGCAGAACACCAACGGCACCTGGCACTACGAGTACGCCATCCACAACCTGAACTCCGACCGCTCGGGCCGCTCCTTCACGGTGCCCGTCCCCGCGGGCGTGACCGTCACGAACGCGGGCTTCAAGGACATCGACTACCACTCGGGCGATCCGTACAGCCCCACCGACTGGTCGATCGGGACCTCGGGCGGTGCCGTCACCTGGACCGGGGGCTCCTACTCGGTCAGCCCCAACGGAAACGCGCTGCGCTTCGCGACGCTCTACAACTTCTGGTTCGACGCAAGCACTGCGCCTGCTGCGGGCACCGGGGCGATCGGCCTGTTCAAGCCGGGCGCCGCGGGGGCGCCGGACTCGGCGGCAGCCCCTGTGAAGGTGCCGTCCGCGCCCGCGAACCCGGCGGACCTGAACGGCGACGGCTCGGTGAACGGAGCGGATCTCGGGCAGCTACTCGGCGCATGGGGCACGCCGGGCCCGGGCGACCTTGATGGCGACGGCTCGGTGACCGGCGCGGACCTCGGCCTGCTGCTGGCGGCATGGTCCTGACGCACCGCAGCCCGCAGTGACCGATAGGAATTTTGCGCCCGGCCGAGTGATCGGCCGGGCGCTTTCGTGTCGATCTCTCCCGGTGCCGCGGCAGGATGCCGCGCTCGCCATCCAGGAGGGAAGGGCATGGGATCCGCATTCCGAAACGTGATCGTCTCGTCCGGGGTTGCCTTGGCGCTCCTTGCGCCCGTGCATGCGGGTGACTGGACCGATGACCCGTACCTCACCCGCGAGGACGAGAAGCTGCTGCGCTGCCCCATGCCCGGGTACCGGGCGCTGCTGCGGCGCATCACCCCCGACCGCGTCGGCACGCTTGTCCAGCTGGCGCCTGCCGACTGCCGCTTCGTGCCGCGTCGACGCGATGACGTGAGCGACCTGATCTCCGCACAGCGTGAGCGCTTCGGGCCGGATGCCCCGCCGGTGCCGGGCGATCCCGAGGAAGCCGCGCTGCGCCAGTTCCAGCTGTACCTCGATGGGCGGCTCCTCCATGAACGGGGCGACCAGGCCGCTGCGGTGTGCCGGTGGAACGAGGTGCTCGAGCAGCCGGCCGACGGACGGCAGTGGCGTTCCACGCGGGCCGCCTACATGATCGGCCGCAGCGTTCAGCACTCCGACCCGGAGCTTGCTGCCAGGTGGTACCGCGCGGTGCGTTCGCTGGCGGCCGAAGGGTGCGCCGACACGCTCGGTCTTGCCTGCGCGAGCATCGGGTGGGAGGCGCGTGCCGAGCTCGACCTCGGCCGTGTTCCGCGCGCCCTGGCGCTCTACCTCGAGCAACACGCCGCGGGCGACCCGACCGCGGACGAATCGATCCTGTTCGCGTGCCGGCGCGGGTTGGACGAGGGGACGCTTGATCTCTCGCAGCTTGCCGTCGACCCCGTGTCACGCCGGATCTTCACGGTCTGGGTGCTCGGCGCGTGGGGTCGCTACGACTTCGCGCCCGAAGACGGCATGGCCGGCCTCGCCGGGCGCTGGTGCGGCGCACTGGAGGACTCCGGCGTGGTGCAGCCCGGGCTTCAGGACGTCGACCTGCTTGCGGCGATGGCCTATGAGTGCGAGGACCTGGAGCGCGCACGGGAGTGGTCGGCGATGGCCCCGGCGGATGCGCCGGTCGCGCGCTGGGTGCGCGTCAAGCTTGCGTGCCGTGAGGGCGGCCTCGAGGATGCCATCGCCGCGATGCGCGACTTCGCGTCGTCCGACGGCATCGAGTTCGAAGAGAGCATCCCGCCGCAGCCTCCGCACCACAGGTGGTCGCCCGCGGTGCACGACGACGGACACGGACCGATGCGCAGCCGGGCGCTGTGCGAGCTCGGTGCGCTGCTCGTCTCCGCCGGCCGCTTCGAGGAGGCGTTCGGCGCCTTCGTCGCAGGGCGGTCGCGCGAGGATGCCGCCTACCTGCTCGAGCGGATCCTCTCCGCGGATCGTGCCGCTGAGCTGGTGGATGGCTGCTTCCCGGATCCTGCCGTGGCCATGGGACCGCTTTCGCCCGCCACCTGGCAGCCGAGCTGGCGGTGGGGGAACTCGGTCGGCGAGGGATTCCGGCACCTCGTCGGCGCGCGTTTCCTGCGTGAACTCCGCGTGACGGATGCCCGCCCGTTCGTGGATTCCAAGGAGCGTGCGAAACTCGACCTGCTCGCGCGCCTGCTTGCCACCGGCGACGATTCCGCACGGCGCGACGGGGAGCGCGCGGCTGCGCTCTGGGACGCGGCACAGCTCGTGCGGCACGAGTGCGCCGGCATCGCCGCGACGACGAGCGACGTGGGCGGGTACCGCGCGTACTGGGAGTACGGGCGCCTCGCCA
>JBEIFT010000160.1:0-6608 GCA_040382255.1 Phycisphaeraceae bacterium
GCGCGCCTCGCCGGCGTCCACCTTCTGGTGCAGGAAGATCGCCTCCATCACCTGGTCGCCGATCGTGTAGACGGGGTTCAGGCTCGTCATCGGCTCCTGGAAGATCATCGCGATCTTCCCGCCGCGCACGGAGAGCATCTCCTCCTCGGACATCGAGAGGATGTCCTTCCCCTCGAACAGGATCGTGCCGCGGTCGAACCGGCCCGGGGGGCGCGGGATGAGCTGCATCGTGCTCATGGCCGTGACGCTCTTGCCGCAGCCGGACTCGCCGACCACGGCCAGCGTCTGCTGCGGGAACACGGTCATGTGCACGCCGTTCACGGCCTGGATGCGCGGGCCGCCGGCGCTGTTGTCGAAGCTGACGGCGAGGTCCGCGACCTCGAGCACGGGCTTGGAGAGGTCGCTCATCAGTGGGCCGCCTTCCGGAGCTTGGGGTCGATCGCGTCGCGCATGGCCTCGCCCAGCATGTTGTAGCTGAGCACGCTGAGGAAGATCGCCACGCCGGGGAACACCGCCAGCCACCACACGAACGTGCCGGTGGCCGCGGTGGCGCTCGCCAGCAGCTTGCCCCACGAGGCCTGGCCGTCGGGGCCAAGGCCCAGGAAGCTGAGCGTGGCCTCGATCGAGATGGCCGCGGCGATCGCGAAGCTGGCGTCCACCAGCACGGGCGTCACGCCGTTGGGCAGCATGTGGCGGAAGAGGATCGCGCGCAGCGGCAGGCCCGTCGCCTTGGCCGCCTGCACGAAGTCCTGGTTGCGCAGCTTCATGAACTCGGCGCGCGTGAAACGCGCCGCGCCGGTCCAGCTGAAGCAGCCGATGATCGCCATCATCACGTAGGTGTCGCGCGGCAGCACGCCGGCGGCGACGATCAGAAGGAACAGCACGGGCACGGCCATGAAGATCTCGACGATGCGGAAGAGGACCAGGTCCACCTTCCCGCCGAAGTAGCCCATGATCGATCCCAACGTGACGCCGATCAGCACCGAGATGCCCGTCGAGACCAGGCCGATCGAGATCGAGAGCCGGCACGCCCAGAGCATCTGCGAGAGCACGTCGCCGCCCAGGGCGTCGGTGCCCAGAAGAACCGTGCGGGTGCCGAACGACGTCCCCTTGAACTCGGCCGAGAGCGCCGGCACGTCCTGCACGCGCGTGCCCGGGGCGATCGCCACCATGTCGCTGCGCGAGTACTGCGGCGACCAGGGCACCAGCGTCCACGTGACGTCGCGGACCGCGCCGGAGGCCTCGTCGGCCTGGTAGCGCTCGAAGTTCACCAGCCCGGCCGGGCCGATGCCCGCGGCCAGGGCGCCGGCGAGCGCGCCCGCGCAGACGGATGCCGCCACGCGCGCGCGCAGCGAGTCCACCGTGGGCACCCACGCCGCCGCGAGCGTCGCCAGCAGCGTCACCGCGCCCGAGATCGCCCATGGGCCCGCATCGGAGCGCGCGAACGCCTTCAGCCAGCCGGCCCGGTCGGCGCCGGCCGCCCACGGCACGATCGATCCGACCAGCACGACGATCGCGCCGGCCTGCAGCGCCGCCACGACCAGCATGCCCAGCCGCTGCGCGCGCGTCAGCGAGCGCGGGCCCAGGAACACCCACGGCACCCCCACCACGAGCCCGGCCAGCAGCAGCCAGTCGGTGGGCGTCAGGCTGGCCAGCAGCGGCCACTCGCGGTGCGCCGTGCCGTCCGACGCCACGCGCACGAGCGTCAGCGGGTGCGCGTTCGCCACCAGCGGCGCGAAGACCGCGAAGAACGCGATGACGCCGATCCAGCAGAGCCCCACCACCGCGCCGCGGCGGCGCAGCACGCGGTCCCACGCGTCCGCCCAGAAGCCCTTGGCGCGCACGGCGCCCACGCCGCGCATCACGTCGATGCCGGAGATCGCCTGCGGGACCTCGTTCGTGGGCGTGGCGTCAGTCATAGCTCACCCGCGGGTCGGCCAGCGCGTACAGCATGTCCGCCAGCAGCAGCGCCAGCATGTTCACGCACGCGATGAGGAAGGTGTCGGCCAGGATCAGCTCGCGGTCGCGCAGGTCGATGGCCTCGATGACCAGGCTGCCCATGCCGGGGATCGTGAAGATGCGCTCGATCACCACGCTGCCGGCCAGCATCGCCGGGAAGATGCCGACGAACATCGTGATCAGCGGCAGCAGGCTGTTGCGGAAGACGTGGCGCAGCACGACGTCGTTGCGCGGCACGCCCTTCGCCTTGGCCGTGCGCACGTAGTCGGCGTTGAAGTTGTCCAGCATCGACGCGCGCGTCTGCTTCGAGAGCACCGCGAAGCTGCCGTAGACCAGGCACAGCACCGGCAGGCCGACGTGCCACAGCGTGTCCAGCAGGTAGCCGCGGTGCCAGGCACCGCCGTCGTCGGTGTAGGGCAGGAACGTGAACGCGTCGGCGCCGCTCTCGTGCAGGCCGCTCACCGGGAACCAGCCCAGGTACTGCTTGTTGGCCAGGAACCCGATCGCGAACACGCCCGCGAGCACCGTGGGGATCGAGTAGAGCGACAGGTACAGCACGCCCGTCAGCACGTCGAACCACCCGCCGCGCCGCACGCTGGCCAGCACGCCAGTGGGCACGGCCACCAGGTACGAGATCGGGAACGCGATCAGGTTGATGAGGAGCGTCACCGGCAGCGCCGCGGCGATCAGGTCCCACACCGGGCGGTTCTTCGAGAACGCCACGCCCAGGTCGGGCGTGTCGAGGCTCACCAGTCCGGGCAGCACCGGAATGCCGCTCGCGGGGTACGGCCGCGCGCGGAACGCGATCGTCGCGCGCTCCTGCGCCAGCCGCGCCGCGACGAACTTCGCGTGCATGTCGGCCGCGGCCTTCTCCAGCTTCGGCCACGCCGCGTTCGCCTTGTCGAAGCGCACGTCGCCGAAGTCGCGCGGGTCCGCGCCGCCCTTCGCGTTCAGGCGCTCCTTGAGCGGCGAGCCGGCCGCGCGCGCATAATCGGCCAGCGCGTCCTTGAACAGCCGCACCGACCCGACGTACTCGCGGCGCGTGCCTTCCGCATCGCGCTGCAGCTTCTTGAACTGGGGGACGGCGTCCTCGCCCACGGCGGGCACGAAGTCCACCGCGGGCACGGCCGGCACCGGGAACGCCACGGCCAGCGGCGGGTCGTCGATCGCACGCGGCGCGGGGATGCGCTCGCCGTTGCCGTCGCGCAGGTCGCGCTCGCCGAACTTCACGGGCGAGATGCGGCCAAGCCAGCGCACGTACTGCACGATCACCGGGTCGTTCAGGCCGTAGCGGTCCTCCAGGTACGCCTGCATCTGCGCGACGCGGCTGGTGTCGGACATCTGCCCGCCCTGCACCGCCAGCCCCGCGCCGATGCCGCCGGGCGCCAGCGCCAGCAGCATGAAGACGAGCAGCGTGATCCCGAGCAGCGTCGGGATCATGAACAGCAGTCGTCTGAGGAGGTAGGAGGCCATGGCGGCGTCGCGGTCGTGCGCTCAGCGCGCGGCGGGCGCGGGCTGCGCCGCGGCGCCGCCCACGCGGAAGAACTCCTGCGGCTCAAGGCCCGTCTTGTACGTGTTGACGTTGCCGAACTCGCGCTTCACGAAGCGCAGCCACGGCGCGACGCGCACGAACGTGTATGGCTGGTCCTCGGCGATGCAGCGCTCGAATTCGCGCCACACCAGCATGCGCTGGTCCTCGTCCATCGTGCGGCGGCCCTTCTCGATCAGCGCGTCGCAGTCCTTGTTGGACCACTGCGTGAAGTTGTCGCCGCCCTCCTTGATGCTCTCGGAGTGCCAGATCTGGCGCGGGTCGCTCTCGGGCGAGTTGGCGCCCCAGCCCATGGTGATCGCGTCGAAGTCGCGCAGCTTCAGCAGCTCCTGGTAGCGGCTCCAGTCGACCGGCCGCGTCTTGACCACGATTCCCGCCTTGCCGTAGCTGTCCTTCACGAAGCGCGCGATGCGCTCCGAGATCTCGCCGCCGGTGGCGTACGTGTATTCTAACGTGAACGTGTCGCCCTGCTCGTTCTCCAGCACGCCGTCGCCGTTCCGGTCCTTCCAGCCGGCGTCGGCCAGAAGCACCTTCGCCTGGTCCGGGTCGAAGGGAAGCGGCTTCGTCGCGGGGTCGCTGGCCGGGCTCTCGGGGTTGTTCGGGCCCTTGGACACGATGCCGATGCCGTCCCAGATGTCGCGGATCATGCGCTCGCGGTCCAGCAGCATGGTCATCGCGCGGCGCACGCGCCTGTCGTTGAAGGGCGTCAGCTTCCCGTTGCGCGGGCCGCACTGCCAAGCGATGAAGCTGTAGCCGCAGCGCATGTTGGTCCACTTCAGCTCGTAGTTGGCCTTGGCGAAGTCGGGCTCCTCCTTCACCACCTTGTTGAACTGCGGCGAGGTCGGCAGCATCATCGAGCCCTCGCCGTTGCGGTACGCCACCAGGCGTCCCAGGTCGTCCTTGATGCTCTTGAAGCGCAGCGACGCAAGCGGCGGCTTCTCGGCCCAGTACTGCTCGTTGCGCACCAGCACGATGTCCTCACCGGGCGTCCACTGGCTGGCGAAGTCCTCGGGCCCCGTCGGCAGCTTCGCGACGCGGAACTGGCCCGAGCCCATCGTCAGCCCGGTCCCCTGGTTGATCTGCGACGGCTCGAACCTCGCGTAGAAGTGCTTCGGCAGGATCGGGTTGCCCAGCCCGATCAGCACGTTGGTGAAGAACGCCTCCTTGAAGACGAACTCGACCGTCAGCGGGTCGACGACCTTCACGTCCTTCAGGTTGTCCTGCGTGCTGCGCGCACGCTCCGCCTCGATCAGCGGGTTGTTGATGAAGTCCATGAAGGTCCAGCGGACGTCCTCGGACGTCACGGGCTGGCCGTCGCTGAAGCGCGCGCGGGGGTTGATGTGCGCGCGGATCCACAGGCCGTCGGGGTCGATCTGCCATCCGTCCGCCAGCTGGCCGACCATCTTCAGCGTCGTGGGGTCGAACGTGCCCAGGCCCTCGCAGACGCGGTCCAGCACGCGCGTGGAGTAGACGTCGCTGCTGATGTACGGCGTCAGCTTGGCGGGCTGCGCCTCGAACAGCTCGACGAACTCGCCGCCGATCGCGAAGCCGGGCATCTTCGAGGGGTCGGACGCCGCGTGCGGGGCGGACCAGCGCTGGACCTTGACCCCGGGACGCGCCCAGGAATCTCCGGCCGCCGCCGCCGCGCCCGCCTGGGCACCGGGGGCCGACGTGCCGGGCGCCGCGCCCGAGACCGCCACGCCCTGGTCCAGCTTGCGGTTGACCTGCGCCACCTGCTGCTCGACCTCGGCCAACTTGGCCTTCATGGCGTCCTGCGCCAGTTCCATCCGGGTCTTCTGCACCATCGAGAGCCAGACGCTTCCCAGCGTGGCGACGAGGAGCAGGGCGAAGAGGAAGTCCTTGATGCCGAATCGGTTCTGCATGGCGGTTCTCGCGGGACGGGAAGGGTAGCGGAACGCCCTTCGCGACGAGCCGACGCGCAGGCACCGCCCCCCCCCCGGGACGCACGCGTTATCGACGCCCCGCCGACCTCACCACCGCGCCCGGTTCGCGGTCGGGTCGAACCGCGCGCGCAGCGAGTCGCCGATGAAGTTCAGCGCCACCAGCGTCACCGCGATCAGCACGCACGGCGCGACCAGCAGCCACCAGCGGCTGTGCACCAGGTTCACCTGGCTCAGTCCGTCGCTCGCCAGGCTGCCCCAGCTGGGCGTCGGCTCGCGCACGCCGATGCCCAGGAAGCTCAGGAAGCTCTCGGAGAGGATCGCGGCCGGCACGGCCAGCGTGGCGTAGACCACGATCGGCCCCACCAGGTTCGGCAGCAGGTGCCGAACGAACTGCTTCCACGCCGGCACGCCGATCGCGCGGCAGCCCTCCATGAACGGCTGTGCGCGCAGGCTGAGCACCTGCCCGCGGATCACGCGCGACATCGTCAGCCAGCTGGTGCCGCCGATTGCGACCAACAGCGTGACAAGCCCCAGAAGCTGCGTCTGCCCCGGCGAAAGCTGCCGGCCCGAGCGACCGACCAGGCCGTCGACCGCCACCGCCAGCAGCACCACCAGCAGCACCGAGGGCAGCCCGTACAGCACGTCGACGATGCGCATGAGCAGGGCGTCCGTGCGGCCACCGACGAATCCCGCGACCGCGCCCCACAGCGTCCCGATCACCACCGCGATCGCGGCGGACGCAAGCCCCACCGCGAGGCTGAAAACGCCGCCCGCCAGCAGGCGCGCCAGGAAGTCGCGGCCCGAGGCGTCGGTGCCCAGCGCACGGCCGGGCAGGTAGTCGCCGGTGCCAGCGGCGCGCTCCAGCCGGTGCGCGTCGAACTCGCCCATCGGCATCCACGCGGGCGGCAGCAGGTTCAGCGAGAGGTTGGACGCCGCATAGCGCGGCTCGGCGGCCGCGCCCTGCTGCACGTGCCCGAACGTCCACGGCAGCGTCAGCACGCACGCGGCCAGCACCGCCAGCAGCACGGCCCAGCCAAGGCGCGACCAACGTGTGGAGCGGTCCGTCACGCGCACGAGTCTAGTGGAGTGCCGGTGAGCCCCGGGGCGCGGGCAGGTGCCGCGTCAGCCGCGCGGCTGTGCCGGAGCCGGCGCTGCGCCCGCGGGCGCGTCGCCCTGGCGCGGGGGCTGCGCCGCCC
>JBEIFT010000161.1:0-6578 GCA_040382255.1 Phycisphaeraceae bacterium
CCAGCGGTACCACTCGTCGGCCTCGCTGGGGTGGATGAAGAACTCGATCTCCATCTGCTCGAACTCGCGGCTGCGGAACGTGAAGTTGCGCGGCGTGACCTCGTTGCGGAACGCCTTGCCGACCTGCGCGATGCCGAACGGGACCTTGACGCGCGTGGAATCGACCACGTTCTGGAAGTTGACGAAGATGCCCTGCGCGGTCTCGGGGCGGAGGTAGGCCTTCGAGTCCTCGTCGCGGACGGCGCCGCAGTGGGTCTCGAACATCAGGTTGAACATCCGCGGCTCGGTCAGGCTGCCGGGCTCCGGGGCGTCCGGGCCCACGGTGCGGCTGCGCTCGTCGGCCGAGATGGCCGTGAACGGGCGCAGCACGTGGCGCGCTGGATCCGGCGCGTCGACCTTCTCGTACTTGCAGAGCGCCTTCATCGCCTTCGTGCGGGCGGCGTCGTCGCCCTCGACGAACGCCCACAGGCGCGCGCCGGGCGCCACGGCGCCCAGCACCACCAGGTGGTCGGCGCGGTAGCGGGCCTTGCTGGCGCGGCAGTCGACCATCGGGTCGTTGAAGCCGCCCACGTGGCCGGACGCGACCCAGACCTTGGGGTTCATGATGATGGTGCAGTCCAGGCCGACGATGTCCACGGGCTGGCCGAACGGCCCGATCAGCTCCCGCTGCACCACGTCCTGCCACCACGCGTTCTTCAGGTTCCGCTTCAGCTCGGTCCCGAGCGGGCCGTAATCCCAGAAGCCGTTGATGCCCCCGTAGATCTCGGAGGACTGGAACACGAACCCGCGGCGCCGGCAGAGGGCGACGATCTGGTCCATGCTCTTGGCGGCGGGGGTCCCGTTGTCGGTGGCTTCGGACATAGGTCGGGGATTGTAGGGAAATGCCGCCCGCGGAGGGCTAGCATCGGCGCCCCCAATGGCCACCAGCACCGCCCGCCGGACCGCCCGTACCCGCACCCGCCAGCGCGCCATCACGCCCGAGGACCTGCTCTGCCTGGTCGGCGTTGGCGATGCGCAGATGAGCCCCGACGGTTCGCACGCGCTCTTCGTGCGCAAGGTGGTGAACGATCGCAACGCGTACGAGACGTCGCTGTGGGTGGCCGACGCGGCCGCTCGCCGGACGCCGCATGCGCTCACGAAGGGTCCGAAGGACTCGCACGCCAGGTGGAGCCCGGACGGCGCGCAGGTGGCGTTCATCCGCGCCGAGGCGAACAAGGCGCCCGCGCTGATGGTGGTTGCCGCGAAGGGCGGCGCGCCGCGCGTGGCGGCGGCGATGCCGCACGGCACGATCCGCGACCTGGCGTGGAGCCCGTGCGGCACGCGCATCGCGTTCAGCTTCCGTGCCACCGCGGCCGAGTGGACGCCCGAGGCCGCCGACGCGCGGCGCATGAGCGGTGCGTCGACGCCGCCGCGCGCGATCGACGACATGTGGTACCGGCTGGACGGCGACGGCTACTTCGGCGCGCAGCGGTTCGCGCTGTACGTGGTCTCCGTGGGCGGCGGCACCGGCAAGGCGGGCGCCGGCAAGGCGCGCGGCGCGAAGTCGAAGGCCGATGCCGCGAAGCCCGAGCGCGTCTTCGACCGCGACACGCTGGGCACGTTCACCTACGACTGGGCGCCGGACGGCAGCGCGATCGTGATCGCCGCGAACACCGACCCGCGGGCCCTCTGGAAGCCCGAGGAAACGGGCCTCTACGTGCTGACGCTGGGCGCGCCCGGCAAGCACCGCTTCGGCCGCCTGGTGGGCCTGCCGGCCGGGCCCAAGAGCCACCCGCGCTGGAGCCCGGACGGCCTGCACATCGCCTACGCGGGCCGCGTGGGCAAGGACAGCGCGTACAGCACCGCGAACCTCGAGCTCTTCGTGCACGACCTGGCCGCGCGCCGTGCGCGCAGCCTGACCGCCGGCACCGACGCCTGCCTGATGGCGGCGACGCTCACCGACACCGGCGACGCGTCGCTCGAGCCGCAGCTGCGGTGGCTGCCGGACGGCAGCGCGATCTTCTTCCGTGTGGGCTGGCACGGCGGCGGCCTCATCGCGAGCATGGGCCTCGACGGCGGCCCGATCGCGTTCCACAGCGAGCCCGGCGAGGAGGCGTCGCTCGGCTCGTTCAGCGCCGACGGCTGGCGCCTGGCGTGCATCCGCAGCACGCCCACGCAGCCGGGCGAGGTGCACGTGGCCGAGGTGCAGGGCGCGCTGTTCCCGATGCGCCGCGTGACCGGCTTCAACGACGCGCTGGTGGCCGAGCTGCGCCTGGCCGAGCCCGAGGAGCGCTGGGTGAAGGCGAAGGACGGCCACCCGGTGCAGTGCTGGGTGATGCGCCCGCAGGGCGCGCGCGGCCGGCTGCCGGCGATCCTGGAGGTGCACGGCGGCCCGCATGCGCAGTACGGGCTCACGTTCTTCCATGAATTCCAGCTGCTCTGCGCGCAGGGCTACGAGGTGTGGTTCTCGAACCCGCGCGGCAGCAAGGGCTACGGCGAGCGCCACACCGCGGCGATCCGCGGCGCGTGGGGCACGAAGGACTGGGTGGACGTGCAGGCGGTGCTGAAGGCGATGCGCGCGTCGAAGGGCGTGGACCGCCAGCGCATCGGCATCATGGGCGGCAGCTACGGCGGCTACATGGCCAACTGGGCCGTCGCGCACGACCACGGCTTCCGCGCCGCGATCACCGACCGTTGCGTCAGCAACCTCATCAGCCACGCCGGCAACAGCGATCACCCCGAGGTGCCGGACCGCTACTGGAAGGGCGCGGTGTGGGACCGCCCCGAAGCGCTCTGGAAGGCGAGCCCCATCGCCCACTTCAAGGGTGTGCGCACGCCGATGCTGATCATCCACTCCGAGGGCGACCTGCGCTGCAACGTCGAGCAGGGCGAGCAGGTCTACACGGCGCTCTGCACCCAGGGCGTGCCGGCCCGGTTCGTGCGCTACCCGCGCGAATCGAGCCACGGCCTGAGCCGCATGGGCCCGCCGGACCTGCGGATCCACCGGCTGCGCGAGATCGTGGCGTGGTGGGCGAAGTGGATGGCGTGAGCGGTCGCGGCGGGGCGCCTCGGGTGCACGCCCGGCTTCAGCCGGCGTCGCCCGCGCCCGCGGTCTCGAGCGCGCGATCGTCGACCGCCGCAGCATCGGTGACCGGCTCCATCGACCCGCCTTCCGGCGCCGGCGGCGCCAGCTTCCCGACGATCCACATGGCCCGCTCGAACAGGGCCATGGCGAACTGCAGGCCCGTGCCGCCGCCCGTCGAGGCCGATGCCGCGATGTCCGCGCGCATCTGCTCCAGCATGCCTCCGCGGTCGCCGGCGATCATGCCCAGGATCATGATGTCGTCGGGCGAGCCTTCGCGGACGCACTGCGCCAGCTGCGTCAGCACCATGTGCAGGCCCTCGGTCATGCCCATGAGCAGTCCGCTGCTCGGCTCGAAGTCCTCCGCCTGCTGGCGCGTGCGCTCGGCCTCGATCGCCGCCGCGAAGCGCATCAGCTCGTCGACCAGCTGGTCGATGGAGCGCTGCCGGATGTCCAGCGCGAGCAGTTCCTCGGCGTCCTCGCGCATCAGGCGCGCCTGCGAGAGTTCGTGGAGGGCGTCGCGGATCTCCGCGCCGAGCGCGTGGCACGACTCGGCCAGCTTGGCGCATTCCGCTGCGTCGCGTGCCCCGTCGGCGCGGACGGAGTCGAGCAGGTCGGGGAGCGTGACGATGATCCGCACCTGCTCCTGAGCCGCCAGGGCAAGGAAGCTGGCCGGATCGACGCCGGCGGCCTGGTCGATGTGCTGCGGCGTCGCCAGGTTCTGGGCGGACGTCGCCGGGCTGAGCCGTGCCAGCCAGCCTTCCCACCAGTTGCCGGCCGCGTAGGACAGCGCGACGCAGATCAGCTGCTGCTCCAGGAACACCACGGCGAGCATCCGGCTGGGTTCCGGGTGGAGCGTGGCGCGCGCCAGGTCCATGAGGCTCGGCAGTCCGAACTGCTTCGTCACCGCCACCTCGATCGCAAGCACCGCACCGGCGAACGAGTTGATGATCGCCTGGAAGTAGGCCAGCTGGCGCGGCAGTCCACGCGACCGGCTGCCGAGCAGCAGCACCGTCAGGCCGACGCCCACGCCTGCGCCGTGCACGATCATCGCCGCCTGCCGTTCGTCCAGCATCCCGCTGGCCGAGAGGGACACGGCGATCACCACGATCGCGGAGGTCGACTGGATGACCACGCGCGCCAGCATGCCCAGCAGGAAGCCGAAGGTCAGCGAGTCGCCGATCAGCAGGGTGACGTCGCGGAACCAGGGCTGTTGCGGGATCGGCGCGGTCGCCTCCTTCAGGAATTCCAGGCCCAGCATCAGGAGCCCGAGCATGAACGCGCCGCGCCACGCGGGCAGGAATTCGCGCCCGGCGCGGAAGGTCGCCAGCAGTCCGCCGGTCCCCAGCACCAGGGTGATCGCCGTTCGGACGTCGAAGGACGCGATGAACGGGAGCACGACCGTGCCCAGGTTCGCCCACGCGATCATCGTCAGGCCGCGCCGCAGCGGCAGCAGCCGGCTGGAGACGAACCCCGAGACGATGAAGGACGCGGCCGTCGAGCTCTGGGCGCAGGCACCCAGGATGAAGCCCCAGAGCGCCGCGAGCGCGCCGGAGGACGTGTACTGCGCCACGCGCTTCCGGATCGACCGGCCCGACAGCGACTGCAGCGACTCGCGCACGCCCTCCAGGCCGTGGAAGAAGAAGGCGAGCCCTGCCAGGAACATGGCACCTGCGGAGATGGCCGAGTAGTTCGTCATCGGTCTGGCGACTTGACGCGCAAAGGCTCCGGATGCGGGCCCGCCGACACACCTCGAGTGGCTGCCCTGGAACCCGTTCGGAAGGTAGCCGCGGATGCCGGACTTGCACATGGCGGCAATGTCTCGATTGCGTTAAGTCGTTGTGGCAGCCGGGTTGGTAGATGGTTGGGTGGAGGAGGAAAGACGTGAGATTCCGGGTCACAGCCGCGTCGCTCGTGCGTCCTTCTTGTCGCAATGACCCGGCGATTCCGGCGACCGACGGCGTTCCTGGCCTTCACGCTGCTGGCCTGCGTCGTGGCCGCATCGCCGGCGCGCGCCGATCTCGGGGCATTCGATCCGTCGCAGGCGCTCCCGGCGCCGATCCAGCTGCCGCTCCTCTCCGCGGTCGATGACGCCGCGATCCGGTGCACCCCGGGCAGTGGCAGCGGCTGGTCGAACTGCACCGCGAGCACCTGGTGGAGTGGTACCGGGCGCCGGATGCGCTGGTGGAGGGCAATGCGCCCGCGGATGCGCGGTTCGCGGCGCAGCTCGAGGCGGCATTCGAAGGCGACCGGGTCCGGCTCGAGGGCGTGCGCGCCGCGGTCTCGCTCCACCGGCACATCGCGTCGTTCAGGAGCGGCGCCGCGCGGGTCGGTCCCATGCGCCGTGCCGCGCTGGTGGCGGTGAGGCAGGCGCGCGACGGCATGCCGGAGGTGTCGGCGGCTTCGGGTGCATCGGCAGCGCCCACGGCCCCGACGGCGCTCGGTGCGCCCTCCGCGGCGGATCGCGTGGCCGCGGTTCGCGCCTGCCTGGATCGCGCGGTGTCGACCGGGATGTCTGCCAAGGCGCCGGAGGACCTTCGCGATCCCTCGGGGCTCACGCGGGCGCTGCAGCCCTTGCGGCCCGCACTCGAGGCCGCGATCGGCGCCGCCGGCGCGGACGAGTTGCTCGCCGCGCTGGCCGCCGGGCACGACACGATGGTCGATCCATGGCGGCAGCCGCTCTTCGACGCGATCCTGCGCCACGGCACCCGGCTGACCGCCGAGGAGCGCACGAAGGCGCTGGAGGCGGTCGAGGCTGCGCGCCGCGAACGCCGCGACCTGCTCTCCGGCCGCACCGCAGCGTCCGGCCCGTGGGCCGGCACGCGCGAGGCGATCGGCGAGCGCCTCCGCACGCGGTTGGCGGCCGTGATCGGCGATGCCCGCGCGGCCGCGCTCTTCGAGCTGGCGACGCCGTGGGACAACGGTGCGCCGGGGGCCGATCCCAATGCCGAGCGGGACCGCCTGCTCGGCACCGTGGCCGACGAGGCCGGCGTGGCCGCGATCGTGGACGAGTGCGGCGCGGATGCGTGGCACACCTCGCGGGCGTTCGCCGCGGTCGATGCCGCGGACGCCCTCAACCTGGCGAAGGACTGGACCCGCGCGGAGGTGCTCGCCTGCCTGCGCGGCGCGCCCGGCCCCGGGGAGGACGCGGTGGTCGACGCGCTGCTCCACGACCATGCCGCGCGTGCCGCCGCGATCCGTGAGAAGTCCCGGACCTCCGGCTGGCTCCGCGAGTACGCCACCGCGATGCATGCCGAGGACGAGGCCATGCTCGCGGCGGTGCGTGCGGCATTCGGCGAGGACCGCATCGACGCAGAGGCGATGGCGCTCGTGCGACTGGGGAGGATCGAGCGCACGCTGCCGATCGACGTGCAGGGCGCGATGGTGCAGGGGGTCGGCTGGGTCGAGCCGCCGATGCCGGTGGGATCGATCGCATGGGCGGCGCTCGGGCTGCCGCAGCGGGCTGCGCCGCCCGCGCCGCCGGCGGCGTGCGCCGAGCTGCGCCGTGCGCTGGCCC
>JBEIFT010000162.1:0-6577 GCA_040382255.1 Phycisphaeraceae bacterium
GGCTGGCCCGACGCGCAGCTGCCGCACCGGCTGGACCGGCCGACGCGTGGGTTCGTCGTGGTGGCGCGCGACCGCGCGACGGTGGCCGCGCACAACGAATCGGTCCGGCAGGGGGCGTGGACCAAGCACTACCTGGCGCGCGTCGCGCCGCGCGCGGGCGTCGACCCGCGCACGCTCCTGGGCGAGCACAAGGCGTACCTGCGCCGCGAGGGACAGGTGGCGCGCGTCGTGCGCTCGGGAGGCGATCCGTCGCGCCTGGCGATCGTGGCGATCGCGCCGGCCCCGGCCCGCGCCGGCGAATGGCACGCGCTGGTCCGCCTGGACACCGGCCGCTACCACCAGATCCGCGCGATGAGCGCGAACCTGGGCATCCCGCTCGTCGGCGATGCGGCGTACGGCGGCATTCCCGGCCCGTTCTGGCTGGATCACTGCTCGCTGTGGATGCCCGCCGCGGATTCGCCCGCCGGCGCGGCGCCCGCCCGCATCTACATCCCGAACGACCCGGGACGCGAGCCGCTCGACGCCTCGGTGGCGTCCGCGCTTGCCGCTGCGTCGCCGCGCGGCGCCTGACCGTCCATCACCCAGCGCACCTTGCCCAGCCGGTTCGTCACGAACTGGCTGGCGGCGCGGCGCGTGGCGCGCGCGTTCTCGGGGTTCTTCAGCGCGCCAAGCTCACCCAGCATGGTGGCCGGGCTCAGCAGGTCGACGAACCCGGGCGTCTTGTCCAGCAGCGCGATGGTCGAGCCCGTGATCTCGAGCCCGAGCTCGTCCTCGTTCTCGTGGCCCTTGGTGACCCACGCGAAGCCGCCGCCGCCGTAGACGCCGACCTCGCCGTTCGAGACCACCACCAGGCGGATCGACAGGTTGGTCGACGTGGGCTCGGTCGGGGTGCGGCCGGCCTTCGGGCGCCAGAGCACCTCGATGTGCAGGAACTGCCCGTTCTTCGCGGTGCCGCGCGCCAGCTCGTCGTAGGGGATGTCGCTGAAGACGACGGTGGTCTGCGCCGACTCGATCGAGAACGTGCCGCCCTCGAAGTGGCTGGTCAGCCGTGCGGCGCGGTCGCCGTCGCCGGTGGTCTGCACGTCGCCGCCCGGGACGAACGAGCATCCCGCGAGGAGCGCGGACAGCAGCAACGCGGGCGCGGCGGCCAGATGCCGCAGGCGCGCCAGCGGGCGCAGGGAAGGCTGGGGGTGCTCAGCGCGCATCGCGCGAGAGGTCGGCCTCGGGGGCGGCGCTGCCGCGGCGCACGGCGCGCGCGGCGGGCGAGTCGATCCCGAGCACCGCGAAGACGTCGCGTTCCGCGATCGCGCGCAGCGCCGTCCGCGGGATCGCGGGGAGCTGCGTGCCGTGCGCGAAGACGTTCACGCTGTAGAGGTTCTCGATCGCCTTGGCCGGCGATTCGTACGGGAAGCCCGATCCGAAGAAGAGCTTGTCGAGCACGCCCAGCGACTGCGCGCTGAGGAGCACGTTGTAGAGCTGCCACGGGCGGCTGACGACGCCGCTGATCTCGGCGTGGACGTTCGGGTGCTTCAGCAGCATCGCGAGCGTCTCGTCGATCCACGGCCAGCCCAGCTCGCCGATCATGATCCGCAGGCGCGGGAAGCTGCGCGCGACCTCGTCGAAGCCCACGGGACGATCGAACTCCAGCATCCCGCTGGCGACCAGCGGACCCGGGCGGCCGACGAAGAGCGGAAGGCCCATCTGCTCGATGCGTGCGTAGAGGCGCATCGCGTCGCTGTGCGCCGGATGGAAGCCCTGCGCGCTGGGCGCGATCGAGACGCCGACCAGGCCCAGCTCGGCGGCGCGCTCGAGCTGCGCGGCGGCGTCGCCCGCCATCGGGTCGATGCCCGCGATGCCCGCGATCCGGCTGGGCGCGCTGCGGACGACCTCGGCGACGAACTCGTTCGGGATGCCGGCGTCGAGCAGCTTGGAGCGGAACCCGTGCACCAGGCTTGCGGCCACCGGCGCGGTGGCGCGCTCGTGGGCCTCCGCCGTCGACTCCAGCCGCCCGCCGCGCAGCGCCAGCATGCGGCGCACCGACTCGGCCGTCTCGCGGCCAAGCTGTTCGGGGACGTTGAAGACTCGGGTGCAGCAGTCGACGATCATGGGGGTTCCTTGCGAGTCTAGCAGCAGCCGCACCGACCGCCGCATCCGGCCGGGGTGCCGTCCGGGCCAGGCTTGGCCGACAGGTGCGCCACGCAGATGCCGAAGGTCAGCGGCCGCGCGTCCTGCGGCACGAACCCCGCGTCCTGCAGGGATCGACGGAATGCCTCGGGCTGCATGAAGGTGCTGACCGAGCGAGGCAGGTAGTGGTACGCGCCCGAGCGGTCGCCCGCGATCAGCGACGCCGTCCAGGGCATGATCCGCTTCGTGTACAGGTCGCTTCCGAAGCGCACCAACGGGTTCGTCGGATCGGCGAACTCCAGCACCACCAGGCGGCCGCCCGGTCGCAGCACGCGGTGGAACTCGCGCAGCGCGCGCATGGGGTCGGCGACGTTGCGGATGCCGAAGGCGATGGACACGACGTCGAAGGATGCATCCGGGAAGCGAAGCTGCATGGCGTCGCCCGTCTCGTACCGGACCGTCGGGCGGCCGGCCGGCCCGGGCGCGGCCTTGCCGCGGGCGACGTCAAGCATCTCGGGAGTGAAGTCGACGCCCGTCACGGACCGCGGCCGGGCATCCGCGAACGCCTCGGACAGGTCGCCGGTGCCGCAGGCGACGTCCAGGACGTCCGTCTCGGGGCCGATCCCGGCCATGGCCACCGCCTGGCGGCGCCAGCGCTGGTCCTGCCAGAACGAGTGCAGCCGGTTGTTCAGGTCGTACTTGGCCGCGATCGCCGCGAACATCGACTGGACCTTGCGGGCCTTCTGGGCGTCGGCGTGCGGGTCCCGGGCAAGCGCGTCGGCGCTCCACACGGGGCCTGTCTCGGGGGTTCCAGCGGGCATTTGGGCGATGGTAGGCGGTTCTCGACCCCGTTTGGGCGTCCATAACGGCCGATTCGGTGCGCCATAACGACGGAATCCGGAGGGTGCTGGCGAGCCGCCGCCGGCGCGGCCGATCCCACCAGCGCGCCACCGACGTGACGCACGAACCAACCAGCCACGACCCCCTCCAACAGGAACCCCAACCATGCACCTCGAATCGATCATCGAACAGCTCTTCCAGCACCTCGTCTCGGGCGACCGCCGCCGCACCCGCGCCTTCGTGGGCACGCTCAAGGGCCTGGGCATCCCGGCCGAGCGCCTGGCGAACGACGTGTACTGGCCGGTGCACGAGATGCTGGTGAAGCTGAACAAGCACGGGCAGCTCTCGCGCCTGAGCTACAATTACGCGACGCGCGCCCTGCGCCAGGTCGCCGACCAGGGCGCCGCCGACTACGTGCGCGTCGACCGGACCCAGGGCCGCGTGCTGCTCTTCTGCGGCCCGACCGAGGGCGAGGAACTGGGCGCGCAGCTGGCCGTCGACCTGATGGAAGCCGCCGGCTACGAGGTCTTCTTCGGTGGCGCCGGCGTGGCCAACGACGAGGTCCTGGCCGAGCTGAACGAGACGCGCCCGGGCACCCTGGTGATGTGGGCCTCGGCGGCCTCGGACGCGCCGGCCATCCGCCAGCTGATCGACACGGTCCGCGAGATCGGCGGCCACCCGAACATGCGCATCGTGTGCGGCGGCGGCGTCTTCAACCGCGCCGGCGGGCTGGCCGAGGAAATCGGCGCCCACGGCTCGGCCACGACCCCGGCCGAGCTGGTGACCGCGGTCGCCACGGCGGCCCCGGCTGCCGCGGCCCCGGCTGCCACGAAGCGCCGGACCCGCGCCGTCGCCTGACCCCGACCACGGGCCCGTCCTCCCGGGCCCATCGGACGCGCGCGGAACGCGCGCCAGCACCACCCGCCGGCCACGACGGACCGGCGGGTGCGCTGTTTTTCCGGTTCGTGGGCCGATTTCCCCGGTGCCGGGGTGGAACCCGGGGTGGCAGGGGGCGGTAGGCTTGGGACCCATGATGGAGAAGTCCCACGAAGACCGCCTGATCCGTCGCGCCAAGCGCGGCGACGGCGCGGCCATCGAGGAACTGATCACCGAGCACCAGGCGGCGCTGTATGCGTTCGTCCTGCGCCTCTCCGGGCGCCCCGACGTGGCCGAGGACATCGTCCAGGAAGCCTTCGTCCGGGTCATCAAGAACATCGACCGCTTCGACCCGCGGTTCCGCTTCTCGACGTGGATCTTCACGATCGCGCGCCGGTTGTACGTGAACCACATGCAGAAGCACCGGCCGTCGAGCGACAGCGAGGTCGTGGAGCTCTGGCAGGGTGCCGGCGAGACGCCGGACGAACTCACCTCCGCGACCGAGAAGCGCGACCACCTGCGTCGCATCCTGGACGTGGCCGTCGCCTGCCTGACGCCGCTGCAGCGCGAGATCGTCACGCTCTTCCATCACCAGGACTGGTCGATCGAGGCGGTGAGCAGCCACCTGGACATGCCGGAAGGCACGATCAAGAGCCACCTGCATCGCGCGCGCAAGCGCATGCATGCGGCGATCACCAACGATGCCTCGCTGGCCAGGAAGGCCGAGGAGATCCTCAAGTGACCATGGAAGGTCCCCGCGATCCCGCTTCGCCCGACGTCTCGGCGCGCGTCATGGTGCGCCTGGGCTACGCCCGCGCCGAGTCGGCCGCCGACCTGCGCCGCATCCGCGCCCGCCGCGCCGCCGTGATGGCGGGGCAGGCATGCGTGGTGCTGGCCGCGTGCGCACTGGGCGTCGTGTGGTGGTGGACGCGCGACGATGCGTCACGCCACGCCGTGCCCGTCACCGACATGCTGCGTGGCTCGGTCGCGGCGGGGTCGGGCCAGATCGACCGCGTGATCGGCGCCATGCCGCGCGTGCCGCAGACCAGCAACGTGCGCACCGCCGGGACGGCCGACGCAGCCCCCGACGCGCCCTCCGCCGCGCTCGAGAACGCACCGCAGCTGCGCAGCTACTGACGCGCCGCACCCGACACGGAGCGCCATGCGCGCGCCATCCTTCATCGCCCCGCTCGTGACCGCCTGCCTTGCGCTGGTGCTTTCATGCCATGCGTGGGCGGTGCCGCCCGGCGAGGGCGCGATGGGCGCCGCCGACGTGCTGCCCGCCGACGTTCGGATGGCGGTGCGCGTGCGCGACGTGCGCGCGATGCGCACCGACGGCACGCTGGCGCCCGCGCAGGCGGCGCTGGTGCGGCTGGCGGGGTCGCGCGTGCTGGGCGACGCGTGGATGCGGATCGCGGGTGCGCTGGGCACGGACGGCACCGGCCTGGTCGACCTGCTGCTGGGCACCGACGTCGCCTACGCCGAACGTGCGCGGGAAGGCGGCGCGGACTGGGTCATCGTCACGCGTGCCGCGCAGGAGACGTACGACCTGCTGGTCAAGCGCCTGGCGCCGACGGTCGAGGGCGGCGGGCGCGTGACCTTCGGTGAGCAGGGCGTGGGCGCGGCGTGGCGACCGCCGTACCTGGTGCTGGGTCCCGCGGCGCGCCACGCGCTGCTGGACGCGGTGGTCGAGCGGCTGGACGCGGCGCAGCGGATGCCCGGGCTGGCGGACGATCCCGTCGTCGCGAACGCGGCGTCGTGGGAGCGCGGCGCGGTCGAGGCGGTCTGGCGGCATGACGCGCCGATCGATGGCACCAGCGTGTTCGTCGTCCGTCCGGTGCAGGGCGAGCTGCGCGTGCGGCACCGCAGCCGGTGGGCGCGCGCGCCGATCCACGTGGCGCCCGGCGCGGCCGCCGACGCGGGCCCGCTGCGCGCGCTCGAGGGGCAGGGCATCGCGGTGCTCTCCATGAATCCCTGGCGCGGCGCGCTGGACCCCAACGAGCCGATCGACGCGCTGCTCCTGGAGGGCGAGGTCGACGATGCCATGCGTGCGAACCTGGGCGCGCGGCAGGTGCTGGTCGTGGGCGAGCGCGCGGTCGCCGGTTCGCGCCTGCGCGTGCCGACGGTCGGGCTGGCGTTCGAGGTGCGCGATCCGGTGCTGGCCGAACGCCAGTGGGAGGGCTGGGCGCGGCGCCTGGCCGAGTCGCTGGCGCGACGCACGGGGCAGCCGATGCCGGACCCGTTCGTGACGGCGGGCGATGACGGCGTGCGGCGGTCGTCGATCGGGCCGCTGGTGCGCGCGCTGCTTGCCGATCATCCGCTGGTGCCCGACGTGGAGCTCGCCTGGGCCACGGCCGCGACGCCTGCGAACGGCGCGTGGCAGCTGGTGGCGACGGACCCCGCACTGCTGCGCACCATCCGCGATGCGCTGGCGACTGCACCGCGCGCACCGGATGCGGACGGCGCGAACGAGGTTGGCGTGCTCTCCGGGCGCGCCCTTGCCGCGCACCTGCGCAGCTGGGTGTCGGAAGCCGTGCGCTTCGCGCCGGAGCAGGCCGAGTCGTTCGCGTCGGCGATCGGCCTGGCGGCCGACGTGGCGAACGCGGCGACCACGGTCCGCTGGCGCGCGCGTGCCCCGGACGCGAACGTCGTCGAGAGCGAGATCATCGTCGAGCTGCCGAAGGCGCCCGCCGCGGCGGCAGCGCCGGCAGGGGCCGCGCCGTGAACGCCGAGGCCC
>JBEIFT010000163.1:0-6563 GCA_040382255.1 Phycisphaeraceae bacterium
CGAAGGAAGCCGCGGCGCACCCGCTGCGGCACCTGGAGCGCGGCGTGCTGGCGTTCGCGTCCGCGCTGGAGGCGGCGGCGGGCGCGGACGCCGCGACCGCGAACGCCGACGCCGCGATCGCCGCGAAATCCACGCCCGCGACCACCGCCCCCACCCTCGCCACCGACGCCGACCTGCTCGCCGCGCTCGACGCCCCCGGCGCCGTCACCGACGGCCCGTGGCACGCGCACGCCGCCGCCGCGCCCGTCACGCTCCCGCTCGGCAACGACCCCGCCATGCAGCGCATCGCGAACGCCATGCTGCGCGCCACGCTCGCGAAGGCAGGCGTCGGGCTGGCCGCGTTCCGCGTGCAGGCCATCGCCGCGCGCGACTTCAACGAGCAGGCCGCGCGCGTGGGCAACAAGGCCACGATCAACTTCATGGCCGCCATGCGCCACGTCGACGCGCTGCGCCGCACCGCCGCCGCGCGCGGCGCGGACGCGTGGATCGCGCTCGACCGCCAGGGCGGCCGCACCGCGTACCTGGACCCGCTGCGCACCTCGTTCCCCGACGCGCGCATCCGCGTGCTGGGGGAGTCCGAGGCCACCGCGCGCTACCGGCTGGAGTTCCCCGCCTCCGCCGCGGGCGCGCACGGCGCGGCCACGCCCGCCCACGCCGCCACGCTCAGCTTCGAGATGGGCGGCGAGGAGCGCAACCTGCCCATCGCGCTCGCCTCGATGGCCGCGAAACTGGTGCGCGAACTGCACATGCGCCGGCTGAACGCCTATTTCGCGGCGCACGTCCCGGGCCTGGCCCCCACCGCCGGCTACGTCCAGGACGGCCGCCGCTGGATGGCGGACGTCGGGACGGCCGTGGAACGGCTTGGAATCCGCGAGGCCGAGCTCGTACGGTCCATCTGAGCGTCGGCCGCCGATAACACGATCGTGACATTGCGCTTGTGGGCCATCGGGGTCCCGGATATCCTCCCCGATCTACCCATTTTTCGCCCCGCTCCACGGACACACACCCATGGCCATTGATCTCAGCAAGGTTCGCAACATCGGTATCTGCGCCCACATCGACGCCGGCAAGACCACGGTCACCGAGCGCATCCTCTTCTACACGGGCAAGATCCACAAGGTCGGCGAAGTGCACGAAGGCACCGCCACCATGGACAGCCTGCAGGAAGAGCAGGAGCGCGGCATCACCATCCAGAGCGCGGCGACGACCTGCCCGTGGACGTTCAACGACGTCGACTACAAGATCAACCTGATCGACACCCCGGGCCACGTCGACTTCACCATCGAGGTCGAGCGCTCGCTGCGCGTCCTCGACGGCGCGGTGGCGGTGTTCGACGGCAAGGAAGGCGTCGAGGCGCAGTCCGAGACCGTGTGGCGCCAGGCCGACCGCTACGGCGTCCCCCGCCTCTGCCTGATCAACAAGATGGACAAGCTGGGCGCGGACTTCGACTACAGCTTCAAGTCGATCCGCAGCCGCCTCGGCGCCAACGCCGTCGCGATCCAGATCCCGATCGGCTTCGGCAACGACTTCAAGGGCATCATCGACCTGATGGACATGAAGGCCCTGTACTGGACCGCCGAGGACCAGGGCACGAACATCAAGGAGACCGAGATCCCGGCCGACCTCAAGGACAGCGCCGAGATCTGGCGCCAGGAGATGGTCGAGAAGATCTGCGAGCTCGACGACGACCTGGCCGAGAAGTTCCTGACCGACCCGGCCACGATCACCGTCCCCGAGCTCAAGGCCTCGCTCCGCAAGAGCGTGTGCTCGCTCAAGGTCTTCCCGGTGCTGTGCGGCTCGGCGCTGAAGTACGTCGGCGTGCAGCGCGTGCTGGACAGCGTCATCCAGTACCTGCCCAACCCCACCGAGTGCCCGGACGTCGAAGGCGTCGACCCGAAGGACACGTCGGTCAAGCTCAGCCGCCCGCACACCGAGACCGCGCCCTTCAGCGCGCTGGTCTTCAAGGTCGTCGCGGACGTCGCCGGCACCCTGACCTACATCCGCGTCTACTCGGGCAAGCTCGAGAAGGGCATGCGCGTCCTCAACCCCGGCAACGGCAAGCGCGAGAACGTCAGCCGCCTGTACGAGATGCACGCGCAGAACCGCACCGCGCTCGACTCGACCGGCCCCGGCCAGATCGTCGCGGTCGTCGGCCTGAAGGAGTCGTTCACGGGTGACACGCTCTGCGACCAGGACGACCCGATCATCCTGGAGCGCATGACGTTCCCCGAGCCCGTCATCAGCATGTCGATCGAGCCGCAGACGGCCGACGACAAGAAGAAGCTGGGCGAGGCGCTCACGACGATCCGCCGCGAGGACCCCTCGTTCCGCTCCAACTACAACGAGGAGACGGGCGAGACGATCATCAGCGGCATGGGTGAGCTCCACCTGGAGATCATCAAGAACAAGCTGGTCCGCGACATGAAGATCGGCGTCAACGTCGGCAAGCCGCGCGTCAGCTACCGCGAGTGCATCACGGGCACGGCCAAGGACGTCCGCGGCCTGTTCAAGAAGCAGTCGGGCGGCCGCGGCCAGTACGGCGACGCGGTCGTCACGATCAGCCCCATCACCCCCGAGGAGGCCGCCGCCGCGGAGCTGGAGATGGAAAACGGCGTCGTCTTCGAGGACAAGGTCCAGGGCGGCGCCATCCCGCGCGAGTTCATCCCGAGCGTCGAGTACGGCATCCGCCAGGCCGCGGCCAGCGGCGTCATCGGCGGCTACCCGGTGATCAACATCCGCGTCCAGCTGGTGTTCGGCTCGTACCACGACGTCGACTCGAACCAGATCGCGTTCGAGCAGGCCGGCGCCCTCGCCTTCCGCGAGGCCGTCATGAAGGCCGGCCCGGCGCTGCTGGAGCCGATCATGAAGGTCGTCATCACGACGCCGGACGAGTTCTTCGGCAACGTGTCGGGCGACGTCGCCAGCCGCCGCGGCCAGATCATCGACAGCGAGATGCGCGGCAACACCCGCCAGATCACCGCCGAGGTGCCGCTGAGCGAGCTGTTCGGCTACACGACGACGCTGCGCTCGATGACGCAGGGCCGCGCGGCCGCCAGCATGGAGCCGCTGACGTACCGGCAGATGCCGGAGCGCCTGAAGCAGGAAGTGCTCGCGAAGCAGTGACCGCGGCACCCCACGCATGAATCCCCGAGGAGCCCGCCACGCGCGGGCTCCTCGTGTTTTTGGCCCGTCCGGCGCACCTGCGCGTGGCGGCGGCGCCGTGCGCCGGGGTACCCTGCGCGCATGCAGGAAGCGGGCCACGACGCGCTGTTCAGCGCCGAATACGAGCGGGAGCTGGAGCGGTGGCTCCGCCGGCGGTTCGCGTGGATGCTGGGGGCGACGTTCGTCTGGGAGCTCATCTCCCTGGCGGGCACGCTGCTCGGGCTGCTGGCCGTGCGCACCGGCAAGGCGGTCGCCGCGGATGGGCCGGACCCAGCAGCCGACGTCCAGGCGGAGATGGAGGCCGTCGGCCTGTCGCCGTTCTCGGTCGCCATCGCCACGCTGGGCACGCTGGTGCTCCTGGCGATCACCGTGCACGCCTGGCGGACCGTGCGCCCGCGGCTGGTGGCGCGGGAGCAGACCCTGCGCGCGGCGTACTGGTTGATCGTGCAGATCGGCGGGGTCACGTTCCTCTCGGATTGCATCCTGCTGCTGGCGGTGCCGCAGTTCCCGGTGACGGGCGTCGGCTCGCTGGTGTTCTTCCACTTCTTCAGCAGCGTGTTCATGCCGTGGTCGCCGCGCGAGAGCCTGCGGCCGATGTACCTGCTGATCTCGATGTTCCTGCTGGAACTGGTGATCCTGCGTGGCACGGACCGGATCACGTCGGTCGACATCGTCCTGCAGATCCTGGCGATCCCCGTGGCGCTGCTGCCCGGCCTGCTGGTCTGCTGGCTGCGCCTGCAGCGCCACCGCAGGTCGTTCGACCGCAAGATGATGGCGCGCGGCTACTTCGCGATGCGCAAGGAGCTCTCGCAGGCGCGCGCGGTGCAGTCGGCGCTGTTCCCGCGCCCCATCCGCACCGCGGAACTGGAATTCGACTACGCGTACCTGCCCGCGAACGAGGTCGGCGGCGACTTCGTGCACGCCAGCATCGACGAGAAGGGCCGCCTGGACGTGGTGCTGATGGACGTGACGGGCCACGGCATGGCCAGCGCGCTGACGGTCGCGCGGCTGTCCGGCGAGGTGGAGCGGTTGCTGGCCGAGGACCCGGACATCTCGCCCGGCCAGGTGCTGCGCGCGCTGAACCGCTACGCGCACCTGACGCTGGCGAAGCACAACGTCTACCTGACCGCGCTGGCGCTGCAGGCGGACCCCGTGACCGGCGAGGTGCGCTACGCGAACGCCGGCCACCCCCCGATGTGGGTGCGCCGCGGCAACGGCGCGATCGAGCGATTCGACGCCACCACCTGGCTGCTGGGCGCCACGGGCGACGGCACATTCGACCCGGGAGAGGAAGCCCTGCGCCTGGATCCCGCCGACGTGCTGGTGATGATCACGGACGGCGTGCACGAGGCGCCCGACCGCGCCGGCGCGCAGTTCGGCATCGAGCGCGTCACCGAGACGCTGGCCGCGCGCGCCGTGCCCGAACGCTGGGCCGCGCACCTGGCGGGCCTGGCGGACACGTGGCGCGGCCGGATCGGCGACGACGACGTGCTGGTCGGCACCATCCGCTGCCCCGCGGCGAAGGCTCCGCTGCCGCGGGCGCGGTCGCTGGCCGAGGACATCGAGATGGGCATCGCGATGGGTCTGGACGGCGCCACCGTGGAGCGGATCGAGCCCAAGCACGGCATGGCGGTCGACGGCCACGCGGCGGGCGGCATGCCATGAGCGCCGCGCACGACCAGGCGGCCGAGCACGCGCAGTGGATTCCATGGTTGCAGCGTGCCGCGCGCATCGCGCTGCGCGGCCACGGCGGTGCCGAGCCGAACCCGCTGGTCGGCTGCGTGATCCTGGACGCCGCGGGCAACTTCGTGGCCGAGGGCCACCACCGCCGCTGCGGCGGCCCGCACGCCGAGGTCGAGGCCCTGCGCCGCGCCGGCGAGCGCGCGCGCGGCGACACGGCCGTCGTGACGCTCGAGCCCTGCAACCACCACGGCCGCACCGGCCCCTGCAGCCACGCGCTGCGCGACGCCGGCGTGGCGCGCGTGGTCTACGCATGCAGCGACCCGCACGAGCAGGCCGCGGGCGGCGCCGCCGCGCTGCGTGCCGCGGGCGTGCAGGTGCTGCAGGTCCCCTGCCGCGCCGCCAACGACGTCACCGCGCCCTTCCTGCACCGCGTGCGGACGGCCATGCCGTGGGTGATCGTCAAGTGGGCGCAGACGCTGGACGGCCACATCGCCGCGCGCACCGGCGACAGCAAGTGGATCTCGTCGGAGCGCAGCCGCGCCATGGTGCACCGCCAGCGCGGCCGCGTCGACGCGATCCTGACCGGGATCGGCACCGTGCTGCGCGATGACCCGCAGCTGACCGTCCGCGGCACGCGCGCGCGCCGCGTGCCCGTGCGCGTGGTGTGGGACCCGCAGCTGGACATCCCGATGACCGCCACGCTGGTGCGCACCGCGCGCGAGGTGCCGACCGTGGTCGTGACCACGCCCGCGGCGCATGCCGACCGCCCGGACGACGTGGGCCGCCTGGCGCACGCCGGCGTCGACGTGCGCACGGCCGCCGACCCGCGCGCGATGCTGGCCGCCCTGCACGCGGGCGGTGCGTCCACGGTGATGGTCGAGGCCGGCGGCGGCCTGGTCGGCCGGCTGCTGCAGGATGGACTGGTGAACGACCTGCTGGTGTTCGTGGCGCCCAAGGTGCTCGGCGACGACGCGGCGCCCGGACCCGCACGCGGCCTGGCACCCGCGCAGGTCGCGCACGCGCAGAGCTTCCGCCTGCTCGGCCTGCGAAGCCGCGGCAACGACCTGATGCTGCACTACCGCGCGCCGTAGGCCGCGGCCTCGGTGGCGATGCCGGTGCCAGCGGGGAAGACGCGCAGCACGCCGTCGGCGTTGTCCAGTGCCCACTGGCCCTCGGGTTCGCGCGCGACGCGGATGCGCGCCAGGATGGCACCGTCGGCACCGGTCATCACGAACTCGCCCAGGCGCAGCGCATCGGGCATGGCCTGGAACGCGACCGCCGGGGCGCGCGACTCGCAGAGCTGCGCCAGGAGCTTGCGCACGGCCTCGGTGTTCGCGGCCACGGGCTGCGCGAACTCGCGTGGTTGGATGCTCCACGCGTCCAGCGTGCGCTCGAGCGTCCACGCGGCCTCGCCCGGCGTGCCGGCCAGGAACGGCACCCATTGCACGCGCTTGACGTCGGCCGGGACCGCGTCGCTGCCGCGGGGGTCGACGAAGAACGCGGGTGGCGGGAACATCGCGGCCAGCGCCTTCGTGCCCAGCTGCATGACCGCGGGTCGGCCGTCGACGCGCGCGAAGCGCTCGGACGCGCCCTCGGCGACGGGCGTGCCGACGTCGATCGCGCCGAGCACGGCGCCGGTCGTGGCGGTGGTGCTGCCCGCCGCGGGGGCCCCGGGCGCCGCGGCGCGCGCCAGGGTCACGCCGCGCTCGGGCGCCGCC
>JBEIFT010000164.1:0-6523 GCA_040382255.1 Phycisphaeraceae bacterium
GAGGTCGTTGCCCTCGCGGGTGCGCTCGCCGACGCCGGCGAACACCGAGTAGCCGCCGAAGTTGCGGGCGACGCGCGCGATCATCTCCTGGATCACGACGGTCTTGCCGACGCCGGCGCCGCCGAACAGGCCGATCTTGCCGCCGCGGACGAAGGGGCACAGCAGGTCGATGACCTTGATGCCCGTCTGCAGGATCTCGGTCTTCGGGTTCAGGTCGGAGATCTTCGGCGCCTCGCGGTGGATGGGCGCGAAGTCCTTGGTGGCGACCGCGCCGCGCTCATCGACGGGCTGGCCGAGCAGGTTGAACACGCGGCCGAGGACGCCCTCGCCGACGGGCACCTTCACCGGCGAACCGGTGTCGACGCACGCGGCGCCGCGGCGCAGGCCGTCGGTGGACGCCAGCGCGACGCAGCGGACCTGGCCGCCGCCGAGGTGCTTGGCGACCTCGCCGACCAGGGTCATCTTCTGGCCGTTGAGCTCGAAGTCGACCGTGACGGCGTTGTAGATCTCCGGGATGGAGCTCTCGGGGAACTGGGCGTCGAAGGTCGATCCGATGACCTGGGTGATCGTGCCGGTGGTGGGCATGTCGTGCGTGCTCCGAGTCTGGAGGTTTGGGATGCTCCCGCCGCGGTCGGCCGAGGCCTTCGGCCGCTCCGGGGGAGGGGAAATGATAGCGATTGCCCGCGGGTGGCGGGGTGCGTCAGGGGGCCTGCTGGCCGGGGGCTCCGGCCGGGGCGGCCGGGGGTGCCGGCGTGCCGGCGGGCGCTGGGGCGGGGGCGCCGGGCATGGCGGGGCGCGGGTCGCTGCCCACGCCGGGCACCGCTGGGGTGCCGGCCGGGGCCGCGATGCTCCAGGCGCCGAACCGGATGGCATCCGGGTTCCTGGCGCGCAGGGTCGTCGCGTCGATCGACGGGTCGATCGTGGTCACCTGCGGCACCGACTGGACGCCGAAGGGGTTCCCCAGCACCTCCCATCCGGTGGGCAGCTCCTTCGAGTACCAGAGGTTGTCCGCCAGCGTCACCGTGCTGGCCGCGTACCGCCCCGGGTGCGGCGAGAACGCCTGCAGCATGCCGGGGAACCAGAAGCCGATCGACTTCTCGATGAGCACCTGGTCGACCGTGCCCGCGTCGGCGGCGATCGAATACATCGCGCGGGTCGGGTTCACGATCGTGGCGCGCGAGAGCACCAGGTCGCGGACGTTGACGATCTCGAGCGGCGTGCCGGTCTCCTCGAAGATGCACCGGTCGATGCGCATGCGCTCGACGGGCGGCGGCGCGCTGCGCGTGCCGTCCTCGGCGGTTCGCGCGGCCGTGCCGACGCTGACGCCGGTGCGGATCGCCTTGTTGAACGAGCATCCCGTCACCGAGATCTCGCCGGACGCGCCGCGGATCGCGATTCCGATCGCCTGCTTCTGCCGGTCGCCGGGCACCATCATCAGGCCGCGCACCAGCAGTCGGCGCGTGTCCTCGGCGGCCACGGCGGCGTGGTTCCAGCCGTCGACGCGCACCGCGTCGATGCGCACGTCCGAGCAGCGGCGAACCAGGATCGCGTCCTGCTCAGGCCCGCGCGAGCCCGCGACGGTGCACTTGCGGATGGTGATCTCGGCCGGCCACGGCGTGCCGTCGTCCTTGGCGAGCGGCGAATCGGCGGGCGCGCCGGGCAGCGGCGATCCGTCGATCACGATCGCGGCCTTGCCCGGGTTCATGAACAGGATGTTCTCGATCACCAGGTTGCTGCAGCGTCGGAATTCCCAGCCGGTGTCGTCGCACACCACGCCGGCGGGCACCGCGTCGCGGCTGCGGATGAAGATCGGCTTGTCGCGCGTGCCCTGCAGGCCCTCGATCACCTGCGAGATGTGGAAGCCCTTCGGCAGGATGATCTCGTCGCCGGGCTTCGCCTCGCGCGCGATGTGCACCCACGCCTGCGTCGGCTGCACCAGGAACTGGCGCGCGCCCGCGATGTAGGGCGCCGGCATCTGGCCGTCGCCACCCGCCGGCTTCTGCGGCATCGCGCCGACGTCGGGCACGAAGGGCGGCGCGATCGGGGAATGTGCACCCGCGCCCGCGGCAGGCGCATCGGCCTGGCCGGCGGCCGGTGGCTTCGGCGGCTGCGGCGCCCGGGGGGCCTGCTGGGCGGCGGCCGCGTTCGCAAGGAGGGAGGCCAGGAGGAGGGCGGTGGCCGGGCGCGTCATGCCAGTCGTTGTCCGTGTGGAAGGCCGTCGCGGATGCGGTCGGCCGGGTGGGGAAGGGTGGCGTGCAGGAGCAGGCAGTCCGGCTCCGGGACCCAGGTCGTCGGGACCAGGTCGGCGGGGAACAGGACGGTATCACCGGCGCGCAGTCGCTGGTCGGGGTGGCCGGCGGTCCGCAGCACCGCCTCGCCTCGGCACAGGATGCCGATCACCGGGCGCCCGTCGGTCACGACCGGGAACGGCTCGGCGTCGCCGGACGGCGATGCGTGGATCGCCTCGATCGAGAAGCACTCGTTCGTGCACAGCGTGGCCGCGCGCAGGCCGTCGGTCCAGGGCGTGCCGTCGGTCAGCCGCCGTACCGGCACCAGCGCCGCCTGCTCGGCCTGGCCCAGCAGCATGCACTCGAGCGCGGCGTCCAGGTGGAGCGGGCGCGCCGGGTCGTGGCGGTCCCAGTCGTACAGGCGGAACGTGGTGTCGCTGGGGGTCTGTACCTCGGCCACCACGACGCCCGCGCCCAGCGCGTGGCACAGTCCGCTCTCCAGCGCGATGCAGTCGCCGGCCTGCACGGCCTGCGGCAGCAGCAGCTGGCGGAACGAACCGTCGGCCAGCGCGGCGCGCGCGGCGTCGGGCGTGGTCCCTGGCCGCAGGCCGCGGTAGATCACGGCGCCGGGCGCCGCGTCCAGCACCACCCACGCCTCGGTCTTCAGGTGCGCGCCGGGGTGGCGTGCCGCGTAGGCGGCGGTCGGGTGCACCTGCACCGAAAGATGCTGTGCCGCGTCCAGGAACTTCACCAGCAGCGGGAATCGATCGCCTTCGCTCGCAGCGACCGTGCCCAGCACCGCGCGCCGGTGCGCGCGCATCAGTTCCGTCAGCGTGCAGCCGTCGAACGCGCCGCCCTGGACGCGGCTCACGCCGTCGACGACGGGCGGTGCGAGGTCCGCGATCTCCCAGCTCTCGCCCCACGGTCCCGGCGCTCCTGCGGGCGCGGTCTTCCCCAGGCCCGCAAGCGCCTGCCCGCCCCACGTCCGTGCCTTCAGGATCGGACGGAATCGGAGTGGTGGCAGCGGCATCGGCGGGTCACATCGTCATGCCGGTGATCTTGCCGTCGAACACCAACTTGCCGTTCACGACGCCCTGGCAGTGGCTGATGAAGCGGCGCCGGTTGACCTCCAGCAGCACCGCAAGCAGCCACAGCGTGTCGCCGGGAACGACCTGGCCGCGGAAGCTGACGTCGTCGCAGCGCGTGAAGCCCAGGAAGCCCTGTACGCGGCCGGACTTGGTGTTCAGGAAGCTGGCCATCTGCGCGACCGCCTCGATCATCATCACGCCGGGCAGCAGCGGGCGTCCGGGGATGTGGCCCTCGACCCAGAACTCGTCCGGGCGCACGATCTTCTTGCCGATGCCCTTCGTGAACTCGGGGTCGTGCCAGACGATCGCGTCGCAGTGGCGCATGTGCCCGGTCTGGGGCAGGAACTCGTCCAGCTGCTCCTTGCCGTAGAGCACCTTTGACGTGTCGAGGGTTGCCAGATCGAGGATGAAGTCCTGTGCCACGGGGGTCCTTCCGAAGGGGAGCGGCCCTTGGGCCGATCCGAACAGGATAATCCCTCGCACGGGAACGCTGCAGGGGGCATCGACCCTCGTTTTTGGCGTCCCAGAGGGGGTCAATCGGACGATTTGCGGAAAATGGGACGTTCGGTCGATTAGACTGCTGCCGCGGCAACCCTGCCGCCCGGCCACGAATCACCCAAGATCAACCCAAGACCAAGGAGACCTGCCATGGAAGCCTACGAGCGCATGAAGAAGCTCATCGCGGAGTGCGACGACGACGTCAAGAAGGCGATCGGCGGCAACAAGGCCGCCGGCACCCGCGTCCGCAAGACGATGCAGGAGATCAAGGAGTGCGCGCAGGCCGTCCGCCAGGATGTCCTGAACATGCGCGACGCGTCCGAGGGCGGCGACAAGGACTGACGCCTCGGCACGATCCCGTCCGGAAACCTGCCTGACGCGCCCCGCGGCGCGTCAGGCTTCCTTTTGCACCTGCTTCGCCAGCGCCAGGATGTCCTTGAACGCGGGGTGCGCGGCGTCGCCCATCAGTTCGTACATCGCGCCCAGGGTGCCGGTGGGCAGCGCGCCGGCGCGCTCCATGCGGCGGAACGCGGGCGCCACCTGGTCGACCTGGCCTGAACTGATCGCATCGGTTGCGTAGAACACCGTCCAGCCGGCGGCCACCAGGTCCAGCACGGACTGCAGCACGCAGACGTGGGCCTCGACGCCGCATACCAGCACGGTGGGGCGGTTGGCCGCGCGCAATGCGTCGCGCGTGCCTTCCACCAGCGCGCTGAAACGCGTCTTCTCGATGACCGTCGTTCCCGGGGGAAGCGCCTCGCGCACGCCGGCGACGCTGTGGCCCAGGCCGCGCACGTATTGCTCGGTGCAGATGGCCGGCATGCCCAGGCGGCCGGCGGCCCGCGCCAGCAGCGCGCTGTTGGTCGCCACGCGTTCGGCGGCGGCGATCGTCGGCATCAGGCGCTCCTGGATGTCGATCACCAGGAGCGTCGTGGATTCGGGGCGAAGGCGCTGGATCGGCATGGTTCGTGGGCTCAGACGCGAAGGGTCGGCTCGGCGGCCAGGGCGTCGCGCCAGCGGCCGCGGATCGGCTCGACGACCTCGGCCACGAAGCGGTCGACCTGCTCCGGTGCGCGCCCGACGTAGGCCTTCGGGTCCATCACGCGGTCCAGGTCCAGGCCGGCGAACATCGGCTCGCCGCGCAGGCGCTGCAGCAGGTCGTTCGGCCTGCCCTCGGCCTTCACCGCGTGCGCCGCGGCCTGGCTGTGCGTGCGGATCACCTCGTGCGCGTCCTGCCGGTCGGCACCGCGCTTCGTCGCGGCCAGCAGGATGTCCTCGCTCGCCATGAAGGGGAGCTCCGCCATCAGGTGCGCCTCGATGGTCTTGGGGTAGACGACCAGCCCTCCCAGGACGTTGGCCATGATGTCCAGCGCACCGTCGAGCGCCAGGAACGCCTCGGGCAGCGAGAGGCGACGGTTCGAGCTGTCGTCGAGCGTGCGCTCGAACCACTGCGTGGCGGCGGTGTCGAGCGCGTTGTGCTGCAGGTTCATCACGAAGCGCGCGAGGCCGGTGGCGCGCTCGCAGCGCATCGGGTTGCGCTTGTAGGCCATGGCGCTCGAGCCGATCTGGTCCTTCTCGAACGGCTCCTCGACTTCCTTCAGGTTCGCCAGCAGCCGCAGGTCGTTGCAGCATTTGTGCACGGCCGCGGCGGCGATCGCCAGGCTGCCCAGCACCTGCGCATCGGCCAGGCGCGGATAGGTCTGGCCGCAGACGGCCCACGTGCGGTCGCCCGGCCAGCCGAGCTTCGCGGCGAAGCGGCGCTCCAGGTCGTCGACCTTCGCGCGGTCCCCGCCCAGCAGGCCCAGGTATGAGGCCTGGGTGCCGGTCGCGCCGCGCAGGCCGCGCAGGCGAAGGCCATCCAGGCGCAGTTCCACGTCGCCCAGCGCGACGGCGAAGTCCTGCGCCCACAGCGTGGCGCGCTTGCCGACGGTGGTGGGCTGCGCCGGCTGGTAGTGCGTGAAGCCCAGGGTCGGCAGGTCGCGGTGCGCGGCCGCGAAGTGCCCGGCGCGGTCCACGACGACGGCCAGCTTGCGGGCGACGATCGTGAGCGCCTCGCGCAGCACCAGGATGTCGGCGTTGCAGACCACGTCCTGGCTGGTCGCGCCCATGTGGATGATGCCGCGCGCGCCCGGGGCCGCATCGCCGAACGTGTGCACGTGCGCCATCACGTCGTGGCGCAGGCGGGCCTCGTGGGTCTCGGCGGCGGCGAAGTCGATGTCGTCCAGGTGCGCGCGCAGTTCGTCCAGCTGCGCCCGCGTGACGGGCAGGCCGACCTCGTGCTGCGCCTCGGCCAGCGCCAGCCAGATGCGGCGCCAGGTGCCGAACTTCCGTCGCGCGCTCCACGCCGCGCGCATCTCGCGGCTGGCGTTGCGGGCCTCCAGCGGGGAGCGGTATCCGGCGTGCTCGTCGGTGGCGGGGGTGGTCACGGGCGCATCGTACGGACTCCGAAATTGGGTTCGGGATAACCATGTACCGATTTCCCAGGGCCTTCAAGGCACCTGGTCGCCATGCGCAAGGCACCTGGTCGCCATGCGCGCGGACCAGAGGGGGCCTCAGTCGCTCAGACACTTCCCCGCCGGCGAAAGGGCGCCGACGGGGAAAACACGCTTGATGAGGCCCCCTCCGGTCCGTGCTCGGCTCTGTAGGCCTGCGGACTTGTCGTCTTGCGGCAATGGCAGCACGACGATTGCAATGGGAACGTCCACCGGC
>JBEIFT010000165.1:0-6426 GCA_040382255.1 Phycisphaeraceae bacterium
CACCCGCAGCACAAGCCCCTTCTTGCCCGCGAACGTTCCCTCGGGCACCGCCGTGCGAATCTGGGAGAAGCCGCCGTTGTTCTCGAGCGAGAGTTCCCCAGAGAACTGCAGCGTGCCACCGTCGCCCGCCACGATGCGGCCCGTCGACCGCCCGCCCATCACGCCATCGAGGACCGTCTGCCACCCCTTGGTGCCACCGTCAAGCTCAAGGTTGGGTTCGCCTGCACGCGTCGAAGGGCCGGGTTCCGCGAAGGCGCAGGGAACGCCGGCGACGAGGGCGAGGAGAAATGCAAGGAAGCGGGAAGAATTCGGCATGGGTTTGAGCATGGACAATCGGGGTGGCCGGACCGGAAACAGGATGGACGCCACGAGCGTGGCGCTCCGAGATGCACGCGAGAACGAGGCTTCGCTCAAAGTTGGCCGCTGGATGAGGCAACTGCCCAGAACGCCTCGATTGGTCGTGGCCTTCCCAAACGCTGGCCACAGACCGGACAGCCATGCGCCAACCCTCGGCCATTCCGCAGCATTGGAAACTGGAGCGCAAACGGCATACCTTTGCTGACCCTCGCCATTTCCAACAGGAGCAGACCATGAGCACCGCCGCCCCCAGCAAGTGCCCCTTCGCGGGCAGTTTCGTGAAGAACCCCGCCGAGGGCGCCACCAACCGCGCATGGTGGCCGAACCAGATCGATCTCACGCCGCTGCATCGCAACTCGCCCAAGAGCGATCCCATGAATGGCGGCTTCGACTACCGCACGGCGTTCAAGTCGCTCGACCTGGCCGCCGTGTGCAAGGACCTGCGCGCACTCATGACCGACTCGCAGCCCTGGTGGCCCGCCGACTGGGGTCACTACGGCCCGCTGTTCATCCGCATGGCCTGGCACAGCGCCGGCACCTATCGCACCAGCGATGGTCGCGGCGGCGGCGGCTCGGGCATGCAGCGTTTCGCGCCGCTGAACAGCTGGCCCGACAACGCCAACCTGGACAAGGCGCGTCGCCTGCTGTGGCCGATCAAGCGCAAGTACGGCAGCAAGCTGTCGTGGGGCGATCTCATGATTCTCGCCGGCAACGAGGCGATGGAATCGATGGGCTTCCGCACCTTCGGCTTCGGCGGCGGCCGCACCGACCTGTGGGAACCCGACACCACCTACTGGGGCAGCGAGCGCCAGTGGCTGGCCGATCAGCGCTACGAGGGTGACCGCCAGCTCGAGAATCCGCTCGCCGCGGTGCAGATGGGTCTGATCTACGTGAACCCCGAAGGCCCCAACGGCAAGCCCGATCCGCTCGCCTCGGCGCGCGACATCCGCGAAACCTTCGCGCGCATGGCCATGAACGACGAGGAGACCGTGGCGCTGATCGCGGGTGGCCACACCTTCGGCAAGACGCACGGCGCGGCCGATCCAAGCAAGCATGTGGGCCGCGAGCCCGAAGGCGCGGCGCTGCAGGAAATGGGCCTTGGCTGGAAGAACAGCTTCGGCACCGGCAACGGCGCCAGCACCATCACCAGCGGCCTCGAGGGCGCATGGACGCCGAACCCCACCACGTGGGACCACGGCTACTTCGAGACGCTCTTCCGCTACGAGTGGAAGCTGACGAAGAGCCCCGCCGGCGCGCACCAGTGGGTGCCCACCGACGCGTCCGCCGCGACCGCCGTGCCGGACCCGCACGACCCGTCGAAGCGCCACGCGCCCGTGATGCTGACGACCGACCTGGCGCTGCGCATGGACCCCGCGTACGAGAAGGTCTCGCGCCGCTTCCACCAGGATCCCGCGGCGTTCGCCGACGCGTTCGCGCGCGCGTGGTTCAAGCTGACGCACCGCGACATGGGCCCGGTGGCGCGCTACCTGGGACCACTGGTTCCCAAGGAGCGGCTGATCTGGCAGGACCCGGTGCCGGCCGTCGACCACGAGCTGGTCAACGCGCAGGACGTGGCCGCGCTGAAGGCCAAGGTGCTGGGCGCGGGCCTCACGGTGCCGCAGCTGGTGACCACCGCGTGGGCGTCGGCCTCGACGTTCCGCGGCACGGACAAGCGCGGCGGCGCCAACGGCGCGCGCATCCGGCTGGCCCCGCAGAAGGACTGGGCGGTCAACAACCCCGCCGAGCTGGCCAAGGTGCTGCACGCGCTGGAGGCCGTCCGCAGCGAATTCAACGCCGCGCAGGCCGGTGGCCGCACGCGCATCTCGATGGCCGACATGATCGTGCTGGCGGGCTGCGCCGGCGTCGAGCAGGCGGCGAAGGCCGCGGGCGTCGCGGTGACGGTGCCGTTCGCCCCGGGCCGCACCGACGCGACCGCCGAGCAGACCGACGTCGCGTCGTTCGCGGTGCTCGAGCCGAAAGCCGACGGCTTCCGCAACTACCTGGGCACGGGCCACGCGCAGCACTCCGAGCACCTGCTGGTCGACCGCGCGTGCCTGCTGACGCTGACCGCGCCCGAGATGACGGCACTGGTCGGCGGCATGCGCGCGATGGGCGCGAACCACGACGGCTCGAAGCTGGGCGTGCTGACCGCGCGCCCGGGTGCGCTGACGAACGACTTCTTCGTCAACGTGCTGGACATGGGCACGACGTGGAAGCCCACCTGCCCCGGCGAGGAGACGTTCGAGGGCCGTGACCGCGCGACCGGCCAGCCGAAGTGGACGGCCAGCCGCGTGGACCTGGTGTTCGGCTCGAGTTCCGAGCTGCGCGCGCTGGCCGAGGTCTACGCGGCCGACGACGCGAAGGAGAAGTTCGTGCACGACTTCGTCGCGGCGTGGGCGAAGGTCATGAACCTGGATCGCTTCGACCTGGCCTGAGCGCGCCAACACGCGCCGCGGGCGGCCGCGGCGCGCGGGATGCGCGAAATCCGGGTTTCACCCCGCGAAGCCCGTCAGTCGACGGGCTTCGCCTTCTTGAAGAGCGCCTTCAGCGCGAACGTCCAGTCGTCGACCACGCCCTCGATCGTGCCAAGCTCGCCCATGCGCCTCGTGCTGCGCCGGCCCAGGTGGCTGGTCTCCATGTACGCCGCCACCACGGGGCCCGTGGCGCCGTCGGTGCAGTAGATCTCGCATGCCGCGTAGCCGCGATCGACGCGGTTGTCGGTGCCCATCGACCGCACGTTGCGGGCGGGGTCGTTCGCGCGCAGCGCCGTCAGCGCGGTGTGGATCACCAGCGTCTTCGGACCGGTGCCCTGCCAGCCGACGAATTCCTTGCGCAGGCGGCCCTCGAGCAGTGCGCACACCTGCTTGATGTCCTCGTCCGAGACCTCGTAATGGCCGGTGGTGACCGGACGCACCTGGTCGATCTGGATCGAACCGTACTCCGAGGCACTGGCGGCGGGATCGATCCACTGGTGCGACTCGTCGGGGCCGGGGCCATCGACCAGCGTCACCGACTTCGGGATGAAGCCGAGCCGCGGCTCGACGTACGGCTGCGCGCAGGCAGCGAGCGCAAGGACAGGGACCGCAAGGGCGAGGCAGGTTCGCATGGGGGAGAGGGTACGAGATCGGCCGAGCGCGGTTCGCGGCGAAAGTGCGCCCCGCTTCATTTACCGAGTTTCCAGCCGGCGGTCGCGGCGGCGATGCCGACCACGCCGTTGAACGCCAGGATCACGGCCACGCGGACGTGGTCGCCTTCGTCCACCGCCTGCGCTGCGTCCCACGCGAATCCGCTCACGGTGGTGAAGCCGCCCAGCACCCCGACGGACCACAGGTGCTCGCGCACGCGGCGGAGGTGCGGCAGGCCCACCGGGCGACCGTCGGCGTCGGCGGCAGCCAGGCGCGCGAAGAGCCAGCCGGCCGCGAACGCGCCGAGCCCGTTCACCGTCAGATGCGTGCCCCACGCCGCCAACCCCGCGGCGCCGAACGCGGCCCGCACGCCCGCGCGCGCGGCGCTGCCCAGCAGCCCGCCGGCGAACGTCGCGAGCAGCAGCTTCCATTCGGCCAGGCGCTCGGGCCGTCCATGCGCGTCGACCCGCGGCGGTGCGTCGTTCGAACCGTTCATGCGGCACTCCCCGCCGCCGTCCGCGCCAGCGCGCCGCCCGCGAAGGCGAGCGCAGGCGACCCGAGCAGCGTGACTGCCCACAGCGCCGCGGCCTGGCCGCGCCGGCCGCGCAACCAGAGCTGCAACACGTCCACGGTGAACGCCGAGTACGTGGTCCAACCCGCCAGGACGCCGGCGGCAATCACCGGGGCCCACGTGCCGCCCGCGTCGGTGAGCGCCTGCGTGCCGCCCGCCGCGATGCCCATCAGGAACGCACCCACCAGGTTGATGATCGCGACCGACCACCACGTCGCGAGCAACCGCCGCAGCAGCGCATCGCGCACCCAGGCACGCAGCACGCAGCCGCACGCACCGGAAACGGCAAGCAGGACGATGCCGGCGGCGTCGGTCGTCATCGCAGGCCGTTCAGCTCCTTCAGGAACGCGGCGCACTCGCAGGCGTCCAGCGCACGGCGGATGTCGTGGATGAAACGGTCGCGGAACGACGCGGTCGCCGCCTCGGGCCACGCGACGCGCACCCACTCCTCCCATTCCCGGCCGTGGCCGGAAGCGATCAGCTCCTGCACGCCGGCCACCATGGCGCCGATCATCTCGGGGCACGGCAGGTAGTCGCCCTCGCCGGCGCGTCCCTCGCGCAGCGCGGCCAGCGCGGCGTCCATCGGCGATGCCTGCTGCGTGTCGCCCAGGCGGCCGGACTTCGCGGCGGCGGCAAGGCATGCGTCGAAGGAGTCCCGCGCGGCCTTGGCGTTGGCGGCAAGGCGCGACGTGTCGGCCGCACGCCGCATGCGCGATGCGTTGTCGGTCCACGCGCGGCGCTCGCGGTCCCACGTGCAGGTGACCAGCAGGTCCTGCGCGTAGGCGCCGGGCGTGACCTGGTAGCGGAAGCCGTGGCAGATGCGCAGGAAGGTCCAGTCGCCGCGCTGCTCGTCGCGGCGGAAGATGCCGTCGCCGACGGTGCGGATCACGGCGGCGTCCGTCGTCGCGCCGGGATCGATGCAGCCCCACACGATGCCGCCGCCGCTTCCCGTGTTGATCGAGCCGATGCAGACGTCGCCGCGGCCGTCGCCGTCCAGGTCGCCGCCGAAGCCGGGCGAGCCGACGTCGGGCATGCCGGGCGGCGGCCAGCCTGCCCCCGGCGCCTGCACGCCGAACGCGTAGGGCGGCGGACCGACGGGGCCGTCGATCTCGATCACGGGCGCGCCGCCATGCAGGCCGGGCACGCCGACCAGCACGCGCTCGGCATCGCGCCAGCCGTAGCGATCCGCCCAGCGCGGCGACCCGCCGAGCGGCGGCTCCCACCCAAGCCATGCCTGGACCGGGTCGACCTGCCGCGCCACGCCGGTGCCGTCGGCGAACGCCGCGCGCTCGCGCTCGACCCAGCGCGGCAGCAGCGCGCAGGCCACCACGTAGTGCGCGCCCTGCCACAGCAGGTACGGCATCGCGAGCAGAAGCGCGGCCACCACGGCGCCGCCGGCGACCGCCCACCGTCCGCGGCGGCGCAGTGCGCGGCGCTCGTCGTGCGTGACCGTGCCGCATTCGCCGCAGCGCACGCCGTCGGACGCGGCGAACGCGGACGCCGGGTCGAACTCGTGCGCACAGCGCGGGCAGCGGCGCACGCCGTCCGGGCGCCAGCGCCGGCCCAGGATCGCCCACCAGACCACCGCAAGCGGCAACGCCATCGCGGCGAAGGTCACCCAGCGCCACGAGCCTTCGAATGCCGGCGAGAGCACGTCCAGGCGGCCGTAGAGCGCCTGCCGGGCAAGGAGCGTGGGCGTGGCTGCGAGCATGCGGTGCGTCGCAGGATAGGCACCGCCGATCGATCAGCGGGCACCCGCGGGCCCGGGCGTCCCGGCGCCCGGCGCGTCGCCCTTCGGGCCGGCGCCACCCTCGGGGAACCGCGGGCCGGCCTCGACGAAGACGTCGACCTGCTGCCCCGCATATGCCGGCAGCCGGGCGGCGGGGTACGCATAGATCACCTGCAGCACGCGCGTGTCGACGCGCTCCATGCTCGATCCGGTCAGGCTCCGCTTGGGCACGACGTAGGGCTCGACCCGCACGAACGACAGGTCGGTGCTGATCGAGCTGTTGCCGCGAAGCGTCGCCCGTGCGGCCGCGCCCGGCCGGAAACGCCACGCGTCGTTCTCGTCGATGTCCACGCGCACGTGCATCGTGTCGACGTCGCCCAGCACGATCGACGCTTCACCCGCGCCGCCGGTGGCGGCGAATTCGCCCGGCCGCACGTTGACGTCGAGCACCGTGCCGTCCATCGGCGCCGTGACCGTCAGCCGCTCCACGTCCACCTGTGCCGCTCGCACGGCCGCTTCGGCACGCAGCACCGCCGCCTCGGCGACCGCCACGTCCTGGGGCATCGCTCCGGCGCGCAGCCGCGCCAGCGTCGCGCGAGCCTCGGCGACCTGCGCCTGCGCCTGGCGGGCGGCGGCCTCGCGCC
>JBEIFT010000166.1:0-6304 GCA_040382255.1 Phycisphaeraceae bacterium
GTCGCAGTTGATGCCTGCGGCGGTGATGACGAGGGCCTTGGGTCCGTGGTCTGCCATGGTCATCCTCCGGTCGAGGTGTTCCACGCCGAACGCAGCGCGGAGATGGGCGTGGATTCGCGCGGGACGCGCACGCCGACGAGTTCGAGCGTTGGCTCGTCCGTCACCGTGCCGATCACCGCGTGCGGGATGCCGTCGAGGTGCGCCTGCACGGTGCCGAGCTTCGAAGGCTCGATCTCCAGCAGGTAGCGGTGCGGATCCTCTGCGAAGGCGCGGCATTCGTCCGGGACGTCGGTGCCGGCAACGGGCACGTGCGAGAGATCGATGCGCGCGCCCAGGCCGCCGGCGAAGCACATCTCGGCAAGGGCCGGCAGCAGGCCGCCCTCGCTCGGGTCGTGCGCCGAACGGACCGCGCCGTGCGCGATGCACGCGGCCACGGCGTGCGCGGTGCGCGCGCCGCGCGCGGGATCGACGTCGGGCAGGCGCGTATCGGGGTGGCCGCACGCGCCCAGCATGGCACGGTGGCTGCCGCCCATGCGCTTCCCGGTCGTGCCCACCAGCACCAGCACGTTGCCCGCGGCCTTCAGGTCCATCGTGCACGCGCGCTGCGCGTCGGGCACGATGCCGAAGCCCGAGATCAGCAGCGTCGGCGGGATCATGATCGTCCGCCCGTCCTGCGTGCGGAACTGGTTCTTCAGGCTGTCCTTGCCGCTGATGAACGGCGTGCGGTACGCGTGCGCGCCGTCGTAGCACGCCTCGGCCGCGCGCACCAGCGCACCCATGTTGCGCGGCTCGTCGCAGGACGGCCAGCAGAAGTTGTCCAGGATCGCGATGCGCGCCGGGTCCGCGCCCACGCACACCAGGTTGCGCACGCACTCGTCGATCGCGGCCAGCGTCATCGCGTAGGGGTCCGCGCTCCAGCCCGTCGCCAGGCCGTTCGCGATCGCCAGCGCGCGCGGCGAACCGGGCACCGGGTGGACGACCGCGCCGTCCGACGGCCCGCCGTCGCCGACGCCGACGAGCGGCTTCACCACGCTGCCGCCCTGCACCTCGTGGTCGTACTGCCGGATGATCCACGCCTTGCTCGCCAGGTTCGGGTGCGCCAGCAGCGCGCACGCCGTGTCCACCAGGCGCGGGCCCACGCCGCGGCCGTCGCCGGCGGGCGGCACCTGCGCCGCGCTCCACGCGGCGTCCCACGTCGCCTCGCGCGTGGGCATCGGGACGCCCTCGTGCAGGAAGTGCGTGTCCAGCGCGCCGACCTCGGTGCCGTGCCAGAACAGGCGGATCATGCCGTCGGCCGTGCCGAACTCGCCCAGCTCGCAGGCCTCGACGCCGTACGCCTCGCACACCGCGCGCAGGCGCGCGACCTTCGCGGGCGGCACCGAGAGCACCATGCGCTCCTGGGCCTCGCTGATCCACACCTCGGTCGGGCTCAGGCCGTCGTACTTCACCGGCGCGCGCTCCAGGTGCACGGTGGCGCCGACGTCCTTCGCCATCTCGCCAACCGCGCTGCTGAAGCCTCCCGCGCCGCAGTCCGTCAGGCCGCTGTAGAGCGGGCCGTCGGCCTGGTCGCGCGCGGCCAGCATCGCGTCCAGCATCTTCTTCTCGGTGATCGCGTTGCCGATCTGCACCGCGTGGCTGAACTCGGTGGAGTGGCCGTGCTCGACCTCGGCGCTCGAGAACGTCGCGCCGTGGATGCCGTCGCGGCCCGTGCGGCCGCCGATCGCGACGATCCGGTCGCCGCGGCGCGCGCCGCCCTTCACCATCGTGCGCGGCATGGTGCCGATCACGCCGCAGTAGACGAGCGGGTTGCCCACGTAGCGCGGGTCGAACCACACCGCGCCGTTCAGCGTGGGGATGCCCATGCGGTTGCCGTAGTCGCGCACGCCGGCCACCACCTGGCCAAGGATGCGCCGCGGCGGCAGGCAGCCGGCCGGCACGCCAGCCATGTCCAGCGGCGCCACGCAGAAGACGTCGGTCGCGGCGATGGGCTTCGCGCCCAGGCCCGTGCCCATGATGTCGCGGATGCAGCCGCCGATGCCCGTCGCGGCGCCGCCGTACGGCTCGATCGCGCTGGGGCGGTTGTGCGTCTCGCACTTGAAGCAGACGGCGTGATGGTCGTCGAAGGCGATCACGCCGCTGTTGTCCACGAACACCGACAGGCACCAGTCGATGCGGTCGGCGCGCGTCTCGTCGATGAGTTCGAACGTCCCCGCCGCCACGGTGCTCTTCAGCAGGTTGCGGATCGTGACGCTGCCGTCGTCCGCGGCCACGTGGCCGGGCCGCCCGGCCGCGCCCGCGCCGACCAGCGACTTCTGGCCCGGCGCCAGGTTCGCCTCGCGGTAGCGGACGGTGCTCTTCAGGGTCTTGTGGACGCAGTGCTCGCTCCACGTCTGCGCCAGGGTCTCGAGCTCGATCTCGCGCGGCTCGCGGCCAAGGCGGCGGTACTCGGCCTGGAGCGCGCGCATCTCGTCCAGCGAGAGGAACAGGTGCGCGTCGCGGCTCAGGCGCTCGAGCTCGGCATCGCCCAGCGTCGTCAGCGGGACCTCGACCACGCGCAGGTCGTAGCGGCGGCCGGTCGGGAAGCGCTCGGGGTGCCAGGGCCCGTCGTGGATGCCCTGGATGACCGGGTTCGCCAGCGCGCGCTCGGCCAGCGCGCGCGCCACGTCGGCGCCGACGCCCGCCAGGTCGAAGCGGTCGCCGGTGCGCACGCGCACGGCGGTGCCGAACATCGCGTGCACCGCCAGCTCGACGCTCTCGGCGGCGGGGTCGGTGACCCCGGGCAGCGGATGCACCTCGACGGTCGCGCCCGCGCGCACCGCGGGGCGGGCGCCGGGCGCGGTCACCTCGGCCACCTGCGTCACCGGGTCGGCAAGCAGGCTGCCGGCGATCGCCTGCACCTGCGCGGCGGTCAGGTCGCCCTCGACCAGGTAGACGGCGGCGTGCTCGGCATGCGCGGGGCGCGGCAGGCCGACCAATTCCGCCTGCCGCAGGACGCGCTCCCCGCGCGGGTCGCGCATGCCTGGCTTCGGGCGGACTTCGACGCGGTGGACGGCGGTCATGGACGCCGGATGATAGGTGACGCACCGCCGCCGACCCTTGCGCGGGTTCCCCGGCGTTTCCCGTCGTTTCCGGCCGTTTCCGGCGTCAGAACATCAGCTGCAGCTGGGTCCGGAAGACGAACTCGCCCGCGTTCGACGGACGCCAGCCGGCCTCCATGTCGGTGAACCACGGGTGGAAGTCGGTCAGGGCCACGCCCATGTCGGTCGTCCACTTCAGGTCCTGGCCGTCCAGGTACCAGTTGACGCCGGCCGTCAGCAGGTTCATGGTGCTGGGGTTCTCGAGGTTGGGCACGTTGTTCGCCGACATCGTCGCGTTGTTCACGCCGCCGATGTAGCCGAACTCGTACCGCCCGAACAGCTCGACCTTCGGCATCAGGTACACGGCACCCTGCACCTCGAAGGCGGCGATCGAGATGTCGCCCATGTCGAACGTGGCGTTGATGTTCGACCCGTACTGGGTCAGGATGGCGCCCGGCGACGAGATGTAGTTGAAGAAGCCCGCCGCGTAGATCGACGCCCCGCCGAAGTTGACCTGGCCGTCGATCGTCGCCGCGAACCACTGGTTCATCGGGTCGGACTGGTTCTGCGTGGCGGTGTTGCTCTGGTACGGGCGCGATTCCTGCCAGTGCATGCCCAGGCCGAACAGCATCGCCAGCGGCTCGCCGGCCGGGCTGGTCTGGCTGCGGAACTGGTTCCACGCGCCCATCGGCTTCCACTCCATGCGGCCGGTGAAGCTGAGCTGCGTGTTCTGCTCCCACCACGGCGCGTTCTGCCCGCCGTACGAACCGGTGGGATACACCTTGTAGAAGCTGCCGTTCGAGTAGACGGCGTAGGCATCGCCCATCAGGTTGTCCAGCTCGCCGTTGTTCACGCTGAAGCGCCCGCGGAACTCGTCGTTGCCGTACTCGAGCTCAAGGCCCTGCGTGTAGCCCAGCGCGTAGTGGTAGTCGACCACCGAGCGCGAGGCGGACATCTGGTACTGCTCCAGCGTCAGGAAGCCGCGCGAGAACGGCGTGCGGTACTGGCCCGCGCGCACCGACCAGTTGTCGTCCAGGTTGATCCGCGCCCATGCGTCCATGAGCTCGAAGCCGGAGAAATCGACGTTGCCGGGGACCGCGTTCGCGCCCTTCTGGAAGTCGGTCGCGATCTGCTGGTAGAAGCGCGCCTTCACCATGTACGTGAAGTCGCGGCTGAACACGTGGCCGTTCGTCCAAAGCTGGACGTTCGGCGTGTCGAAGGCGTAGCGGTTGGCGGTGCGGTCGCCGACCAGCGTGTTGCTCGCGTTCGCGCCCGGCGCGACGAACTTGCCGGCCTGGATGTTGCTCCAGATGAAGCGCGTCTGCACGAAGCCGCCGAGCTCCATCTTGAAGCGGCCGTCGTTGCTCGCCATGAAAAAGCCGTCGTTCCAGCCGGCCATCATGCCGCCGTCCTGGAGCGACGCGCGCTGCTGGCTGTCGGCCAGGACGTCGTGCACGATCTCGCGGATCTGCGACGCGCGCTGCTCGCCAAGCCACTCCTCGCCCTGCTGGCGATTGAGGTCGGTGACCTTGTTCTCCAGCTCGCGGTTGCGGTCCTCGAGCATCTCGAGCCGCTTCAGCAGCTCGTCCACCGACGGCGCGGGGCGCGCAAGCACGTCACCCGGGTCGCCGGTCGACTGCGCGGGCTGGGCGGCGGGCGTCTGCGCGCCGGCGCGGCCACCCACCCATGCCGCAGCCAGGACGCCGAGCACGGCGCCCTTGCGGGCGAGGGACGAAATGGGGCGCGCAACGGCGTCCATAGGGGAATCGTACAGGTCTCTGATCGGCTGCCGCGGCCGCATCCCTGCAGCGGAAGGCACGGACGGATGCTCAGAACGCCATCTGCAGCTGCAGGACCATCGACGCGGCGTTGTTGGGGTGGTCGGCGTCCAGCAGGCCCATGCCGGGCAGGTACAGGGCGTAGAAGTTCGCCTCGTCGCCGCCGCCCGCGATCATCGCCATCGCGGTCACCTTCAGGGCGTCCTGGTGGAGGTACCAGTTCACCCCGGCGGTCCCGTACTGCTGGGTGCCCAGCAGGCTGACCACCGTCCATCCGGCGAAGGCCTCGACCTGCTCGGTCAGGAACACGCCCCCCTGCAGCCACGCGCCCCAGGCGGCCTGGTTCGCCTGCACGTAGTCCTGGATCCACACGAACTCCGCCAGCACGTTCGCCCCGCCGAACATCAGCGTCAGGTCGGCGGTGGCGCCGTACTGCGCACCCCAGGCGAAGCCCGCGGGATTGGTCGCGCGCCCGTTCTCGGCGCGGGCACCCAGTCCCAGGAACGCGCCGAACGACTGGCCGCGGAAACTGGATTCGTCGGCGTACTGCGCCCAGTCACCGGCCAGGCGCCAGTTCAGGCGCGTGCTGAAGGCGTAGCTCTGGTTGTACGCCGAGTTCCACTGGTTCGGGCCAAGCCCGATCACGTTGCCGTAGCACGCCGACCAGCGGACGTCGTCGCCGTCCACCCCCACCGCCACGCCCGACGTGTAGCCCGCGCCGAACAGGAAGTTCAGGACCGAGTACTCGCCCGACTGCACGTTGGCCGCGCAGAACAGGTGGCTCTCCAGGTCCCATGGCGTGAAGATGTTGCCGGCCTGCACCCACCACCCGCCCGCCAAACGCTTGGTGACGTTCAGGTAGTTGATCTCCAGCTGCCCGCCCTCGGCCTCGGCGGGGTTGGTCCGCGCGATGGGCATGTCGCCCGGGTCGGGCTGCGGGTCCAGCTGCAGGCCCAGCAGGTAGGTGATCGATGGATCGATCGCGGTGCCCGCGAAGAACACCTGCGTGCGGTGCACCTCGAACCCCCACACCGCGTTCACGCCGTACGGCGTCCGTTCCGGTGCATCGCTTCCGAAGTTCGCCACGAAGCGCTGCTGCGTGAAGCCCGTGATGCCCAGGCTGAACGCACCGCCCGCGTCGGCGATGAAGAACCCGCGCCCCGGCTCGTAGCCGGACTGTGCGCCCGCCGCCAGGAACGACGTCCGCGTGGCGGAGTCGGCCAGCACGTCGCGGGCGACCGCTCGCACCTGCTCGGCACGCGCGCGGTCGGTCCATTCCGCGTCGCGGGCGGCGCGGATGGCCGCGACCTCGGAGCGCAGCTCGGCAAGCACTGCGTCCACGTCCTCGGGCGCCGTGTCCGCGGCAAGCGACGCACCCGCGACGGCGGCGGCGATGGCGGCTGCGATGGTCACGCCACGAAGCCTACCGACGCGCAAAAACACGTCGGA
>JBEIFT010000167.1:0-6245 GCA_040382255.1 Phycisphaeraceae bacterium
GCCTACGGCGCGAACGACTTCGCCCTCACCATCACCGGCTTCCCCGGCCCGGACCCGCTCGGACCCGGCACCACCAGCACGAACGTCGTCGTGGACGTCCCGTACGGATCGGGCACGGTCCGTCGCAACGCCAACATCGGCATCGTCCAGAACTCGCAGATCAATGCGTCGGTCGTCGCGATGAACGCGCTGATCGCGGATCCGGCCTCCTCGGCGGATGCCCAGTACGTCGGCACGCAGCTGCTGCTGACCTCGGCCGGGCCGTACGCGAGCGCGACCTTCGCCGTCTCCTCGCTGGCGAACCCGTACGCCATGCCCAACGCGACCATGGGCCAGCTGTTCCAGGCCGGCGACGTCGCGATGAAGCGCCTGATGCAGCTCCGCAACGGACTGCTGCCGGCGGACGGCCAGGGTGCGGGCGGTTCGCAGGCCGCCGTGGGCCAGGGGGCGCAGCAGGGCGGGATGCGCGCGTCGCGGCCCTTCGGCGCCGAGCTCAACGGCGCGACGCCGGACATCGCGTCGCGCGTCTGGACGCGCGGCTTCGGATACGCGCAGAACGTGACCAACGACACGTGGGCCGACTCGAAGTACTCGGTCGTCTCCGGCGGCGCGATGCTGGGCGCCGACACCTACGTCGGCAACGGCGCGATCTTCGGCGGGTTCGTCGGCTATGCGCCGGGGTCGGTGGACATCACGACCGGCCTGGTCGACGAATCGAACAACCTGAACGGCGTCGACTTCGGCGTCTACGGAAGCTGGGTGCCCGGCAAGGGCCGCTGGTACGTCGAGGGATCGGCGGTCGGGCAGTTCGGCATGGTCGACCGCTCGCGCACCCTGTACGTGCCCGGCGTGGTGCGCGTCGCGAACTCGAGCAACAACCAGTGGGGTCTCTCGGCCGGCGGCGAGACCGGACTCAACCTGTGGATGGGCGGCGACACGTACCTGCAGCCGTATGCCCGCGCCTTCTTCGGCATGTTCAACCGCGAGGGCTACACCGAGTCGGGCGCCGGCAGCGCCGACCTGACCGTCGGCAACCAGCAGGCCTACGCGATCCAGCCCGCGGCCGGCGCGCGCTTCATGCACGGCATGCGGATGGGAGGCTCGGTGCTGACCCCGTACGTCGGCGGCGGATTCACGGCGATGGTGCCGCTCGGCGACTGGTCGACCACCGCGACGAATTCGTTCAGCGGCCTGCCGGGCTTCACGGTGACCGCCGACCCCGAGACCCGCTACGGCGGCTCGGTCGAGGCGGGCATGGAATGGGCGATGCCGAGCGGCCTGACCGCCTATGCGTCGTTCAACGGCCTGTTCATGACCGACGAGCAGCAGTACGGCGGGCAGGTCGGGCTGAACATCCCGTTCTGACGCCGGAAATTGGGTTCGGGATAACCCGTTCCCATTTCCGTCGAAAGAGGTACGGGTTATCCCGAACCCTGTTTCGCGTCCAGCCAGTCTTCCAGGATCGCCGCCGCGGCGAGCGCGTCGCGGAGCTCCTTCTTCTGCTTGTGCGTCCGGCCCGACTGCGCCATGCGCGCGTCGGCCTCGAAGCTGGTCAGGCGCTCGTCCTGCAGGTGCACGGGCAGGCCGGTGCGCGCGACGAGCTCCGCGGCGAACGCGCGCACGTCCTTCGCTGCAGCGCCCTCGGTGCCGTCCATGTTGATGGGGATCCCCAGGACGAGCGCGTCCGGCCCGTGCCGGTCGACGGCCTTCGCCAGCGCGGCCATCAGCGCGGGTCCGCGCGGCACCTGCAGCACCTCGACGGGCTGCACCAGCCGCGTGACGTCGTCGCCGGCCGCGATGCCGGTGCGCTTGGCGCCGAGGTCGACCGCGAGGTACCGCACCTAGCGCACGTCCTCCGGCACGATGGCGGCGATCTCCTTGACGCGCTCCGCGAGGTCCGCGCGCACGACGAGCGTCGCGTCCTTGGTCCGGACGATGACGACGTCCTGCAGCCCGACCGTCGCGATGACGTGCGACGGGTCGTCGCTCACCGCCACGACGCGCGCGCCGTCCAGGTGGACCGTGCGCGCGTTCCCGCGGTTGCCGGCGGCGTCCGCGGGCAGCGTCGCGGCGTAGGCCGACCAGCTGCCGATGTCGCGCCAGTCCACCGCCATGGGCACCGTGCAGACCTCCAGCTCGGCGTCGCGCGCGGCGGGCTCCATCACGGCGTAGTCGAAGCTGGTCGCGGGCAGGGCGGGGTAGACGCGTTCGATCGTGGCGCGTGCGGCAGGCGTGCCCCACGCGGCCGCGACCTCGCGTGCGCCGGCGCTCGCCTCGGGCCGGAAGCGGTCGAGCGCCTCGAGCACCGTGCGTGCGCGGAAGACGAACATGCCGCCGTTCCAGCCGAACGTCCCGGTGCGCAGGAATTCCTCGGCGCGCGTGCGGTCGGGCTTCTCGACGAAGCGGCGGACGCGGAACGCGCCCTCGTGCCCGGGGACCGCCCCGCCGCGCTCGACCCAGCCGAAGCCGGTGGCCGCGGACGTCGGGGCGATCGAGAAGGTCACCAGTCGCCGCGCGTCCTCCTCGGCAAGGCGGAAGCCAAGGTCCATGGCGCGCACGAATTCCGCGGTGGGCTCGATCAGGTGGTCGGCCGTCAGCACGGCCATGACCGCGCCGGGGTCCGCGCGCTCGATCACGGCTGCGCCCAGCGCCACCGCGTTGACGGTGTCGCGCGCGCACGGCTCGCCCAGGAAGTGCGCGTCGTCCAGGCCGGGCACGGCCGCGCGGACGGCCGCGCGGTGCGCCTCGGAAGCGCAGATCCAGCGGTTCCCCGCCGGCACGACGCGCTCGGCGCGCGCGGCGGACGCTGCCAGCAACCCGCTCCCGCCCGCGATCGGCAGCAGCTGCTTGGGGACGGCCCGCCGGCTCATCGGCCACAGCCGGGTGCCGGCGCCGCCGGCCATGATCATCGCGTGGCGCATGGCCGGAGGTTAGTGAAAATCGGCCGGGCACCGGAGGGCTGTTGCAAAAAAGGTATAGATTCCATACCATGCAGGAGTTCGAGTTCGACCCGCGGAAGTCCGCGGCCAACCTCGCCAAGCACGGGATCGACTTCGTCGAGGCCCAGGAGATCTGGATGGACCCCGCCCGCCTGGAGATCGACGCCCGAACGATCGACGAGCCCCGCACGCTGGTGCTCGGGCACGCCCGCGGGGCGCTCTGGTCGGCGATCGTCACGCGCCGCGCGGCGCGCATCCGGATCATCTCGGTCCGTCGCGCGCGCAGCGAGGAAAGGAGCCTGTATGAAGCGGAAGGCTGAATCCCGGCGCAGGAAGTCCGCTGCCCAGGCGCGCAGGCGACCGGTCGCGGCCGCCGCGATCGACCGTGCGCACGACGCCGGCGGCAGCGTGGTGCCGCACCTCGACCCCGCGACCGCCCGCCGCCCCGGCGCGGCGATCCGCCGCGTCAACGTCGACTTCCCCGAGTGGATGATCGCCGAGCTTGACCGCGAGGCCGAGCACCTCGGCGTCACCCGCCAGTCCGTCATCAAGGTCTTCATCGCCGAGCAGCTCAAGGCCACGAGGTCCGCATGATCACCCAGCTCACCGGCACCCTGATCGCCATCGACGACGGCGCCGCCCACGTCCAGTGCGGCGACCTCGTCTACGAGGTGCTCGTCCCCGCGGCCGACACGATGGCGCTCGCCGCCTCGATCGGCCAGCCGGTGCGCTTCCACACGCTGCACTACCTGGAGGGGCAGGGGCAGGGCTCCAGCTTCTGGCCGCGGCTGATCGGCTTCCGCGCCGCGACCGACCGCGCGTTCTTCGAGCTCTTCACCACGGTGAAGGGCATCGGCAACCGCAAGGCGCTGCGCGCGCTGCAGCTGCCGTTCGACCAGGTGGCCGAGGCGATCGCCGCGCGCGACCATGCGCTGCTGCAGTCGCTTCCCGAGATCGGCAAGCGCACCGCCGAGACCATCTGCGTCGAGCTGAAGGGCAAGGTCGACCCGTTCGTGCGCGAGCTCGGGGCCCGTCCCGCGGCCGGCGCGAAGCCCGGTTCCGCCCCGCGCCGCGCGGTCTCGGCCGAATCCAGGCTGATGGCCGCCGCGCACGACGCCGTCGAGGTGCTGGTGCAGCTGGGCCACTCGAAGCCGAGCGCGCGCGACATGGTCGAGCGCGTGATGGCGCGCGACGACGTTCCCGGCGACGCCACGCCCGAGGTGCTGGTCGAGCTTGCGCTGAAGTGAGCCGGGGCGCCCTCTCCCGGGCCACGCCGCGTGCGTCAGGCGGGCGTCGCGCCGGACGCGGGATCCGCCGCCATCGGCCACCCGCTCGCGCGCGCAAGTTCCGCACGCAACCGCCCCGTGATCGCCTTCGCGTCCCGCACGCCCTCGGCCGCGAAGTCGTACGTCCCCACGTAGCGCACCACCGCGCGCCCGCGCGGCACCAGCGGGTCGAGCAGCGCGTTCCCGACCGTCGGCGTGCCGTGGATCCACAGCAGCACCACCGGCGCCTTCGTCAGCGCCACCAGCGTGCCCGTGCCCTCTGCGAACGGCGCCAGCACGCACGGCGGGCGCTCGATCGAGCCCTCGGGGAACACGCCCACCACGCCGCCGCCCTTCACGTGCCGGACCGCCTCGCGGAACATCGCCGCGTCCGCCGCGGTGTACGTCACCGGCAGCACCTGCAGCCGGCGCCAGAAGCCCGCCATCGCGGGATGCATCTGCTCCTTCGCCATCATGAAGCGCACGCGGCGCTGCACCGCGAACTGCATCAGCGGCGGGTCGAGGCCGCTCGCGTGGTTCGCGACGATCACGAATCCGGCCTCCGGCGCGCGGAAGTCCTCGAAACCGTCCCAGCGCGTGCGGTGGATGAAGCGCGCGAGCGGCCGCGCCACCGCCTCGGTCACGCCCACGACGCCGCCCCACGCCAGGCGCTCGCCGCTGCGGGCCCGCACCACGAACCCGACGGCCGCCAGCAGGGCCAACGCCAGCACGAACACCGCCAGCAGCGCGGCGATCGCAATCCCGACGGTGACAAGGACCTGCAGCAGCACGGCGGATGAGCATACGGACGGCTGCATTTCCCCGCGGATTTCGCTATCCTCCCGCAAGTTTGGCCCGACCACGCCGCATTGCCCGCGGCCGGGCCCGACGCGCGCACCGGACCCGCCCCAGGCGGGGAGATCCACGATGCCACGCCGCACGGACATCCAGACCATCCTGATCATCGGCTCCGGCCCCATCGTCATCGGCCAGGGCTGCGAGTTCGACTACTCCGGCACCCAGGCGTGCAAGGCGCTCCGCGAGGAGGGCTACCGCGTCGTGCTGGTGAACTCGAACCCGGCGACGATCATGACGGACCCGGCGTTCAGCGACCGCACGTACATCGAGCCGATCACGGCCGAGGCGGTCGAGAAGATCATCGTGAAGGAGAAGGAGCTCGGCTCGCCGATCGACGCGCTGCTGCCCACGCTGGGCGGCCAGACCGCGCTCAACTGCGCGTGCGCACTCTGGGACAAGGGCATCCTGCAGAAGCACGGCGTCGAGATGATCGGCGCCGACCGCGAGGTCATCCACCGCGCCGAGGACCGCGAGGCGTTCCGGCAGATCGTCGAGCGCCTGGGCCTGAAGCAGCCGCTCAGCCGCACGGTCACCACGATGGACGAGGCGCGCGAGTTCCTGAAGGAATGCGGCCTCCCCGCGATCATCCGCCCGGCCTTCACGCTGGGCGGCTCCGGCGGCGGCATCGCCTACAACCTCGAGGAATTCGAGGAGATCATCCGCCGCGGCCTGTCCGCCAGCATGATCGGCCAGGTGCTCATCGACAAGAGCGTCCTGGGCTGGAAGGAGTACGAGCTCGAGGTCGTCCGCGACCGCAAGGACAACTGCATCATCGTCTGCGGCATCGAGAACATCGACCCGATGGGCGTGCACACCGGCGACAGCGTGACCGTCGCGCCGATCATGACGCTGTCCGACAAGGAGTACCAGCGCATGCGCGACGCGGCCTTCGCGATCATGCGCGCGGTCGGCGTGCAGACCGGCGGCAGCAACGTGCAGTTCGGCATCTGTCCGGACACGGGCGAGATGGTCGTGATCGAGATGAACCCGCGCGTCTCGCGCAGCAGCGCGCTCGCGTCGAAGGCCACCGGCTTCCCGATCGCGCGCATCGCCGCGAAGCTCGCCGTGGGCTACAGCCTGGACGAGCTGACGAACGACATCACCGGCAACACCAGCGCCTGCTTCGAGCCCTCGATCGACTACGTCGTGGTCAAGATGCCGCGCTGGACGTTCGAGAAGTTCC
>JBEIFT010000168.1:0-6131 GCA_040382255.1 Phycisphaeraceae bacterium
GACATCGTCGTGACGCCCGAGGACGACCCGGACCGGGTCCGCCGATGGCGGCGCAGGCAATCGTTGATGGTGGTCGCCTCCGCCGTCGCGATGATGATGGGCGCCGTGGCCGGGAACGTGGTCGCCCGCCGGCTCGGCCCGGCCGGCGCGGGATTCGCGCCGTCGATGGGCACGATCGCCGGCGCGGTGGCGGGCATCCTCGCGTTCGCGTCGGCGCGCTGGGCGTGGTCACGCCTGCGCCGCGGCGCGCACGAGCGAAGACACGCCGATGCCCTGGAGCGGATGCTGCAACCGGGCCAGGATGCGCGCGCCCGGGAATTCCTGCGGCACTCGATGCTCCTCGTGCGGATCGGCGGGCATCCCGGCAACGCCGCACGATTGGTCGAGGCGGTCCGCGCGGCGGGGCCATGCATCGCGATCGTCTCGGCGTCGAACGCGGCCGCCGTGTCGGCGATCGCCCCGCTGCCGGGCGCGGTCGAACCCGAGGAACTGCCCGCGTCCACGCTCACGCGGAGCCGATGGACCGTCCGCCGCGCGGCGACGCTGGCCGCATGCCTCGGGCTCCTGCTGCTGTTCGCATGGGCCGGGCGCGCGCAGGCCGCCACCGTCGTGATCGCCACCATCGGCACCGCGGCGGTGATGTTCGCGGTCATGCTCGCCGCATCAGCGCTCTTCTTCCGGCGGGCTCCAAGCCTCGGACGCATCATGGTCGGCCAGGGTTGGGCCGAGCACGGCGGACGCCGCTGGTCCTCCGCCGACTCCATCCTGCTCGTGCTTCCGAGCCAGGTCGAGGGCCGGGTCGGACTCATGGCGCTCGGCCCGCACGGCGCGCTCTCGTTCCCGGTGGCGTCCGTCGACTCCCCCGCCTTCCGCACCCTGTGGACCCGCTGGACGCACGCCGAGCCCCGGCCCGAGCAGCCGACGTGGGCGGCGTGAGCCGCGCGGCAGGCGGCGATGCGCCGGCTGCCTGACCCCTTCCCGCCGGGTTCAATCCTCGCAATTCCACCCGATTCGACCGCCTTTTGGCCGCTGTTTGCTTGCCGCGCCGCGGCGCGGGTACAGTCTCAACCTTGCGGCATCGATGCCGCGTCCCCCGGTCGGCGGCGGCCCACCCGGGGGCACCACGTACGACTGCCGCCGGCCCCGCAAGGACTCTCCTATTTCCAGCTTCCCTCCCCGTCGTCCCCCGTTCGCCTCCGGTTCCGGGCCCCGCCCCGGTGGGTTCGGTGGCGACCGCCCGCGACGCGACGGACCGTCCTCCGGTCCGAGGATGAACGAGCGCATCCGCATCACGCCGGTGCGCCTGATCGACCAGAACGGCGAGATGATCGGCGTCGTCGAGACCGACGACGCGCGTCGCCGTGCCCAGGAAGCCGGGCTTGACCTCGTCGAGATCTCGCCGGACGCGCGCCCGCCCGTCTGCAAGATCATGGACTACGGCAAGTTCAAGTACGAGGAGTCCAAGAAGAACAAGGCGAGCAAGTCGAAGGCGAGCGAACTCAAGGAAGTCCGCCTCGGCCGCTCGATGAAGATCGACCCGCACGACGTCAGCATCCGCGTGCAGCAGGCACGCCGCTTCCTCCTCGAGGGCCACAAGGTGCAGCTGGTCGCCAGCTTCAAGGGCCGCGAGATGGCGCACCGCGACATCGGCGACCGCCTCGTTCAGGACGTGATCCAGCGCCTGCTGGACCTGGGCAAGCTGGAGGCCGCGCCGCGCCTGAACGGCAAGCGCATCAACGCGATCATCTCGCCGGACCGGCAGAAGATCGAGATGTGGAAGCGCAAGGAGCAGGCCGCCGGACGCAAGGGCGAGATCGAGGCCGTCGAGATCAAGGACGAGCCGGACGACGAGGGCGACGACGAGTGAGCCCCGAGTTCGGCACGGACGCGCACGGCATCCCCGGCCGCCCCGCCGGGGCGCACGGCGAGTTGATGCTGCGCACGTTCGCGTTCCCCGCGGACGCGAACCCCGCCGGCGACATCTTCGGCGGCTGGCTGCTGGGCCAGATGGACATCGCCGGCGCCAGCCTGGCGCGGCGCCGCGCGCACGGGCGCGTGGCCACCGTCGCGGTCGCGCAGATGACCTTCAAGCTGCCGGTCTTCGTGGGCGACGAGGTCAGCTGCTACTGCGCGGTCTCGAAGGTCGGCGTGACCAGCGTCACCGTCCTGGTGGAGGCGTGGGCCCGCCGCCACGACGACAGCGGGACGGTGAAGGTCACCGAGGGCACGTTCACCTACGTGGCGCTGGGGGCCGACCGCCGCGCCCGCCCGCTGCCGCCGGCCTGAACACGGCCGTCCAGGCCCGAACACGCGATGACGTTGTCCGGGGCGGCCCGGCCCCGCCGCCGGGAAGCGCCGCGGCACCGGCGCTCCGAATTCTTGAATAATCACGCTTGCATAATCATGCACGACTGCGTATATTCATGCATTCGTGACCGCCACCGCCGTCAGCCCCGTCCAGCGCCGCGCCCGGATCGCCGCCCTCATCGCGGAGAACCAGGTGTGGAGCCAGCAGGAACTCGCGTCGCTCCTCAAGCGCCGTGAGGGCGTCGCGGTCACCCAGGCCACCCTGTCCCGCGACCTGACCGAGCTGGGCGTGGTGAAGGGCCCCAACGGCTACATGCTGCCCGGCGCCGCCCCCGCCCTGCCCGCCGAGGACCGCCAGGCCTCCCTGGCCGGCGTCCTCCGCCAGCACCTCCTCTCGGTCGCCCGCGGCGGCACCCTGGTGGTCGTCAAGACCCCCAGCGGCCACGCCAACGCCGTGGCGATCGAGATCGACCGCGCCGGCCTGCCCGAGGCGCTCGGCACGATCGCCGGCGACGACACGATCTTCATCGCGGCCCGCGACGGCGAGGCCGCCGCGACCCTCGCACGCACCCTCGAGCGCCTTGCGCGCCCCGCCGCCTGACCGCGGCAAGGACCCACCGAACCATGGGCGAACGCCTCCGCATCGTCATCGTCGGCGCACCCGGCTACACCGGCGCCGAGCTCGCAGGCATCCTGGCCGCGCACCCCGCGGCCGAGATCGTCGGCCTGTTCGGCAGCGAGAAGCGCGCCGCGTCAGGCACGCCCGAGACGATGGCCGACCTCTTCCCGCGCCTGGCGGGCGTGGTGGAACTGCCGGTGCGCGCGGCCGATGCCGCCGCGATCCTGGCGCTCGAACCTGACGCGGTCTTCCTGGCCACGCCGCACGAGGCCAGCGAGCAGCTGGCGCCGGCGCTCCTGGCCGCCGGCACGGTCGTCCTCGACCTCTCCGCCGCCTTCCGCCTGAAGGACGCCGCGCTCTATCCCAAGCACTACGGCTTCCCGCACTCGCACGCGGGCCTGCTGGCCGAGGCGGTCTACGGCCTGCCCGAGCTGGCCGGCGACGCGCTGCGCACCGCGAACCTGGTCGCCTGCCCCGGCTGCTACCCGACGTCCGTCATCCTGCCCGTGCGGCCGCTCGTCGACGCCGGCATCATCGACACGTCGCGCGCGGTCATCGTCGACAGCGCCTCGGGCGTCAGCGGCGCCGGCCGCTCGGCCGCGGTCAAGAGCCTCTTCTGCGAGGTCAGCCTGCAGCCCTACGGCGTGCTGGGCCACCGCCACCAGCCCGAGATGGCGCAGGAGACCGGCGCGCGCATCCTCTTCACGCCGCACCTGGTCGCGCTCGACCGCGGCATCCTGAGCACGATCCACGCCGAGCTCGCCCCCGGCCGCACGCTTGCCGACGCGCGCGCGTGCCTCGAGCGCACGTACGCCGACGCGCCGTTCGTGCGCCTGCTGCCCGCGGGCCGATGGCCGTCGATCGCCGCGGTGGAACGCACCAACTGCTGCGACATCGCGCTGGGCACGGACGAGTCCGGCACGCACCTGGTGATCTCCAGCGCCATCGACAACCTGACGAAGGGCGCCGCCGGCCAGGCCGTGCAGGCGTTCAACGTCCGCTTCGGGCTGGACGAGACGACGGGCCTCGGCATCGCCCGCCGCATCGCGTCGGAGGTGGCGTCGTGACCGTCCCCGCTCCCCTGGTCGTCAAGCTCGGCGGCGCGCTCCTCGACGACGCCGCGAAGTTCCCCGGCGTGTTCGACGCGCTGGCGCGCATGCACCAGCTGCACGCGGGCGGCATCGTCATCGTCCACGGCGGCGGCAAGGCGGTCGACCGCCAGCTGGACCGCCTGGGCATCCAGACCCAGCGCCGCGAGGGCATCCGCATCACCCCGCCGGACGTCGTCGAGCAGGTGACCGGCGTGCTGGCCGGCGCGATGAACACGCAGCTCCTGGGCCTCCTGCTCTCCCGCGGCGCGTCCGCGGTGGGCCTGACGCTCAGCGACGGCCACCTGGCCCGCGCACGCAAGGCCACGCAGTACGCCTTCGACGCGGGCCGCGTTGGCGAGCTGGCGGGCGGCGACGGCGCGCTGGTCGCGCACCTCCTGGCCGGCGGCTACCTGCCGGTGCTCTCCTCGATCGCCGTGTGCGAGGCGGGCGGCTTCCTCAACGTCAACGCCGACGACGCCGCCGCGCAGCTCGCGGGCATCCTGAAGGCGAGCGGCCTGCTGCTCCTGACCGACGTGCCCGGCGTCAAGGCGAAGGACGGCAGCGTCATCGCGCAGCTCGACGCCGCCGGCGCCGAGGCGCTGGTCGCCGACGGCACCGTCACGGGCGGCATGATCGCCAAGGTCCGCGGCGCGGTCGCGGCTGCCGAGGCGGGCGGCGTCCCCGTCCTGATCGCATCGTGGGCCGACCCCGCCGCGCTCGAGTCGCTGGCGAAGGGCGCCTCCGTCGGCACGCGCGTCCTGCCCACTTCCTCCACGCAGTTCGCGGCTTCGGCTGCGGAAGGGACCACCGTCCGATGACCAGCTTCGACCCCGTCGGCACCAAGGACATCACGCGCCTCTCCGACCTGGCGCAGCACGAGATCGCCGACATCCTGGCGACCGCCGCCGACTTCAAGCGGAACCCCGCCCATGTCGCCGGCGCGCTGGCAGGCCGCAGCGTCTGCATGCTCTTCGAGAAGCCGAGCCTGCGCACGCGCATGAGCTTCGAGGTGGGCTGCTTCCGCATGGGCGGCCAGGCCATCTACCTGGACCACAAGGACACGCCGCTCGGCGTGCGCGAGACGCTGCCCGACTACGGCCGCAACCTCGAGCGCTGGTGCCACGCGATCGTCGCGCGCGTGAGGAGCCACGCCACGATCACGGGCCTCGCCGCCGCGACCCGCGTCCCGGTCGTGAACGCGCTCTGCGACCTGCACCACCCCTGCCAGGCGCTGGCCGACCTGCAGACGCTCGTCGAGCGCGGCTTCGACCTCAACCACGGCCGCATCGCGTGGGTCGGCGACGGCAACAACGTCTGCCACTCGCTCATCGAGGCCGCCTCGATCATGGGCTTCGGCATCACCGTGGTGACGCCGAAGGGCTTCGAGCCGGACCCCGGGATCGTGTCGCAGTGCGTCGCGCGCAGCATGCGCACCGGCGCTCGCATCGAGCTGACGGACGACGTCGGCGCGGTCAAGGGCGCCTTCGCCATCTACACCGACACCTGGATCAGCATGGGCCAGGCCGACAGCGCCGGGAAGAAGGCGTCCTTCGAGCCCTACCAGGTCGACCGCGAGCTGATGTCGATCGCGGGCCCCAAGGCCCTCTTCATGCACTGCCTGCCCGCGCACCGCGGCGAGGAGGTCACCGACGACGTGATCGACTCCGCGAACTCGGTGGCCTTCGACCAGGCCGAGAACCGCATGCACGCGCAGAACGCCCTCCTCTGCCACCTGCTGGCTCCCAAGGCCGCCCAGCCCGCCCCGGCCGCCGCGGCGCACGCACACTGACCTTCCACCCACGCACCCCAACGACCACGCACCCCGAGACAGGAACCGAACCATGAACACCCCCACCACCAACGCGTCCGCCCACAAGCCCAAGAAGGTCTGCGTCGCCTACTCCGGCGGCCTCGACACCTCCTGCATCATCCCCTGGCTCAAGGAGACCTACGGCTGCGAGGTCATCGCCTGCGTCGCCGACGTCGGCCAGGGCGAGCGCGAGCTCCAGGGCATCGGCGAGAAGGCCACCAAGAGCGGTGCGTCCGAGTGCATCGTCGTCGACCTGAAAGAGACCTTCCTGCGCGACTTCGCCTTCCCGATGGCGATCGCCGGC
>JBEIFT010000169.1:0-6120 GCA_040382255.1 Phycisphaeraceae bacterium
GCACGACCCAGCGCACCTGGTGCGTGCGCTTGCCGAGGAGTGATCGATCCGGGGGGAGGGGGCGCCGCTGCGCGGTGCCTCGCCGCGGTTCAGCCCAGCCACTTCGCGAGCATCGCGTCCCGCTGCGCGTCGGTCCAGAAGTGACGCGCCATCCGGCCGTCCAGCAGCGTGCGGACCGCGTCGGGCCGCAGGCGGATCGCGCGGCGCACGGCCGCGCTGAGTCCCGAGCGCCCCAGGTCCTCGGAACGGTTCTCGCGCCGCACCTCGATGCCCGGCACGCCGAGGAACCGCGACAGCACGTCCGACTTCGCCGCGTCGGGAAGGTCCGCGCGCATGAGCAGGATGTCCCACGGGCCGTGGCGATGCTGCGCATGGCCGGCCTCGCGGTCGAACGGCTGCGCGAGCGCGTCCCAGCCCAGCGCGGGCTGCACGTCCTCGTCGAACCAGCGGTCCATCAGGCGCCAGTGGAACGCGCCGTCGAACATGCCGGCGGCCAGGCGCGCGAGCGTGCCGGGCTCGGCCGCGCCGTCGGCGGGCCAGTCGAACGTCGCAAGCCCCTCGGGCAGCCACGAGCGCCCCGACGAGAACACCGAGTAGTGGGACGCGGCGACCGCGACGGGGTCGCGCACCAGGATGACGAAGCGCGCGGCGCGGCGCGGCAGCACGATCTCGCGCGAGACGGCCCAGTCGCCGGCGTGGCGGCTCACGGGGACGGCCGCGCCGTCGACGGCGTGCAGGTCGAGCGATTCGCGACGGCCCAGCCGGCCGGGATAGAGCGCGTGCGCCTTGATCGCGCGCGTGCCCAGCGCGCGGCGGATCGCCCAGTGCGTGGACGACGACGCCGTCCGGTACGTGGCGTAGGTGACGACCGGCGGGCGGCCCGTGAGCGCGCACAGCCGCAGCCGCGCCCGCGTCACGGCCACCTTGGCCAGCAGACGCAGGTCGGCGGCGGTGGGGATCGTCGGTGCGCCTGCCATCGCGGGTGCGCCGAAGATACCGGGCCCGCCGGCCCACGCCGTCCGCTGCGTTCCTACAATCGCCGTCCGCCCCGCAGGCGGCATTCCCCGATGAGCACCGAACACTCACACCTGGACGAGCTGGAGGCCGAGTCCATCCAGATCATCCGCGAGACCGCGGCGGCCTTCGAGCGCCCGGTGCTGATGTACTCGATCGGCAAGGACAGCACGGTGCTCCTGCACCTGGCGATGAAGGCGTTCTGGCCGGCCAAGCCGCCCTTCCCGCTGCTCCACGTCGACACCACCTGGAAGTTCCGCGAGATGATCGAGTTCCGCGACGCCACCGCGCGCCGCCTGGGCGTCGACCTGCGCGTGCACACCAACCAGGAGGGGCTGGCCCAGGGCATCAATCCGATCACGCACGGCAGCAAGGTGCACACCGACGTCATGAAGACGCAGGCGCTGCGCCAGGCGCTGGACAAGTACCGCTTCGACGCCGCGATCGGCGGCGCGCGCCGCGACGAGGAGAAGAGCCGCGCCAAGGAGCGCGTCTTCAGCTTCCGCGACCGGCACCACCGCTGGGACCCCAAGAACCAGCGCCCGGAGCTGTGGGACCTCTACAACACGCGCGTCCACCAGGGCGAGTCGATCCGCGTCTTCCCGCTCTCCAACTGGACCGAGCTGGACGTGTGGCTCTACATCTGGAAGCACGGCCTGCCCGTGGTGCCGCTGTACCTGGCGGCGCCCCGCCCCGTCGTCGAGCGCGGCGGGACGCTGATCATGGTGGACGACGGGCGCCTGCCGCTCGAGCCAGGCGAGAAGCCGCGCATGCTGAAGGTGCGCTTCCGCACGCTGGGCTGCTACCCGCTGAGCGGCGCCATCGAGAGCGAGGCCGACACGCTGGAGAAGGTGATCGAGGAGATGCTGATGGCCCGCACCAGCGAGCGCCAGGGCCGGCTGATCGACCACGACCAGTCGGGCAGCATGGAAGAGAAGAAGCGCGAGGGGTACTTCTGATGCAGGGTCCGGCACTTGCGGAAGGGCAGCGCGTCGAGGACTACCTGGGCCGCTACGAGCGGAACGAGCTGCTGCGCTTCCTGACGTGCGGCAGCGTCGACGACGGCAAGAGCACGCTCATCGGGCGCCTGCTGCACGACACCGGCCGCATCTACGAGGACCACCTGGCCGCGCTGGAGCGCGACAGCAAGGTGCACGGCACGACCGGCGGCGGGCTGGACCTGGCGCTGGCGGTCGACGGACTGAAGGCCGAACGCGAGCAGGGCATCACGATCGACGTCGCGTGGCGCTACTTCGCCACGGCGCGCCGCAGCTTCATCATCGCGGACTGCCCGGGGCACGAGCAGTACACGCGCAACATGGCGACGGGCGCCAGCCACTGCCAGCTGGCGATCACGCTGATCGACGCGCGCAAGGGCGTGAGCGTGCAGACGCGCCGCCACGCGTTCATCGCCAGCCTGCTGGGCATCCGCCACGTGGTGGCGGCGGTGAACAAGATGGACCTGGTCGACTGGGGCGAGGCGCGCTTCCGCGAGATCGAGCGCGAGTTCCTGGACTTCTGCGGGCGGATCGGCATCCCCGACCCCGTGGTCGTGCCGATCAGCGCGCTGGGCGGCGACAACGTCGTCGAGCGCAGCGCGAACACGCCGTGGTACAGCGGCAGCCCGGTGCTCGGGCTCCTGGAGTCGGTGCCCGTCGAGCGGCCCAGCCCCGACGCCGCGTTCCGCATGCCGGTGCAGTGCGTGATCCGCCCGGACCTGGACTTCCGCGGCTTCGCGGGGCGCATCGCCAGCGGCAGCGTGAAGCCCGGCGACCGCGTGAAGGTGCTGCCCAGCGGCAAGGAGACGCGCGTGCGGCGCATCGCGCGCGCGCCCGAGGACGGCGGCGACGCATCGGTGGCGTGGGCGCCGCAGAGCGTGGTGCTGACGTTCGAGGACGAGGTCGACTGCAGCCGCGGCGACGTAGTGGTGTGCATCGGCCGCGACCCCGCGGTGACGCAGCGCGTCGAGTGCGACATGGTGTGGATGCAGGAGGCCCCGCTGGTGCCCGGGCAGCAGTACGTGCTGCGCACCGGCGCGAAGGCGACCAACTGCACCGTGCGCCGCGTGCGCTGGATGGTGGACGTCAACACGCTGGCCACCGCGCCGGCCGAGACGCTGCGGCTGAACGAGATCGGGCGCGTGGAGCTGGAGTGCGAGGAACGCGTGGTCGTCGACGCGTACCGCGACTGCAAGGGCACCGGCGCGCTGATCCTGGTGGACCGGCTGACGAACGCGACCGCCGGCTCCGGCATGGTGCGCCTGCCCGGCGAGGACGGCGCGAAGCGCGCGCACTGGGAGACCCAGGCGCTGGCCACGCTCGAGCGCCCCGAGGACAAGCCCAGCTTCGTGACGCCCGAGGAGCGCGAGCGCCGCTGGCGCCAGCGCCCGCGCACGATCCTGCTGTACGGCCCGCCGCACAGCGGCAAGACGCGCACGGCGCACGAGCTGGAGCGGGAGCTTTTCGACGAGGGCGCGGCCGTCGTGGTGCTGGACGGCCAGCAGCTGCGCCGCGGCCTGAGCAAGGACCTGGGCTTCAGCGACGAGGACCGCAGCGAGAACCTGCGCCGCGCCGCCGAGATCGCGCGGATGCTGAACGACCAGGGCTACGTGGTGATCCTGGCGATGGTGGCGCCGCAGGCCGAGGCGCGCGAGCGCGCACGGCAGCTGATCGGGCCCGACCGTTGGGAGGAGCGGGCGCTCGGATGACGGTGCACGCGCACGCGCCGGCGGCCGTCGCGGCGCCGGATGCCGCGGGCGCCGCCGTCGACGGGCACCGGCCGGACATCGACGGGCTGCGCGCGCTGGCGGTGGGAGGCGTGGTGCTCTTCCACTTCGGGCTGGGCATGCCGGGCGGCTTCGCGGGAGTCGACGTCTTCTTCGTGATCTCGGGGTTCCTGATCACGCGCATCGTGCTGCGGCAGGCGGCCGCGGCCACGTTCTCGATGGCGCGCTTCATGGAGCGCCGCGTGCGGCGCATCTTCCCGGCGTGCGCGGTGACGGTCCTGGCGTGCCTGGCGGCGGGCTGGTTCCTGCTGCAGCCTGCGGAACTGGTGGCACTGGCGCGCGCCGCGCTGGCGCAGGCCGCGCTGGTGGCGAACTTCCACTTCGCGCGCGGGACGGGCTACTTCGACCCCGCGGCCGAGCTGCAGCCGCTGCTGCACACGTGGTCGCTGGCGGTCGAGGAGCAGTTCTACCTGGTGTTCCCGCTGCTGCTGGCGGCGTTCGCGGCGCGCGGCACGGCGGCGCTGCGGAGCGGAATGGCGAAGGTTGGCGCCGCGTCCCTGGCCGTTGCCGTGGTGATGGCGGTGGCCGCACCGACCGCGGGCTTCTACCTGCCGTTCGGCCGCGCGTGGGAGTTCCTGGCGGGTGCGCTGCTGGCGCTGCCGCACGCGGCGGCGTTCACGACGGCGCGCGGGCGCAGCGTCGCGTCGCTTGCGGGGCTGGCCGCGATCGTCGGCGCGTACGTCCTGCCGGCCGCGCTGCTGGCGTCGCCGCTCGCCTGCCTGGCCGCGGCGGCGCTGGGCTGCGCGGGAGCGGTGCTCGTGATCGAGGCCGGCATGTCCGCGGGCGACGGCGCCGGCACGCGCGTCCTGGGCATCGCGCCGCTGCGCGCGATCGGCATCGTGTCGTACTCGGCCTACCTGGTGCACTGGCCGATCGCGGCGTTCATGCGCACGGTGGGCGACGGAGCGCTGGCGGGTTGGTGGGCGCCGGCCGGCGTCGCGGCGACATTGGTGCTGGGCACGCTGTCGTGGCGCTTCGTCGAGCGGCCGTTCCGCCAGGGCCTTGGAGCCGGGAACGGGCGCGCGAGCGCGCTGCTCTTCGCGTGCGGCACCGCGATGACCGTCGGCGTGGCGGCGTGGTTCGTCGCGGCGAAGGGGCTGCCTGCACGCCCCATCGCCGTGGCGGCGGGGCCGGACGCGGAGCGCGTGCCGCGCGACTTCGCGACGGAGTCGACGGACCGCATGCGGCCCGACCGGCTCCCGGAGCTGCGCATGGGTGCGTGCGGGGAGGGCGCCGCGCCGGCGTTCGCCGTCTGGGGCGACAGCCACGGCATGGCGATCAGCCGCACGCTGGATGCCGCGGCGCGCGCGCACGGGCTGTGCGGGATCGCCGCGCTGCGGCCGGCGACGGCACCGCTGCTGGGCACGTGGCGATCCACGGGCGCCGCCGACCAGCGCGACTGGAACGACGCCGCGTGGCGGGTCATCCGCGATGCCGGTGTGCACGACCTGATCCTGGTGGCGCGCTGGTCGATCAACGTCGACGGCCGCGCGGACGGCGCGCTGGACACCCTGCTGACCGACGCCGAGGCCCGGACCACGGACCGCGCGGGGGCGCGCGGGGCCGTCGAGCGCGGCTTCGCGCGCACGGTGGGTGCCGCCCGCGCCGCGGGCATGGACGTGTGGATCCTGCTGGAGCCGCCCACGCTGGAACTGACGCGGTCGCAGCGCGCGGCGCGGCGCCTGTACCTGGGCGGGGCGGACGAAGCGCTGGTGGATGCGGCACGCCACGCGGAGCTCCAGCGGACGGTGCGCGCGATCGTCGGCGCGCTGCGGCGGCCCGGCGTGCACGTCGTCGACCTAGCCGATACCTGCCTGGCGGGCGCTGCGCGGGAGTCCGACTGGAACGACGCCGACCACCTGAGCCCCGACGGCGCCGAGCGCCTGCTGCGCGGCACCATCGACGCCATGCTGGAGCGGATCGCCGCCGGGCGCGGCGCGGCCGACGCGCCGTCCCCGCGGTGAACGCAGCCGCCCACGGGCTACACTCGACGCGATGCAGGAGCACCACGCACGCAGCGTCACCGCGGCCGACGCGCCGACGACCGACGCGCTGCCCGTGCCCTCCTGGCTGACGTACGACTCGCGGTCTGGGTCGACCACGCTCTCCCGGCGGCTGGATTCGCTGCACCCCACGCTCTGGGTGACGCCGGAGATCGGCTTCGATACCGTCGCCGCGTGGCAGGGGCAGGCCGGTGCCGACGCACTGCCCGCGGTCGCGCAGGCGTCGGTAGCGGCGGGCGACTGGGTGAATCTGGGCCTGGGCGCCGAGGCGCTGGCGGGCGCCGTCCGCGCGGCGCAGCGCACGGCGGCCGGCGCGCC
>JBEIFT010000170.1:0-6108 GCA_040382255.1 Phycisphaeraceae bacterium
CCTCGGCCCCGCCACCCCCGAACGTCGCCACGCGCGCGAGGCGCTGCTGCTCGAACTCACGCAGATCCCCACCGCCGCGGGGCACGAGGAGCGCGTCATGGCGTTCATCGACGCGTGGCTGGCGCGCTTCGCGGACCGCGTCAAGATCGAGCGCGACGACGTCGGCAACTACCTAGTGACGCAGCGCCGGCACGACGGTTCGGGGCCCCTGCTGCTGGCGACCGCGCACCTGGACCACCCGGCGTTCGTGGTCACGTCGATCGATGCGGACGGCACGCTGCACCTGGAGTTCCGCGGCGGCGTGAACGACCCGTACTTCGTGGGCGCGGCGCTCGAGCTGGTCGGCCCCGGCGAGGCGCGCGCCGAGGCCGTGATCGCGACGCTGGACGGCAAGGCGACGCCGTTCAAGACCGTGACCGCGCGCGTGAAGGGCGCGGCTCCCGCGTGGGTGGCGGCCGGCTGCATGGCGCGCTGGGCCTTCCCGCGCGCCGAGATCAAGGACGGCTGCATCCTGACCGACGCCTGCGACGACCTGGCGGCGGCCGCGGCGGCGCTGTGCGCGTTCGAGGAACTGCTGGACGAGCGCGACTGCGGGCACTTCGGCCTGCTGCTCACGGTCGCCGAGGAAGTCGGCTTCCAGGGCACGATCCACGCTGCGCGCAACGGCTGGGTGCCGAAGGACGCCGTGCTGCTGTGCCTGGAGAACTCGCGCAGCTTCCCGCACGATTCGCCGATCGGCGCCGGCGCGATCCTGCGCGTCGGTGACCGCATCAGCGTCTTCACGCCCGAGATCACCAATCGCCTCACCGAGGTCTTCTGGTTCGTCACGAAGCTGGACGCATCGTTCCGCTGGCAGCGCAAGCTGATGCCGGGCGGCGCGTGCGAGGCCACCGCGTTTGCCGCGTACGGCTACCGCTCGACGTGCCTCTGCCTGCCGCTTGGCAACTACCACAACATGGTGGACATCGACGGCGTGGCCGCCGGCACCGCCGAGGCGAAGGTGGGCCGCGAGTTCGTCAGCATCGAGGACTTCCACTCGCTGGTGCGCATGCTCCACATGGCCGTGACGCTGATGCACGTGCCGGCCGGCGAGCGGACGCCGGATCTGATGGAGCGCCTCTACCGCGAGAAGTCGTTCGTGATGCGGAAATAGGGGACAGGTCCACGTGTCCCCATTTTCCGGCGCATAAATGGGGACAGGTGGACCTGTCCCCATTTTCATATCCTTCGCGGGATGCACGCCACCGCCGCCACCGCCGCCGATCCCGCACAGCGCCTGGACCACGCGCTGCGCGCGGCCATCGCCGTCGTCACGGGCCTTGCGCCGGCCGACTGCGACCCGCAGATCCGCCCGAGCGGCAACCCGCAGTTCGGCGACTTCCAGGCGAACTTCGCGATGGCCCTGGCCAAGCAGCGCGGCACGAACCCGCGGCAGCTGGCGACCGACGTCCTCGCGAAGGCCGATCTCGCGGGCATCGCGTCGAAGGCCGAGGTGGCGGGACCGGGCTTCATCAACATCCACCTGGCCGCAGACGCACTGGCGTCCGCGCTCGACGCGTTCGACTCCCCGGCGCTCGGCATCGCGCCGGCGAAGGCCGAGTTCGCGGTCACGATCGACCTCTGCGGCGTGAACGTCGCGAAGCAGATGCACGTCGGCCACCTGCGCGCGACGATCATCGGCGACACGCTGGCCCGCGTGCACGAGCGCCTGGGCCGCAAGGTCTGGCGCGAGAACCACCTGGGCGACTGGGGCCTGCCGATCGCGATGACCCTCGCCGCGCTGCGCCGCGCCGGCGCGGACCTGGACCGCATCACGCTCGACGACCTGAACCGCGCCTACCGCGCCGCACAGCTCGAGGGCCGCGACGACCAGGCCGGCATGACCGCCGCGCGCGCGCTGGGCGCCGGCCCGCACCGCATCGCCGAGCTCGAGGCGCAGAACGCCGGCGCCGCGATGGCGCAGGAGGACGCGCGCGCCACGCTGGTGCGGCTGCAGTCCGGCGACCCCGTTCTGGTGGCCGAGTGGCAGAAGATCATCGACTGCACCATGCGCGAGGTCTTCGAGACCGCCGACACGCTGGGCGTGCACCTGACCGCCGACCACAGCCGCGGCGAGAGCTTCTTCCGCGAGAAGCTCGGTCCCACGGTCGAGGCGTTCGTGAAGGCCGGCCTGGGAACCGAGGACGACGGCGCGATCGTCGTCCGCTACCCCGACCGCGAGCGCCCGATGCTGATCCGCAAGCGCGACGGCGGCTTCCTCTACGCCACCACCGACCTCGCCGCGTGCCGGTTCCGCGTGCAGGAACTGAAGAGCGACCGCGTCGTGTACGTGGTCGACGCGCGCCAGCGCGACCACTTCAAGGACGTGTTCGACGCGGTGCGCATGATCGGCTGGACCAAGCTTCCCGGCGGCGCCGAGGCCGAGCTGATCCACGTGCCCTTCGGCAGCGTGCTGGGCGCCGACAAGAAGCCGCTCAAGACGCGCAGCGGCGAGAACTTCACGCTCAAGGCGCTGCTCGACGAGGCGATCGAGCGCGGCACCCGCGAGGTGCGCGCCCGCAGCGCGAACCCGGACGCGCCGACCTCGGGCATGTCGGACGCCGAGCTCGCCGCCATCGGCCGCGCGGTGGGCATCGCCGCGGTGAAGTACGCCGACCTGGGCAGCGACGTCACGAAGGACTACGTCTTCGACCTCGACCGCATGGTCAGCTTCGAGGGCGACACCGGCCCGTACCTGCAATACGCGCACGCGCGCCTGGCCGGCATCCTGGGCAAGGCGCTCGACGCCGCCGCGCACGCGCCGCCGCGGCCCGCCGTCGTCGTGGCCGACCCCGCCGAGCGGCAGCTGGCGCTCACGCTGCTCCGCTACCCGCAGGTGGTGCGCGACGTCGCCCACCACCTGGACCCCAGCCGCCTCTGCGCCTACCTGCACGCGCTGGCCACGACCTTCAACGGCTTCTACCAGCAGTGCCCCGTCATCAAGTGCGAGGACCCCGCCGTCCGTGCCAGCCGACTGCGCCTGTGCGCCATCACGAAGCACGTGATGAAGGACGGGCTGGGCCTGCTCGGGATCAGCGCGCCGGACAGGATGTGAAACCATGTTCGGGATAACCCGGGGTGGTTTCGGAAACCACCCCGGGTTATCCCGAACGCAATTTCGACTGGGTGCGCCGCCACCATGCCGATCTACCATCCGTGCACCCGAGATGCCTGACCCGCAGCCAGCACCCGACCCTGCACTGGGCCACGCGTGCCCGCACCTGGAGCGGAACGACCCCCGCTGCCAGGAGCGCTTCCGCGTCGCCGAGCTGGACGCGATGTACCGCTACTGCATCGGCGGCTTCTACGGCTGCCGCCTCTTCCACCGGATCAACCGCGAGGACGCGATGCGAACCATCGCCGAGCGGCGTCCCATGCCGCAGCAGGTGACCGTCCGTGGCAGCCACGCACGAACCGCCCGCAACGCCGGAACTTGACGCCGCCATCCGCGGCTTCCTGGGGTTCGCTCGCGTCGAGGCCGGCCTGGCCGCCGCGACGCTCGAGGCGTACGCGCGCGACCTGGAGCAGATGCGCGGCTTCCTCGCCTCCATCAACGTGCTTGCCCCGGGCGACGTCACCGTCGACCACCTGGCCGCGCACATGCGCTGGCTCTCGAAGGAGCGCGGCCAGGATCCCGCCAGCATCGTGCGCCACCTGGCCACGATGCGCGTGATGTTCCGCTGGCTGCACGCGAACTTCCGCATCCCCAAGGACCCGGCGCGGCTTCTGGAGCGCCCCACGCGCTGGAAGCGCCTGCCCGGCACGATGTCGCCCGCCCAGCTGAAGAAGCTGGTCGAGATGCCCTGTCCCGACCACGGCCCGCTCTGGCTGCGCGACCGCGCGATGCTGGAGCTGATGTACGCCGCCGGCCTGCGCGCGAGCGAAGTCGGCGCGATCAAGCTGAACGACTACAGCAAGACGCTCGCCACGGTCACCGTGACCGGCAAGGGCAACAAGCAGCGCCTGGTGCCGATCGGCCAGCCCGCGGTGGCGGCGGTCGAGCGGTACCTGGCGGAACTCCGCCCGCACCTGGCGCGCCACGGCGACGGGCGCGAGCAGTTCCGCCTGCTGCTCTCGAACACCGGTCGCCCGCTCGACCGCGTGGCCGTCTGGCAGCTGGTCAAGAAGTACGCCGGGCTCGCCGGCCTGCGCGACGTCCACCCGCACCTGCTGCGGCACTCGTTCGCCACGCACCTGGTGGCGGGCGGCGCGGACCTGCGCGTGGTGCAGGAGCTGCTGGGCCACTCGGACATCGGCACCACGCAGATCTACACGCACGTCGACCGCAGCCACCTGCGCCGGACCGTCGAGAAGTACCACCCGCGCGAGGCGAAGGGCGCCGCCTGACGCACGGCGCTCGGATGCGTGCGCCGCGCGCCCCGCGCCGTGCGCGCCGCCGCAAACCGCTGCCCCGCCTGAACCAACGCACCGGGCGGCTCCCCTAGCATTCCGCCCCGTGCCGGCCGCCGATCCCTGCATCATCGTCATCCTCGGAGCGTCGGGCGACCTGACGCACCGCAAGCTCGTCCCCGCCCTCTACGAGATGCACGTGCGGGGGCAGATCGACCCGCGCACCCGCGTCATCGGCGTCAGCCGCCGCCCGAAACCGGACGACGCCTTCCGCGCCGAGCTTGCCGAGTCCGTGCGCCGCGCCACCGGCAACGAGGGCTTCGACGCGCACGCCTGGTCGGACCTGGCCGCGCGCATCAGCTACTTCGCCGGCGACGCCGCATCGCCCGACGCCTGGCCCGCGCTCACGCAGGCGATCCACGCTGCCGACGTCGCGGCCGGCACCGGCGGCAACGTCCTCTTCTACCTCTCGGTGGGCCCCGAGCTCTACGAGCCGATCATCGCGCAGATCGACGCGTCCGGCGTGGTCACCGAGGGCAAGCGCTGGTGCAGCGTCGACCGCTCGAAGCGCAGCTGGCAGCGCATCGTGGTCGAGAAACCGTTCGGCCACGACCTGGGCAGCGCCCGCGCGCTGAACCGCGCGCTGGGCCGCGTCTTCGAGGAGGACGCGATCTACCGGATCGACCACTACCTGGGCAAGGAGGTCGTGCAGAACCTGCTGGCGTTCCGGTTCGCGAACGCGATCTTCGAACCGCTGTGGAACAGCCAGTACGTGGACCACGTGCAGATCACCGCGGCCGAGACGCTGGGCGTGGGCACGCGAACCGCGTTCTACGACCAGACCGGCGCGATCCGCGACATGGTGCAGAGCCACCTGCTGCAGGTGCTCGCGTTCGTGGCGATGGAGCCGCCCTCGAGCTACACGCCCGCGCAGATCAACGCCGAGAAGAAGAAGATCATCGAGTCGATCCAGCTGCCGCACGCGGACGACCTGAAGCGCCACGCCGCGCTGGGGCAGTACGCCGGCGGCACCGCGGCGGGCAGCACCGAGCCCGCCTACGCCGACCTGCCCGGCGTCGCGGCCGGCTCGCTCACCGAGACCTACGCCGCGCTGCGCATCACCTTCGACAACTGGCGCTGGGGCGGCACGCCCTTCTACCTGCGCACGGGCAAGCGGATGGCCGCCAAGCGCACCGAGGTCGTGGTGCAGTTCAAGCAGCCGACCACGAACCTCTTCCGCGGACTTTCGCGCGCGCCGCTCTCCGCGGACCGCATGATCATCGAGATCGCGCCGGGCGAGACGTTCAGCCTGCGCTTCAACAGCAAGGTGCCCGGCGCCGGTTTCCAGCTGAAGCCGGTCGAGATGGTCATGGACTACCAGCGCGAGTTCGGCTCCGAGCCGATCGAGGCCTACGGCCCGCTGCTGGTGGACGCCATGCGCGGCGACCAGACGCTCTTCAAGACCCGCGAGGAGACCGAGGACGCATGGGCGGCCGTAATGCCGTTCCTGGGCCCGGCCAGCGCGGTACTGCGCGAAGGCATCCGCGGCAATTACGCGCCCGGCAGCTGGGGCCCGGCGGCGGCCGACGAACTGCTGGCCCGCGACGGCCGCTCGTGGCACAACGCATGAAAGTGTTCCTGCCACCGGAGGGGCCGCGTGGGCCCCGCACCAGTCACCACAGGGGGCAGGCCCCCTGGAGGGCCGCCCCACGGGGCGCC
>JBEIFT010000171.1:0-6079 GCA_040382255.1 Phycisphaeraceae bacterium
CGTGGCGGCGAACTGGCTGGGGTTCATGGGTCGGCAGAATAGGTTTGGCCGAGCCGGAATGCTCGGCTCGGCATGCGGTCGTAGACTCGGTCCCTCCGCCGCGGGCGTGGCGAAATTGGCAGACGCATCAGATTTAGGTTCTGGTGGGGTAACTCCCGTGCAGGTTCAAGTCCTGTCGCCCGCATTCGGCGCAAGCAGCCCCACGCCCCGGCCGATGTAGCGTGTGGCCCGCGCCAGCATGCCCACCCCCGCCCCCGAGCACGTCCACGCCACCGAAGGGTGGTCGCCTACCTCGTGGCAGTCGAAGCCGACGCTGCAGCAGCCGGCGTGGCCCGACCGCGCGGCGCTCGATGCCGCGCTGGGCGCGCTCGGCCGCCTGCCGCCGCTGGTCACCAGCTTCGAGATCGAGCAGCTCCGCGGGCAGCTGGCCGAGGCCGCCGCGGGCAAGCGCTTCATCCTGCAGGGGGGTGACTGCGCCGAGACGTTCGAGGGCTGCGAGCCCGGCGCGATCGCCAGCCGCCTGAAGATCCTGCTGCAGATGAGCCTGGTGCTGGTCGCGGGCGGCCGCCGCCGCGTCACGCGCATCGGCCGCTTCGCCGGGCAGTACGCGAAGCCGCGCTCGAGCGACGTCGAGGTGCGCGACGGCGTCACGCTGCCCGCGTACCGCGGCGACCTGGTGAACGGCCCCGCCTTCACCGCCGCCGACCGCACGCCGGACCCCTCGCGCCTCCTGCGCGGCTACGAACGCGCGGCGCTGACGCTCAACTTCATCCGCTCGCTGGTGGACGGCGGCTTCGCCGACCTGCACCACCCGGAGTACTGGGACCTGGACTTCGTGAAGCACTCGCCGATGGCGGCCGAGTACCAGGCGATGGTCGACCAGATCGGCGAGAGCCTGCGCTTCATGGAGACGCTGGTGGGCGTCGACGTCGCGCAGTCGCACCGCGTGGACTTCTTCACCAGCCACGAGGGCCTGGTGCTGCACTACGAGCAGGCGCAGACGCGCCAGGTGCCGCGCCGGCCGGGCTGGTGGGACCTGAGCACGCACTTCCCGTGGATCGGCGTGCGCACGTCGCAGCCGGACGGCGGGCACGTCGAGTTCTTCCGCGGCATCCAGAACCCCGTGGGGCTGAAGGTCGGCGCGGGCACCGACGCCGCGGCGCTCGTGCGCACGATCGAGCGCATCGACCCGTTCCGCACGCCGGGCCGCGTGGTGCTGATCACGCGCTTCGGCGCGCACGCGATCGGCCGCGAGCTGCCCGCGCTGGTCGAGGCGGTGAAGGCGAGCGGCCGCCCCGTGGCGTGGATCTGCGACCCGATGCACGGCAACACCGAGACCGTGGTGCCGCAGGCCGGCCCCGGCGCGGGCGTGCCCGTGAAGACGCGCAAGTTCGGCCACATCCTGGCCGAGGTCGAGCAGGCGTTCGAGGTGCACCGCGCGGCCGGCACCGTGCTGGCGGGCATCCACGTCGAGGTCACCGGCGACGACGTCACCGAGTGCACCGGCGGCGCGCGCGGCCTGACCGACGACATGCTGGCGCGCGCGTACCGCTCGCCCGTGGACCCGCGGCTGAACTACGAGCAGTCGCTTGAACTGGCCATGCTGATCGCGCGGCGCATGCGCAAGTGACGGAAACGGCCACGCGGCAGGGGGTTGGGCGCGGGGCGTGCGCGGCGGCCCCGGCGTGGCGCGCGGGTTTTTCCTAGACTGCGCCGTCCATGCCACGCCAGTCACGACGAGTCGTCATCACGGGCACCGGGACGGTGACCCCGTTCGGCCTGGGCACCACGGCGCTCTGGGAGGGCCTGTGCGCGGGCGGCTCCCGGATCGCCCCGTGCCGCACGTTCGACTTCAGCGGCTTCCCGACGCCCTACGTGGCGCAGGTGGCCGACGAGCTCTTCGACGTCAAGAACGTCGTGCCGAAGTCGTACCGCAAGGCCACCAAGGTGATGGCGCGCGACATCGAGCTGGCCGTCGGCGCCGCGCATGAGGCGTTCGCCGAGAGCGGCATCCAGACCAAGGCGCACGAGACCGGCACGCTCACCATCCCGCCGGGCCGCTTCGGCTGCCACATCGGCGCGGGCCTGATCGCGGCCGAGGAGAACGAGCTGACCAGCGCGTTCGCCACCAGCCTGGGCGCGGACGGCGCGTTCGACATCGGCCGCTGGGGCAACGAGGGCATGAAGAACCTCACGCCGCTCTGGATGCTGAAGTACCTGCCCAACATGCTGGCGTGCCACGTCACGATCATCCACGACTGCCAGGGGCCGTCGAACACGATCACCTGCGCCGAGGCGAGCAGCCTGCTCTCGATCGGCGAGTCGATGCGCGTGATCGGACGCGGCGACGCGGACGCGTGCGTCAGCGGCGGCGCCGAGAGCAAGACCAACCTGATGGGCGCGATGCGCCAGCTGTACGCCAAGCGCCTGGCCGTCACCGCGCCGGGCGAGGACCCCGCCACCGTCGTGCGGCCGTTCGCGCCCGACGCCAAGGGCTGCGTGCCCGGCGAGGGCGGCGGCATCCTGATCCTGGAGGCGATGGAGACCGCGCAGGCCCGCGGCGCGAAGCCGCTGGCCGAGCTCGCGGGCTTCGGCGCCAGCCAGAGCTTCTGCCCCGACACGCTGGGCGTCGAGCCCGAGGCCGACGGCCAGGGCATCCGCGACGCGATCGAGGCCGCCCTGGAGGACGCCGGCATGAAGCCCGGCGAGATCGACGCGATCGTGCCCTTCGGCACGGGCGTGCCGATGCTGGACGCCGCCGAGCGCGCCGCGATGACCGCGGTCTTCGGCGAGCGCACCGCGCGCATCCCGCTGATCACGCTGGCGCCCGCACTCGGCAACGCCGGTGCGGGCAACGGCGCGATCGCCGCGGCCGTGGCCGTGCGCGCGCTGGTCGAGCAGACGCTGCCCGCGCGCGTCAACACGAAGGGCGCCGCCGGCCTGGACGCCGACGCGTGCCCGGCCCGCAGCGCGAAGCTGGGCGCCATCCTCGTCTTCACCCCCAGCCTGGGCGGCCAGAACGCCGCCGCCATCTTCCGGAGCCTCGCATGAGCGCACCCCGCATCGTCGTCACCGGCACCGGCTGGGTCACCCCGCTCGGCCACGACATCGAGGGCGTGTGGAAGCGCCTCCTGAACGCCGAGAGCGGCATGGCGCCGATCACGCGCTTCGACGCGCGCACGTTCCCCACGACGTTCGCCGCCGAGGTGCGCGACTACGACGTCAGCCGCTTCGTGAAGGACGCCAAGGTGCACGCCACCGCGGGCCTGAACAGCCAGTTCGCGCTGGGCAGCGCCAGCCAGGCGTGGAAGCAGGCGGGCCTGGACAAGGCACCGCCGCGCAACCCGCGCCGCGTCGGCCTCTACCTGGGCGCCGGCGAGGGCGTCCTGGACGTCGACAACTACATCGGCTCCAACATGGCCGGCTGGGATGCCGCGACGCAGACGGTCGACGGCGTGCGCTGGGCCAAGGCCGCGCTCGCGCGCATGACGGCGGCGCGCGAGATCGAGCAGGAGCCGAACATGCCGCTGGCGCACCTGGCGCGCGAGTTCAACGCGCGCGGCCCGGCGTACAACTGCCTGACCGCGTGCGCGGCCAGCACGCAGGCGATCGGCGAGGCCTTCAGCATCATCCGCCGCGGCGACGCCGACGTGATGATGGCCGGCGGCACGCACACCATGATCCACATGTTCGGCGTGACGGGCTTCAACCGCCTGACCGCGCTGAGCGAGCGCAAGGGCGACCCGTCCGAGGCCAGCCGTCCCTTCAGCCTGGACCGAGGCGGCTTCGTCATGGGCGAGGGCAGCGGCATGATCATCCTGGAGACGCTGGAGCACGCGCTGGAGCGCGGCGCCACGCCGCTCTGCGAGGTCACGGGCTACGGCTCCAGCTGCGACGCGTACCGAATCACCGACATCCAGCCCGACGGCCGCGGCGCCGCGGTCGCGATGGAGGCCGCGCTGCGCCAGGCGGGCATCGACCCGCACGCGCGCGACGCGCAGGGCCGCCCGCCCATCCAGTACATCAGCGCGCACGGCACCGGCACCAAGGAGAACGACTCGATCGAGACGCGCGCCGTGAAGCGCGTCTTCGGCGACCTGGCGAAGGAGATCCCCATGAGCTCGATCAAGAGCATGATGGGCCACCTGATCGCCGCCGCCGGCAGCGTCGAGTTCATCACCTGCGTGCTGGCGATCCGCGACGGCATCGTCCCGCCCACGCGCAACCTTGCGAACCCCGACCCGGAGCTCGACCTGGACTACGTGCCCAACACCGCCCGCAAGGTGCCGGTCGACGTGTGCGTGTCGAACAACTTCGGCTTCGGCGGGCAGAACGACTCGCTGGTGGTGCGGCGGTACGTGCCGTGACGCATCCGTTCACTTTCGGAGGAACCATGAAGCTCGGCAACATGATTCGGATCGCCCTCTTCGCGTGCCTGGCGCTGACGGCCAGCGCCGCGCTCCCCGCCTGCACCATCAAGCAGGTCGCGACGCCAGTCGCCAAGGACGTGCTGGTGACGAAGCCCCTGAGGATCACGCTCGTCCAGAACACCGCCGTGCGCATGTCCGGCTTCCACGGCGAGCTCGAGCGCGCCCTGGTGCGCCGCGGCTTCGCGGTCGAGACGAAGCCGATGGGCACCGAGGTCGCGCAGTTTTCGCTCGCAATGACCTACACGGCCAACTGGAGCTGGGACATGGACCTCTACATGTCGTATGCGCAGCTGGACGTGTTCCGCAAGGGGGTGAAGTCCGGCGACGCGGTCTACGACTCGCGCGGCGGCAGCTTCCACGCCGCCAAGTTCATCGACGCCGACCGGAAGGTCGACGAGCTTGTGGGCGAGATCTTCCCGGGACTCGCGCCGCCGTTGCCGAAGCCAGAGGCGCTGCGATGAACGACCTGGCGCTGCCGCCCCCGCGCCGCATGCCGCTCCACCGCAAGCTGTTCCTGGCGCTGCTCGCGCTGGTCGCCGTGGCCGCGCTGGCCGCGTGGCTGGCGCGTGGGCGGCCCTCGTGGTGGGCGCCCGTCGCGCGCGACGCCGCCGGCGCGCTGGACACGGCACGGGCGCTGGAGCAGGGGATCGCCAGCGAGACCAGCAAGGTGCGCGGGCCCGGCGCGCAGCCCTGGAGCGTGCGCGTGCGGGCGGCCGACGTCAACGCGTGGCTGGGAGCGCGGCTGCCGCAGTGGCTTGAGTTCGACCAGAGCCTGCCGTGGCCGGAGGGCGTGAATGGCGTGCAGGCGCGGATCGACGCCGACGGCCTGGTGCTGGCGGCCGACTGGAACGGGTTCGTGGTCAGCACGCGCTGGTCGGTGGACGCGGGCGCGCCGGGCGCGGCGGGCACGCTGCGCGAGACCGGCACCGCCATCGGCAACCTGCCGATCCCCTTCGCCGCGGGCGTCGGGGCCTGGTTCGTGCCCGCGCTGGCGCGGCCGTTCTCGCTGGAGGCCAAGCTGGGCGACGGCCGCCGCGTGCGGGTGACCGGCGTGGAATTCGCCGACGGCGAGGCCATCGTGGACTGCGAAACGGCGGCAGGGAGCTGAGCTACACTTTCCGCTCCCCCATGCCCCAGATCACGATCAACGGCACCGCGTACGAGTTCAACAAGGGCGAGAAGATCCTCCAGGTGGCCCTGCGCCACGACGTGGAGATCCCGCACTACTGCTACCACCCGTCCATGTCGATCCCGGCCAGCTGCCGGATCTGCCTGGCCGAGGTCGCGATGCCGAACCCGAAGTCCGGCAAGCTGGAGACCATGGGCCAGCTGAAGCCCACCTGCCAGACCGACTGCTCGGACGGCATGGTGGTCACCACCGACAGCCCGCGCTCGATCGCGAACCAGAAGTCGGTGATGGAGCTCCTGCTCATCAACCACCCGGTGGATTGCCCGGTCTGCGACAAGGCCGGCGAGTGCTACCTGCAGGACTACTCCTTCGACTACGGCCGCGGGCAGAGCCGCTTCCTGGAGGAGAAGGTCAAGAACCCGAAGAAGGACATCGGCCCGAACATCCTGCTCTACAGCGACCGCTGCATCATGTGCACGCGCTGCGTCCGCTTCACCCGCGAGGTGACCGGCACCGACGA
>JBEIFT010000172.1:0-6047 GCA_040382255.1 Phycisphaeraceae bacterium
GAGACGTACCGCCCCGCCGGGTCGACGACGAACAGCGTGCTGAACGTCTCCATGCGGCGCGTGGAGCGGCGCACGGCGTCGATCGCCTCGTGCGCCGTCATGTCGGGGCGCAGGGCGACGTATTCCGGCGTCATCACGTGGCCGGCGGTGTCGGCCGGGTAGCCCAGCAGCGTGCGCGTGGCGGCCAGCGCCTGCGGCGGCAGGCCGTCCAGGATGCGCCGCGTGATCTCGGCGGGCAGGTCGTCCAGCAGCATCACGCGGTCGTCGGGCGACATCGCGCCGACGAGTTCCGCGGTCTGCTCGCTGGAGAGCGACGAGACGAGCTCGGCCTGCTGCTCGACCGGCAGGTGGCTGAAGACCTTGCCGGCGCGGTCCTTCGGCAGCAGGCGGAAGAGGATGCCCTCGTCCTCCGACGGAAGGTCGGTGATCACCTCGGCCAGGTCGGCGTCGTCCATGTCCTCGAACGCGGCGCGCAGGCCGGCCCAGTCGCGCTTGGCGATGAGCTCCTCGACCTCGAGCTGGACCAGGTGACCGAGCATGGGCGGGCGAGGGTACCACCCGCGAAGCAACGCGGCCCGGCACAGGGCCGGGCCGCGCAGGGTTGCATGGGTGGCGGGCGGCCGGTCAGTGGCACGGGCCCCAGGCCGAGAGCAGCAGGCCGAGATCCAGGCCGTTCACGGTGCCGTCGTTGTTGAGGTCGCCGGGACCGCTTGTGCCCCAGCTGCTCAGCAGCACGCCCAGGTCGTTGCCGTTGACCACGCCGTCGTGCCCGGCGATGGGCGCGATGTCCGCGGGGCAGGCGCCCGGCAGGCTGTTCGCGTCGGCGGGGTCGGTTCCGGCCAGGACCTCGTCGCGGTCCAGGGCGCCGTCGGCGTCGCGGTCGATGCCCAGGCGGCGGGCCGTGCCAGCGGGGACCAGCGTGTAGGTGGTCTCGTTGCCGGCCGTGGCGCCCGCCAGGAGCGCCGCGGGGCTCAGGCTCTCGCCGGTCAGGTCCGACACGAAGCTGCCGGACTGGAACAGCCAGCCGCGGGCCACGCCGCCGCGGTTGCCCTTGGAGATCAGCCCGACCTGCGCGGCCTGGCCGGTCGCGATCGACACCAACTGGTTCAGCCGGGTGACGTCGTCGCCGGTGCCGCCGCCGTTGCGGATCGTGACCTGCTGGCCGGCGCCGGCGTGCGTGTCGGTGCCGAAGCTCAGCATGAACGCCTCGACGTCGCGCCGCTGCTGGTTGCCCGTGGCGCCGGCGGGGAAGCGGAAGCCGACGTTCAGGACGTCCTGAAGCGTGAACTCGTCGCCGCCGTGGTCGAAGCCGCAGCCGCGGTTGTTCGCGGTCGATCCCTTGTTCGCGCCCAGCTTGCGGTAGGCGTCGCGCAGCGGCGCGTTCTTGCGGTTCTGCGGCTCGGAGGCCGGCGGCGGCGCGGGGATGTCCACGCGGCGGTTGGTGCCGGACGTGCCGGCGTGGCAGGCGACGCACGCCAGCCCGGGGGGTGCGCCGAACAGCAGCGACGTGTTGAAGATCGTCTGGCCGGTCACGGGGTTGCCCGTGCCGCCGTTGCCGACCACCACGCCGCCGACGATCGGCAGCGAGGTCTTCAGCGAATTGTCGATGTTGCGGTTCGGGTTCGGGCCGAAGGTCAGCGACGCGACGTAGTCGTGCAGGCTGGCCATCTCGGCGGCGGTGATCTGCGAGTCGCGGCCCTGCAGGTTGGTGTAGGCCTCGTTGAACTCCTCCAGGCCGGTCTTCTCGCCGCGCCAGTGGAACGGCTCGGTCCCGATGATGCCCACCAGGGTCTGCGTGGTCATCGGGCCCTTCATCGGGTGCCACGGGGTGCAGCCCGGCACCTGGCACGACTGGTCGAACGCCTTGACGGCGCCCTGCGGGTTGCCCAGGTCCCACGCAACGCGGTCGCTGCGGCCGTCGATGTGGCAGCTGGCGCAGCTGGCCTGGCCCAGGCCGGAGGTCAGGTGCGTGTCGAAGAGGAACCTGCGGCCGGCCTTCGCGGCGGCCGGGGTCGCGTCGTGGAACGCCGAGCGCGCGACCTCCGAGTTGGTGTCGGTGCTCACGGTCGAGACCGATCCCTCGAAGCGGTTGAGCACGTAGAGGCGCGTGCCGTTGGGCGACATGACCAGGCCGGTCGGGCCCTCGCCGACGGTGACCGTGGCGACGCGCGCGCCGCCGGAGCCGAAGCCGACGATGTTGCTCGAGCCCAGGCCCGCCACCCAGGTGGTGGATCCGTCCGGGCTGAACGCGACGCCGCGCGGGTCGCCGACCGACAGCATGCGCTGCACGACGCCGGTGGTCGGCGCGGTGTACGTCAGGTGCGGGTTCAGGTCGAAGGTGCTGGCCACGCCGGAGCCGCCGGGGATGCGCGCACCCATGCAGCGCACGAAGACGCCGTTGACGTTCTGCTCGAAGTGCAGCTCGGTGTTGCGGCTCTCGAGGCCCACGGCCACGACGTCGCCGTTGGGCGCGGTGCCGATGCCGGCCACGATGTTCATCAGGCCGTTCACGTAGGTCACGCCGTTGGTCGCGGCGTCGATGACCGCGATGTCGTGGTCGTGCAGGTCCCACGTCACGAAGCTGGACCAGTTGCGGCCGTTGCCGTCCAGCCATTGGCCGGCGGCGTTCTTCTTGACGATCTGGCCGACGTCGGGCGCCGAGGCCGCGAGCCCCGCACCGATGGCCGGGCTGAACGCGGTGCCGGCGTTGGGCGGCGGGTTCTGCCCCGCGTACGGGCCGGCCGTCGAGCTGACCGTGGCGTGCGGCAGCGTGGTCGAGCGGTTGCCCGACTCGAAGATCGCCATGTAGACCTTGCTGCGGTCCGGGCTGGTGGCCAGCGCGCGCGGATGGCTGCCGGCGATCGCGATGGTGGTGACGGCCGCGGGGGCCGCCGCGTCGACCGTGGCCACGCGCTCGGCCAGCGAGAGCGAGACGAACGCCCGCTGCGGCGTGCCGGCGAAGACCACGTCCGAGGGCTCGTCACCGATCAGGATGGTCGACCGCACCGACATGGTGGCCAGGTCCACGATGCTGACCGAGTCGGAGATCTGGTTCACGACCCAGGCCTCGGTGGCGGTGCGGGCCCGCACGGACACGGGGTCCAGGCCGACGGGGATCGAGCCACGCTTGGTCGGGATGCCGCCGACCACGTCGAAGACCTCCAGCCGCGCGTCGGCGGTGTTGACCGCAAGCAGCACCTGCCCGTCCGGGGTCAGGTCGATCGGATGGGACTGGGGCGACTCCCAGTTCAGGAAGGCGGCGGACTGGGCGACCGCCGGGGCCGCGACGAGGGCGACGGAAACACCGAAACCGAGTCCGAGAAAGGTCGCGGAGGTGGGGCGCGTCATGCTGAAGCCAGTTTGCCGCGCGAAGGGGCCGGGGACAAAGAAATCCCGACAGGCGATTCCGGTTCATGCGGACTAGCCGCACGCGAATTGCGAGGTACTGTTGACGAGGCGTTATCACGCACCCCACCCCCCAGACGGAGCCCGCATGACCCCCTTCTCGACGCGACTGACGTTGGCCGCTGCCGTTCTCGCCGCCATCCCCTGCACGACCCTGCTTGCCGACGACGGCGCCGACGGCCACGGCCCCCTGCCCCCGCCCGCCGTGCAGAAGCCCGCGCCGCAGACCCTGGGCCAGCGCTTCGGCGCGTGGTTCATCCCGCCGCCGACGGTGATGCTGGATGCGATGGACCACGGCAAGCTGATGGCCGAAGACGACCCCAGCGACAAGGGCCGGCCGTTCCGCTTCGGCGTCGAGCGCCTGGTGCGCGTGACGATGCAGGACGGGCAGTGGATCGACGTCGAAGGCGGCCGCCTGTGGCGCGTCGAGCTCGACGCGAACGGCGCGCTCAACTCGCGGCTGCACCTGGAAGGCCTGAACCTGACCGCGGGCCAGCAGATGGCGCTCGTCTCGCCCGACCACGAGCAGCTCATGGTCGGCATCCTGGAAGGCAAGGGCGACTTCGGCAACGGCGCGGCCTACGGCATGTTCAGCGCCGGCGGCCGCCAGGTGATCGAATGGTTCGTGCCGACCGGCCAGCAGCCGGCAGCGCTGCCGTTCGACCAGCTGGCGTATTGCTACGGCTACCGCGAAGTGTTCGGTGTCGTCGTGAATGGCGGCACCTGCTCGAACGACCCCGCCTGCTATCCCACCTGGGTGAATGAATCGAACGCCGCGTGCAAGCTGGCGTTCACGAGCGGCGGCGGCAGCTACATCTGCTCGGGCCAGTTGATGTCGACCACGGCCGCCGACGAGACACCCTACGTCTCGACCGCGAATCACTGCATCAGCACGGCATCCGAGGCCAACAGCTGCCAGTTCATCTTCTTCTACCGATCCCCGACCTGCGGCTCTGCGACGTCCGCCGGCACCACCGTGACGGCCGCGGACCTCTCCGGCACGTACGCAACCAGCGACTGCACGTTGCTTCGCGTCAAGGGTGCGCTGCCCAGCGGCGTGTACTGGGCCGGCTGGATGACGACCAATCCCGCGAACGGCACCGCGTCCGTGGGCATCCACCACCCAAGCGGCACGCCGCAGGCGATCTCGTTCGCGAACAAGGCGGCGACCAACAACTTCTGCGGCAGCGGCAGCAACTGGTCGGCGATGAGCTGGACCAGCGGCATCACCGAGGGCGGCTCGTCCGGCTCAGCCATCTACCAGGCCAGTGACCGCAGGATGTACGGCGTGCTGACCTGCGGCTCCAGCGCGTGCAACAACACGAGCGGCCAGGACGGCTACGGCCGCTGGGACGTGGCGGTCAACACGGCCAGCACCACGTTCGCCACGCAGCTGGCGGTGGGCGCGGACGACACGCTGGAGAACAACGACACCTGCGCGACGGCGAAGGTGCTCGGGTCCGGCACGTACAGCGGCCTGGTGGTCAAGCGCCTGGACGAGGACTGGTACTCGGTGGACGTCCCGGTCGGCTCGACGCTGGGCGGCACGTTCACCTACACCCACGCCTACGGCGACATCGACATCCAGGTGTTCAACACGTGCGGCGGCACGGCGGTGGTGAACCTCACGGGCAACGTGAACAACGACACCCTGAACTATGTCAACCCCGGCCCGGGCACGACGCTGCTGATCCGCGTCTACCTGGCCAGCGACACGCGCGCCGACTACTCGATGACCCTGAACACGGGCATCGCGGCCCCGGCGAACGACACGTGCGCCACGGCCATCGCGGCCACGAACGGCAACTATGCGTTCAACAACGCGGCCGCGACCACCGACGCGGTGACGATCCCCGCGTCGTGCAACGAGGGCAGCGGCGTGACGATGAACAACGACGTCTGGTACCGCTACACGGCGACCTGCGCCGGCACGGCCAGCGCGTCGACCTGCGGCAACGCGGCGTTCGACACGCGTATCGCGGTCTACCCGGGATCGGCCTGCCCGACCTCGGCGACCGCCGTGACGGCGTGCTCGGACAACTTCAGCGGCTGCGCGGGAAGCACGAGCAAGGCCACGTGGGCCGTGACCGCGGGCAGCACGTGGTACGTGCGCGTCGGGGCGGCCTCGACCGGGACCGGCTCGGCGACCGTGGCGTTCGCCTGCCAGCAATCGTGCGTCGGCAACCTGAACACCGACAACCAGATCGACGGCTCCGACCTTGGCATCCTGCTGGCCAGCTGGGGCGGTGCGGCCTACGACCTGAACGGCGACGGCACCGTGAACGGCGCAGACCTGGGCGTCATGCTGGCGAACTGGGGCCCGTGCCCCTGAGCCGGCGCAGCCAACCATGAAACGACCGCGAGGCGCCCCGTTGCGGGCGCCTCGCGCGTTTCGGGGCGAAATTGGGTTCGGGATATCCCTGTACCGATTTCCGGGGATGGCGGAGAGGCAGTGCGTGGTTGCCGCACCCTTCGCTGTGCGTGGCCGCCGAGGCAGGGCGTGGTCACCGCGCCCTCCGCGAGCCTTGGCCCCCTCCTCCGCGAACTTCCTCGCTCCACCAGGTTCCGCTCGTCATCGTGTTCGGCTGGCTCGGCACATGGAGCGACCCGGGCCGAATCGGACCGTGGTACGCGTGCCTCGC
>JBEIFT010000173.1:0-6038 GCA_040382255.1 Phycisphaeraceae bacterium
GGCCAACGCCACCACCATCCCGGCCCTCGCCGGCTGGTACAACGGCACCCCGACCTCGACGGACATCCTGGCGATCAACCTGGCCAGCGCCAGCACGAACTGGACCGGCGCGAAGGACTCCGCCAGCGCCGCCGGCAGCCTGGGCGTCTGGGTCGGCCACTTCCTGGTGAACCGCGGCATCGCCGACTTCAGCTGGAGCCTGACCTTCTCGGGCTCGTCCGCCTTCAACACCGGCACGAACGCCGCGGACAGCCGCACGTTCCACACCCCGGCCCCGGGCGCCTTCGCGCTGCTCGGCCTGGCCGGCATGGCCTCGCGGCGCCGTCGCGAGTCCTGAGGCGCGGCGTCCGAATCACCCACCGCACCCAGGGAATCGGTCTCCCCTGGGTGCGGTGTCCTTTTTGGCTCAGAACGGAACCAGCACGCCGACCTGCCCGCCGAAGCGCTGCTTGCCGGTGATCACGGCGCCGTCGAAGGCGATGAACGCGGTCATGCCCTTGATGGTGGCGATCTCCACGCCGGCCTGGAACGAGACGCCGTAGCGGTCGATCGGGGCGGTGGCCAGGCGCTGCTGCTCGCCCAGCTGGAAGTCGCTGGTCCACGCGGGTGCCCAGCCGTCGCCGACGGGCAGCTGCGCCAGGAACGCCGCACCGACGTACGGCGTGACGACGTCGGAGCCCGACTGCAGCGCGCGCATGAGGCGCGCGCCGGCCGTGGGCTGCCACTCGTTGGCGCTCTGCGCCTGCACGGTCATGTTCAGGCTGTCGGCGCCGGTCTCGGTGTAGCCGCCGCCCCAGAATTGGCCCCACGCCACGCCGACGTACGGCTGCAGGAACGTGCGCTTGCCCAGGTCCAGGTTCAGGCCGGCCTCGCCGCCCACCGAGAGGGTCCACGCGGAATTGGCCGACGTCGCCGTGCGCTCGATGCCGGGAATGCTCACCGTGCGCGTGCGGTCGATCGTGTCGTAGCCGCCCAGCAGGAAGCCCTGCGCGTAGAGCGCGCCGTCGCCCGGCACCCAGCTGCCGTAGATACCCAGCTGGAAGTTGCCGATCATCTCCTCCTGGCTGCCGTTCGGCGGGTCCTGGCTGATGCGGCCCGGGCCCGCGCCGCCGAAGACGCCGACGATCCCGCCGCCGTCGACGTCCCAGTCCGCGCCGACCATGACCGAGCCGATCGCCGCGTCGTAGCCGCAGGCGTAGCAGTCCTGGCCGTCGACGCTCTCGAAGAAGCCGTAGTCGCGCGTCCAGCCGCGCGTGCCGTCGTCGGGCGTCGGGCCGTTCAGGGGCGCACCGAACTCGGGCTGCGCGGCGGCCTGTGCACCGGCCGCGGGCGGCGCCTTGCCGGACGCGGCATCCGCCGATCGCGCGGCCGCGCGGCCCATGCCGCCGTCGCGCAGCTGCATGAGGCGCAGCATCGCGGTCTGGCCGCCCATGAACTGCGCGTCCAGGATGACGTCGGGCGCGGCGTACGGGTTGCGCTGGCCGGTGGCGGCGTAGGCGCCCGGCAGCTTCGAGTAGTCGAAGAGCAGCAGCTGGCCGGCGATCATCGACGCATCGGCATCGCCGGTCGTGGCAATGACGTCAAGGCGGTCGACCGTCGCGTTGATCTCGGCGCCGGTGACGTTGCCGCAGTTGGTCGCGATGATCGCGTTCGGGTCGATCGCGGCGAGGCCGGTCAGCGTGATCGAGGCGCCCGAGGCGTCGAACGCCGTCGTGTAGCGGACGGCGCCGCGGTCGACCGAGGTGTTGATCGGCAGGTTGATCGTGTTCGAGCTGCCCGTCGCGGGGTCGAAGACCACCAGCTTGGCGACGTCGAACTGCCCGGCGCCCGCGCCGGTCGAGATCACCCGCCACGTCTTGGTCTCGCCACGGCCGGGCGCGATCGGGCCGGACGAGACGCTGGTGTCCAGGGCCGCGACCAGCTTGCCGTCCATGTTGGCGGCGCCGGCCACGGTGATACGGTCCGATTCGCGCTGGCCGGGGGCGGACTCGGTCAGGAAGACGTTGGCGACGTAGGTCGACGCGGCGTCGAAGGTCAGGTTGCCGCCGACGGCAAGCGCGCCGGGCACCGAGATGTCGCCGCCGCTCGCGCGGATGGTCGAGGCGGTGGCGGAGAGGTTGCCCGCGATCGTGCCGGTGATGTCGGCGTCGGCAGCGCCGATCGCCGAGAAGTTGCCCCCGAAGGCGGCACCGGCGGCGGTGAAGACCGAACCGTCCGCAATCACGTCGCCCAGCATGGCCGAGGCATCGCCGGTGAAGCCGACCGTCAGGTCACGGAAGGCGAGCGACGTGCCGGCGGCGCCCGTGATCGCGGCCGACCACGCGACGTCCTGGGCGGCCTGCGACGAGATGACCGACGCATCCGCGCCGGCCGCCAGCTGCACGGCCAGGCCGTAGGACATCGACCCGCCCGCCGCATCCAACGAGAGCGTGGGGGCGCCGACGCCGGTGCCGTCGCCGAGGACGAGGCCCGCGGTGCCGAGCTGCGCGTCGTCGACGATTCCGAGCGTGCCGTCCTCGATGGTGGTGGTGCCGGTGAAGCTGGCGGTGCCGAGCAGGTTCAGCCGGCCCGCGCCCGTCTTCACGAGGCTGGCCGCGCCCTGCGCTGCCGGCGCGACCAGCGCGCTGGTCAGGTCGGCGATGTCGCCGCGGAACGTCGCGGTGCCGGCGATGTCGAACGTGACCGCGCCCTTCGACTGGATGTCGGCGTCGATCACGCCGTCCGCGCCGCCGAACTGGTCCTGCTCGAACTCGGCGTCGGCGATCACCAGGTCCTGCAGCACTCCGTAGTTCAGGATGCCCGGGCCGCTCAGTTGGTAACCAAGGCCCTGGTTCAGCACGTCCATCTGCAGCGCGGGCGCCGCGTCCTGGCCCGCCTGCATGAACGTGCGGCCGGTCAGGGTCCAGTCCGCACCCAGGTTCCAGCCGCTCAACGTGGAATTCGCGAGCGAAGTGGAACTCCACACGCCGGCGGCCGGGCCCAGCGCGATGGTCTGCCCCGCGCTGGTGAGCTGGATGTTCCCGAAGGTCGACCCGAGCAGCGCGGTCCAGTTGACGTTCATGCCGCGCGCGGACGTCAGGTCCTGCGTGTCGGCGATGCTGAAGTTCACGACGCCGCCGCCCGGCGAGCGCACCGTGAGCGAGAGCGTGTTGGTGGCCGCGACGTACTGCAGCGTGAAGCGGTTGCCCGGCGAGCCGGCCTGCGACCAGAACGGCGGGTTGGTGCTGGCGGCGAATCCGCCCGCGGCGACGACGGCGGCCTGCTGGTCGGTGGTGATCCGCGCACCGCCCAGGATGGCGCCCTGGTAGGTCGCGGGCTGCGACAGGCCGTACTGCATGCGCGAGCTGGCGACATAGGAAGACGAGTCGAGCGGGCCGGACGGCTGGACGCTGATGACCTGCGACCACGCCGGGGCCGCGGCGCCGCCAAGCGCCAGCAGCGTGGCCAACGAGACGGTCCTGCCGGTGCGGTCGAAGGCGATCAAGGAGGGTTGTTCTAGTCTGATAACCATTTGAAGCCTTCCTCGACGCCAAATTACCTTGATTTGGACACTGGAACTTCCGCTGCTGTACAAACGTGGCACAGTCCGCGCTCGCCACGGACCATTCGAGGGAAAGCCAGCATGTCGATCCGTACGACCTTCGCCGCCATCGCTGCCGCCGCGTTCGCCACCAGCGCCTTCGCCGGGCTGGCCGAGCGGTTCATGGTCAGCTCGACGCTGATGTCGAACCCGCCGCAGACCGCCGGAAACGCCAGCGAGACCTACGGCCTGCTGGCCGCCGACGTCGACACGGCCACCTGGGGCTACGTGCGCACGACGATGACGACCGCCGACTTCTCGATCTCGATGGCGTCGGCGATGTCCGTCTACAACAACCAGTACTTGGGCAAGTCCAGCTGCCTGGCGACCTACACGATCGACGGCACCAGCCCCATCCAGGTCGACTGGAACTGGAGTTCGCTGGCGCAGACCGGCGGCTGGCGCGTGACGGACGAGATCGGCGCGACCGTCGCGGAACTCTCGTTCAACGCCGGCGTGTTCACTCGGATCGGCGGCTCCTGGGCACAGCAGTCCACCGGGCTGGACTTCATCAACCTGGCGGCCGGGTCGTACACCTTCGAGGCCTTCTACGACGCCGACCAGATGCCGGCGTCGTCGCTGGTGAACTGGAACCTGGGTGCGGTGCCCGCGCCGGGGGCGTTCGCCCTGATCGGCGCCGCCGGCTTGGTGCGGTCGCGCCGCCGGCGCTGATCGCGCCGCAAACACGGCGGCGGTGGACGGCACACGAGTCCGAATAACCCGCCCGCGGTCCATTCACTGGGCACGCCCAAGCGCATTTCTTTCAGAAGACAGTGTCCCTCCGGACAGTACCCCGCTTGCGCGCGGGTGTTTCGGAGGCATCCTACCGACACCGCCGTGGCAGCACTGGCGTTGTTCCTCACCTTTCCCCGCCGCCCCCTCGCGGCCGACCTTCTGGAGTTCCCCCCGTGAAGACCCTGAGCCTTCGTGACGCTGTTCGTCCGCTGCTGTTCGTTGTTCCCGCCGTCGCGGCCGTCGTGACCACTGCCGATGCAGGCATCACCGGCATCTGGCGCACGAACAACGACAACGGCATTGCCGACACCCTGACCAACTACACGTCGCTGGCCAATCTGGCGGGGAATTCCGCCAGCGGCGGCACCGGCACCCTGTCGAACCACGGAGCGGGCAATGGCGGCATCGCCGATGCCCGCTTCAGCTACGTGTTCGGCGACTTCACGCAGGCGCAGACCACGCAGGGCTACCTGTACCGCACCGTGTACGGTGTGAACGGCCGCATCTCCTCGATCATCCGCTACGAGGCGCTGGCCAGCGACCCGCTGGTGAACTTCCGGACCAACAACGGCACGACGTTCAACCTCACCGTTCCGACCGGCTCGGGCGGCTGGGACCGCGAGGACGACTTCTTTGCGGACGGCCTGGGCAACTTCTATCGCAACCGGTCGGCCAACGGCGCAAGCAACGGCGTGACCAAGTACACGTCGTTCACGAACTTGGTGAGCGACATCGGCGGCGTCACCTCGAACTACTCGGCGAACTACGGTTTCAACGACCGCTTCTTCGGCTTCGAGGGCAAGTTCTACCGCACCAACACCGGCGGCCCGAACGGCAGCGTCTCGGGCTTCGCGGTCTACAACAGCTTCAGCGACCTGCTGAGCGGCAACATCGCCGGGACGATCAGCAGCGCGAACTGGTCGGCCGGCGACATGTTCATCCCGGTGCCCGCGCCGGGCGCGCTGGCGCTCGCCGGCCTGGCCGGCCTGGCCGGTCGCCGCAACCGTCGCCGCTGAACGCGACCGACGGCAACACGTGATCGATCCCGCGAGGAAGCCGCAAGGCTTCCTCGCGGTGCTTCCCGGAACGACCGCACGCCGCCCCACGAGAAACCTCCCCATGCACGCACCTCACAGACTCACCGCGTCCGTCCTGCTGGCGACCGGCATCATCGGTGGCACGGCCGCGGCGCAGACCTTTCCCCCGCCGAACCCGTACATGGGTCCGAGCGGCACCTCGACGATGCACGCCAACGCGGCCTCGTCGGGCGCCACCTCGCACTGCGGGCCGGGATCCGGCGCGGTCACGGTCGCGCCGCAGACCTACGACGCCGTGTTCGCGTCGATCCTGATGTCGAGCGACGGGCTGCTGGTCTGCGTGGCCACCAAGTGAACCACCGAGGCGCCATGCGTCTACCTGCTGAACCCGGCTGCGCTCGGCACGCCGCTGGCGCAGATGGACCTGCCTGCGTCCTCGATCAGCTTCCTGGCCGGCGGGATCTACTCGTACCTGGACCACCAGGACCGGCTGGTGCTGGTGAACGCCGACGGCAACCTGCTGCGGATCGCGCACAGCCAGCAGGCGGGCGGCACGGGGCTCCAGGTGATGTGGCAGAACCAGACGCTGGCCTCGTCCGCGCTGCCGCGGCTCTCGACGCGCGACAACCTGATCTACACGACCACGTACGACCCGGCGGGCACCGGCACGTACAGCTTCGTCGCGA
>JBEIFT010000174.1:0-6031 GCA_040382255.1 Phycisphaeraceae bacterium
GCCACGCTGACCGAGGACCTCGGCGCCGAGAGCATCGACTTCCTCGACATCCAGTTCCAGCTCGAGAAGAAGTTCTCCACCCCGGAGAAGCCCTTCAAGATCGAGCAGGGCGAGCTGTTCCCCGAGAACATGATGTCGAACCCCGAGTACGTCAAGGACGGCAAGTTCACCGACGCCGGCATGACCGTGCTGAAGGAGCGCATGCCGCACGTCGACCTGGCGGTGTTCGCGGCCGACCGCAACGTCAAGGGCCTGGCCAAGATCTTCACGGTGAAGAGCCTCTGCGACTTCATCGAGCTGAAGCTGAAGAAGTGATCCCCGCGCGCGCCGGCGAACCCGGCGCGCGTGCTTTTTTGGAGCCGCCATGCGCTGGATGTGGATCGACACCATCGTGACCTACGAGCCGGACCGCCGGCTGGTGGCCATCAAGAACGTCTCGCTGGCCGAGGAGCACCTGCACGACCACTTCCCCGCGAAGGGTGCGCTGCCCGCGCAGCCGGTGATGCCGGCGTGCCTGATGGTCGAGGGCATGGCGCAGACCGCGGGCATCCTGACGGGCAGCCTGCGGCGGTTCAAGGAGAAGGTCGTCCTGGCCAAGATCCAGAAGGCCGAGATCCACGCCGACGTCGTGCCCGGCCAGTGCATCCGCTACGACGCGCGCATCGAGCGCATCGACCCGATGGGCGCCGGCACCAGCGGCACGATCGAGCGCTTCGACCACCGCACCGGGCAGTGGGAGAAGATCGGCGAGACCGAGATCATGTTCAGCCACGTGGACCAGAACATGAGCGGCCTGGCGTTCCCCGAGCACAACTTCGTGTTCAGCGACAGCTTCCGCAACGTGCTGCGGGCCAGCGGGCTCGGGCACCTGATGGACTGAGGCGCGAAAAAACGGACCCCGTCCGGGGAGGCACAAACCGGACGGGGCCGATCCAGAGGCTTGTCGGGCCCTCACCGCTCGGGCCCTTTGGTCAAGTGGGCCCATACAGCTCGGGCCCGTGGTTCAGGGGGCCCACACCTCTCGGGCCCTGTGCGAGTGGGCCCAAACGACGCGGGCCCTGTTTCAAGTCGGGCCCACACCTCGAAGGCCCGTGTTCCATGGGCCCCTCCCTCTCAGGGGGCCCGTGTTCCGTTCCCGGGCGCAACCCTCCAGTGCGCCCGAGACATCCATCACGGTCGATTTCATCGGCCGCCGTGCAAGGCGACTGCAGCGCGATTCGCGCGATTCCGGCGCCGATTTCCGTCTGTGCGGGCTTCTCGGGCCATCGGCTAGCCTCTTTCCCCGCAGGAGCCCCAACCATGGCACGTCACCTCGCGGTCTACACCGGCAGCTTCGACCCCATCACCCTCGGGCACCTGGACGTGCTGGCCCGTGCGCGCACGATGTTCGACGAGGTGATCCTGGCGATCGGCCACAACCCGAGCAAGCCGGCGCTCTTCAGCTTCGATGAGCGCCTCTCGCTGGCGCGTGCATGCGTGGCGGACATGGTGGCCGCGAAGCCCGACGGCGCGCCGGTGCGCGTCGAGGTCTACAGCGGGCTGACGGTGGACTTTGCCCGGCAGGTGGGCGCGGCGGCGATCGTCCGCGGCATCCGCAACGTCAGCGACCTGGCCGCCGAGTGCCAGCTGGCGATCACGAACCGGCAGGTGGCGGGGATCGAGACGGTGTTCGTCGTCACCGGCGAGAGCTTCGCGTACACGAGCTCGAGCCTGATCAAGCAGATCGCTGCGTTCGGCGGCGAACTGGACAAGTTGCGCCCGCTGGTCCCCGCGCGCGTGATCACGGCGCTGGACCGCAAGCGCAACGACCCGCACGACCCGCTGGGCAAGCTGGCGGCGGAGCACCATGGGGAGGCGGAGGGGTGAGGCGGGCGTTCAGCCCACCCGCTCGACCCATCGCCGGAATCCGACGGGATCGACCGCGAACAGCTGCAACAGCCGGGCCTCGCCCGCCTTCGGCGAACGCGTTCCCTGCTCCCAGCTCTGCACGGTCTTGACCGAGACGTTGAGGTAGCCCGCGAGCACGCCCTGCGACATGCCCGCGCGGCGCCGGATGCGGCCGAGCGACAGGTGCGGGCGGGCCGGGGGCGGCTTCGGGACGGTGATGGTGCGCAGCGTCATGAGGCCGCGTGCCTGTGATTCGGCAGCCCCCAGCGCATGCCAGAGTTCTCGGCCGGTGCGGCCGAAGCCGGGGGGCGCGGGCGTGTCTGCGGGATCTGCCGGTCGTGGGTTGCGCGTGCGTTGCTTCTTCATGGGGTTCCTCGCAGGATCCGGCGGAGTTGCCGGGCGCGTGTGCAGAGTGCCGCGAGTTCGGCGCGTGTCAGGTCGGCCTTGCGGCCCTTCGGGTAGGCGAGCAGGAGGTCGATGCGTGCGGCCATTGGCGTATGCATGTAGATGATGCGCATGCCACCCTGCGTTCCCGTACCGAGCGCGGTCGACCGGAAGCGGAGCTTCCGCAGCACCGGGCATCCGGGGATCGGCGCGCCGGCCGTGGGCCGCGCCGCGAGCGAGGCATGGAGCATCCGGAGGTCGAGTTCATCGCAGCAGGCCTCCCAGGCCGACGTGAACGCAGGGCTTTCGACGAAGGTCAACATGACTATACCACCCCGTGGGATAGAAACAAGCGAACCCCGAGCGTAGGCCCGTCATGCACCGCTCTCGCCGTCCGCTGCGGAAATTCCACCCCTACACTCCCCGCCCCATGGCCACCTACCGCGTGATCTCGATCGGCACCCTTGCGCACAATCCGGAGTGGGGCGAGCGCGGCGACGTGCGGCCGGCGCATGCGACGACGACGCTGATCGAGGCGGGCGACGAGCGCATCCTGGTCGACCCCTCGCTGCCCGAGCAGATCCTGGTGCCGCGGCTCGCGGAGCGTTCGGGGCTGAAGCCCACCGACATCACGCAGGTGTTCCTGACCAACTTCCACCCGATGCGGCGGCGCGGGCTGGCGGCGTTCGAGGACGCGCGCTGGTACGTCAGCGAGCTGGAGCGCGAGGCGGTGGGCGCACAGCTGGTCGAGAAGTTCCAGGAGGCCGAGCGCGCGGGCGACGGCGACCTGGCTGCGGCGGTGCGCGCCGAGGTCGCGCAGCTGCAGCGGTGCAAGGCCGCGCCGGACCGGCTGGCGGACGGCGTGGACCTGTTCCCGCTGTACGGCGTGACGCCGGGCAGCGCGGGGCTGCTGCTGCCGCTGCCGGCGTACACGGTGCTGGTGGCGGGCGATGCCGTCGCGACCTCCGAGACGCTGGAGCGCGGCAAGGTGATCTCGCCGGTCTTCAACCTGGAGCAGGCGCAGGAGAGCTTCAAGGAGGCCGTGGAGATCGCGGACGTGATCGTCTGCGGACGCGATAACGCGGTCCTGAACCCGCTGCGGCGCTCGATGTGACGCCCGCGGGCGCGTGCGGCCGGGCACACCGGCCCGCATACACTTGCCCGCCATGACCACGGCCAAGCCGACCACGCTCCGCGACCTGCAGCGCATGTCCCGGCAGGGCGAGAAGTTCGCCTGCCTGACCTGCTACGACGCGACCACCGCGCGCTGGCTGGCCGGCGCCGGCGTCCACGTGCTGCTGGTCGGCGACACCGCGGCCGAGATGATCCTGGGCCATTCCAGCACGGTGCACGCGCCGCTCGACTTCCTGGTCATGCTGACCGCCGCCGTGAAGCGCGGCGCACCCGGCAGCGTGGTGATGGCCGACATGCCGTTCATGAGCTACCAGGCCGACGACGCCGAGGGCGTCCGCAACGCGGGGCGCTTCCTGACCGAGGGCAACGCCGACTGCGTCAAGATCGAGGCCGACCGCACGTTCGCGCCGCTGGTCGAGAAGATGGCGCGCGCCGGCATCCCGGTGGTGGCGCACGTGGGCAGCCGCCCGCAGCAGGCGAAGATGAAGGGCGGCTACGTCAGCGCCGGCCGCACCGCCGAGGGCGCGATGCGCATCCTGCACGACGCCGCGGCGCTGGAGGCCGCGGGCGCATGCATGCTGCTTGTCGAGGCCGTGCCCGCCGAGGTCGCGGCGATGATCGTCGAGCGCGCGACCGTGCCGGTGATCGGCTGCGGCGCGGGCACCGCCTGCCACGGGCAGGTGGTCGTGCTGCAGGACATGCTGGGGCTCACGCACTGGCAGCCGGCGTTCGCGCAGCCCGTCGTGCGGCTGGGCGAGCAGCTGGACGCCGCCGCGCGCACGTGGTGCGACCGCGTGCGTACCGGCCAGCTGGGCGAGCACCCGTACACGATCGCCCCCGACGAGCTGGCGCGCCTGCAGCAGCTGGCCGCGCACGCGCCCTGACGCCATGCGGGAACCCGCCGCCACGCGCATCCTGCCGCCGCTCCTCCTTGCGGTCGGTGCCGTCGCCAGCCTGTGGGCGGTGCCGGCGCTCCTGCGCACGGCCGACACGGTGCGCACCGCGCGCGCGGTGGACGCCGCCGAGAAGCGACTGGACGCCGGATCGGTGCTGCCCGCCTTCAACGCGGCGCTCCGCGACATCGGCGATTCGGTCGAGCCGTCCGTCGTGCACGTGAGCATCGCCGGCGAGGCCAAGGGCCGCGGCGGCACGCGTGCCTTCACGCAGACCGGGTCGGGCTGGGTGTGGGACGCCAAGGGTCACGTGGTCACCAACGCGCACGTGGTGGACGGCGCGGCGGCCATCGAGGTGCAGCTGCACGACGGCGCCCTGCGCACGGCGAAGCTGGTGGGCCTGGACCTGCGCACCGACATCGCGGTGCTGGAGATCGAGCCCGCGGACCTGCACCCCGCGCGCCGGTCAAACGAGCTGCCCGCGCAGGGCGACATGGTGTTCGCGTTCGGGTCGCCGTTCGAGTTCCGCTTCAGCATGTCGAGCGGCATCGTCTCGGGCATCGGCCGCAGCGCGGGCCTGGCGGAGGTGGAGTACGAGAGCTTCATCCAGGTGGACGCGGCGATCAATCCGGGCAACTCTGGCGGTCCGCTGGTCGACGTGCGCGGCCGCGTGATCGGCATGAACACGGCGATCGCGACCGGCCGCGGCAGCACGATCGGCAGCGGGCAGTTCGCGGGCATCGGCCTGGCGATCCCGATGGCGATCGTCGAGAACGTGGTCGACCAGCTGATCGAGCACGGCAGCGTGGCGAAGGGCTGGCTGGGCGTGAGCGTGCTGGACATCCCGCAGGCGGGGTCGGCGGCGCTGCGCAACCCGGTCTTCGCGGCGGTGGCCAAGCGGTACCAGGGCGACGGCGCGATGGTCACCGTCGTGTCGAAGGGCAGCCCGGCGGAGCGCGCGGGCCTGCGTCCGGGCGACGTGATCCGCACCGTGGGCGCGCGGCACATCGCGACGCGCGACGACGTGCTGAGCGAGATCGGCACGAGCCGCCCCGGCAACGAGGTCGCGATCGACGTCTGGCGCCCCGACGACGAGGCCGCCGCGGGCGGCACCAAGCTGACGGTGCGGCCGGTGCTGGGCACGCTGGACCCGGAGCTGAACGCCGGCCCGCTGCTGGACGCGCTGCGCCGCGCCGGCCTGGCCGAGCTGACGGATGCGGCGTTCACGCGCGGCGACGCGCGGTCGGGCGGCGTGCGCGTGGGGCGATCCTCGGGCGCCATGGCCGCCGACGTGCCCGCGGGCTCGACGATCGTGGCCGTGGACGGCCAGCGGGTCGCGCGGCTCGATGACCTGGTCCTTCGCCTGACGCGGCAGCTGGGGCAGCGGCCGCGGCTGCTGGGGGAGCCTTCCGTCGGCCTGACCGTGGTCCGGCCGGACGGGACCGAGCGCGAGGTCGACCTGCCGTTCCGCTGAGCCGCGCCCGGCCGTTTCGGCCCCGGGTGCCCCGGTAGCATTCCCGGCTCGGATGACCGCCCCTTCCCCCCAGACCGCCAGCCGCCCGGCCAAGGCGATCGCCGACGGCGCGCCCCTTCTCGAGGTGCGCGGCCTGCAGACGTGGTTCCCGATCAAGAAGGGGATCCTGCAGCGCGTCGTCGGGCACCACAAGGCGGTGGACGGCGTCGGCTTCCACATCCGCAAGGGCGAGACCCTGGGCCTGGTCGGCGAGTCGGGC
>JBEIFT010000175.1:0-5890 GCA_040382255.1 Phycisphaeraceae bacterium
CGCCGCGGCGATGCCGCGGAGGATCGCGCTCTGCGGGCCGTTCGGTACGGCCTGCGGCGCGACGGGCTGCGCGGCGGGCGGCAGCCCGGGCGGCGGCGGGGCCAGGCCGGGCGTCGGCGCGGCGTTCGCGGGAGACGAGCCGGGCTTCATCGCCGGCTTGCCCTCCGGGTCCAGCATCGGCCGCATCAGGCATCCCTTGGCGATGCCGCGGTCGGTGCCCTCGACCTTCGCGCGCGGGTAGCTGCCGGACGTGTCGGTGACGGCGGCCGTGCCGATCTCGACTTCCTCGCGCACGGCCTCACCGGTGTCGGGGTCGATGAGCTGCTCGCCCAGCGCGAAGACGCGCCAGAGCTGGCCGACCTGCGCGCAGCCGCCGCCGCTGAACATGAAGACGCCGTCGCGCGGGTCGCTCAGCACCTTGGGCGGGAGCAGCTTGTCGCTGACCGCGCACGCGGCGCGTCGGCAGATGCGCTCGCAGGCCTGGTTGATCATCCAGTCCATGGCCGAGCCGTTGGTCCGCTCGCCCTGGTTGTCGAAGTTGGTGGCCAGCGCCTCGTCCTGCACGTTCACGCTCTGCACGACGCGGCCGGTGGTGGTGTCGACCAGCTCGACCACCGCGCCCACGCGCACGCTCTGCTGGAAGCGCTTCACGCCTTCGGCGGCGAACTCCTTCTCGCGGTTGAACTTCTGGAAGTCGTTGACGGTCGTGACCACCACCCAGTTGCAGCCGGCCAGCTTGAAGGACTGCGCGGCCGGGTCGTTCGGGTCCACGTTGCCGGAGCCGCGCAGGTTCTGCTCCTCGATCACCTGCTTCAGGTTCGAGCGGGTGACCAGGTCGAACTTGCGCAGGTCGAGCAGCGCGTTCCGCAGCTGGCTGTCGACGCCCTCGGTGACGCGGCCGAGCGCGACGGTGCCGTCCTCGGCGGCGACCTTGGCGCGGAGCGCCTCGTTCACCTTGACGTCGGAGATGCCGACCTTCATCTTCTGGACGGCGGGAGCCGGGGCGGCGGCCGGCGGCGCGGCGGCGGGTGCCTGTGCCGCGGCGGGCGTGCACGGCGCGAGTGCCGCGGCCAGTGCGGCGATCCCGGAGGCGAGCGTGTTTCGGATGCGGCCCAGTGGGGAGCGGGCGGTGATCATGGTGCGCAGGTTACGCACGACCCCATGCCGCGCGACGAACCAGCATGGCGAAGATCGCGCAGAAAGCCATGGCGAAGATGCCGACGCCGACGGGGAGCGCGTTCCACGCGTCCGCGCCCGGCACGAGGCATGCGACGTCCGGGTCGTCCGGCGAGTGGCGGACGGTGACGGCGGCACCGACCGGGAATCGAGCGGCCGTTTCCGCGGCGGCGGGAGCGCCCCAGCCCCGGACGCGGAAGTCGAGGGTGCTGGACTCGTGGCGAACCCCGTCGACCTCGTACCGGTACGTCACGACCGGGCGGACGGATCGCCCGCCCTTGCCGGTGTTGCGCGTGACGACGCGCGACTCGGTGATGACCCCCGGGACCACGGGCCAGCCGGCGCTCGCGTCGGCGCGGACCCAGTGACGGATGCCCATCGCGACGAAGAAGAGGCCGACACCGCCCATCACGACCGTGAGCGCGAGCATCAGGCGGCCCATGCGGCGCGCGTAGCGGCCGGTGGGGTCGGGAGTCATGCCGGGGCGCATGAAGGTCACGGCGCGCGATGATAGGAGCGTCCCCGCGCGTACCCTGCGCGGCATGACGCACCACGACGCCCGCCGGTTCGTTCGCACGCTCGCACTCCTGGCCGCCGGCGCGCTGGCCGCGGCGTGCGGCAGCACGGGCAGTGGCGCGGCGGCGCCGGGCGCCGCCACGGTGCCGACAGCGGCTGCGTCGGGCGGCTGGCGCGTGATCGGCCAGGACAAGGGCCACGTCACCGTGCGCGAGGCCGACGGCACCACGAGCTGGGAGATCCCCTGCGCGCACAACAGCCACGACCTGCAGGTGCTGGCGAACGGCAACGTGCTGGTGCACGCCGCGCCCGACCGCATCAAGGAAGTCACGCCAGGCAAGGAAGTCGTCTGGGAGTGGCAAAGCACGCCCGTCGCGCCGTACACCGGAATCGTCGAGATCCACGGCTTCCAGCGCCTGGCGGACGGGCGCACGATGATCGCGGAGACCGGCAACCTGCGCATCATCGAGGTCGACGCGAAGGGAACGATCGTCGCCGCCGTGCCGCTGAAGGTCGAGAAGCCGAGCTGGCACCGCGACACGCGCCGCGTGCGCAAGACGGCCGCGGGCACCTACCTGGTGGCGCACGAGGGCCTGGGGCTGGTGCGCGAGTACGACGCCGCGGGCACCGTGACGTGGGAGTACGCGATCGACCTGAACGGCCAGCCGCGCACGCCGAACCACGACGGCCACGGGACCGAGGTCTTCAACGCGATCCGCCTGCCGAACGGCAACACGCTGATCGGCGGCGGCAACAACAACCGCGTGATCGAGGTCACCCCGGCCAAGCAGGTCGTGTGGAGCATCGAGCGCGACGAGCTGAAGCGCGCGGACGGCCGCCCGATCCACCTGTGCTGGGTGACCAGCCTGCACGCGCTGCCGAACGGCAACGTGGTGGTGGGCAACACGCACGCGGGGCCGGAGCAGCCGCAGATGCTCGAGGTCACGCGCGGGAAGCAGGTCGTCTGGACGCTGGACGACTGGCAGCACTTCGGCAACGACCTGTGCACCGGCTGGCTGCTGGACGCGCCGGCCGGGACGGTGCGCTGAACGGCGTCAGGGCGCGGGCGGGGTGCCGGCCGGAGCGGCGGGCGCGGGCGCGGCGCCTGGAGCGGCGGGTGCCGGCGGCGGCACGTACGCGGGCTTGGGGCCGGGCGCATCCGTCCGGTACCGGGCCAGCGTGTCCTCGAGCACCTTCTTCAGCTTGGCGTCGGTCTGCAGGCGGATCGAGCGCTCCTGCGCCTCGATCGCCTTGTCCCGGTCGCCCTTCGAGAACCACGCCATCGCCAGCACCTCGGCCGCGCGCGAATCCCTGCCCTGGCCGACGTCGTCGGCCTTGCGGGCGATGTCGAAGGCCCAGTCGACGTCGCGGCGGCGCACCTGCGGCGACGAGAGCGCCGTGCGCGCCAGCGTCCGCAGCACCGAGAGGTCGTCCGCGTACTTCGCGAGGAGCTGGCTTCCGTAGGCGTAGCCCTCGTCGACCATGTTTCCCGGGCCGATCATGGTGCCGTAGCGCTGGAGCTCGAAGGTGGAGGCGCGCTTCGGCACGGCGACGGCCACGGAGTCGAAGAACTCCAGCAGCGGCTGCCAGTTGCCCGACTTCTCGCACTCCTTGTAGATGCGCCCGGACTGCTCCTTCGCGCGCGCGACGACCGAGTTGAGGATGAACTCGTCGCGGGCGGCCGCGGGATCCCATGTCCCGGCCGCGATCGACTCGAGCGGCTTCTCCGACTCGTTGGGATGGCCGAACCAGAGCACCGTGCCGTCCTTGATCACGAAGAAGCGCGGCGTGAAGTTCTGGAAGGTGCCGAACTGCAGCTGGCGGAGCGTCGACTTGTCGGGATCGGCGGCGATCGTCCAGGTCGTGCGGGCCTTGATCTCGGGCTTCTCGAGCCAGGTCTTCACCTTGTCGGCTTCCTCGTCGGTGACCGAGATGAACTCGAAGCCGCGCGCGGTGTACTGGCGCGCGAGCTCGGCGATGAGCTGCGCGTACTCCTCGCAGTGCGAGCAGGTGGTGCCGAAGAACTCGAAGACGTAGACCTTGCCGGGCTCGTAGCCCGTGCGCGCGGGGCCCTGGACGTAGGCGTCGACCTGCGGGAAGTCGACGTGTGCGCCGGGGAAGACGCTGGGCTGCTCCAGGCGGTAGCGCGGGGTGCGGCGCGCGGAAGGCGGCGTCGCGGCGGGGGGCGCGGCGGCCGGCGGCGCCTTCACCGACGGCGGCACCGCGGGCGGCGGGCCGAACCCGGGCGGAACCTGGACGGGCGCCGACTGCGCGAGGAGTGCGGCGACGGCGAACGCGGCGGGGGCGGCAACGGGCGGCATGGCGTCGTGGTGAGCGTGAGGGCGTGGCGTCAGGGCCCGGGCATCGCGTCCGGGTCCGGGGTCTCGGTCGGCTTGGTGGGCGCGGCCGGCGTCGGGGGCGCCCCGCCCACCGCCAGCGGGCGGCGGACGACGATGCGGAACGGGGGCGCCTTCGGATGGTCGGTGGTGACGGTCACCTGGATCGGGCGGCCGGCGCGCTCCCACGCGGCCCAGTCGACGTGCACCGTCACGCGTGGTGCGGGCGCCGCCGGCGCATCGAGCACGCAGGATGGATCGGCGCCCGCGATGCGGAACGGCGTGCCGTCGGTCGACTCGAAGGTGAGCGGTGCGCTGACGGCGCCGGGCGCGACCTGCGCGGGCGCGTCGATCGCGTCGACGTCGAGGCGGATGAACTCGCCGACGCGGCCATTGACCGCAAGGAACGAGAGCTCGTGATGCGGCACGATGAACGTGATGCGCTTGTGGACCTCGATGCCGTGCGCGGTGCCGGCCTCGTAGGCGACGTCGACGTCGGCCTCGCCGTTCGGCGGGATCGGCTGCGTCGGCCAGATGGGCGTGGTGCAGCCGCAGTCGGCCATCGCGCGCTCGATCGTGACGGTCTTGGTGCCGGTGTTGCGCACGCGCACGGTGCGGCGGATCTTCTGGCCGGGAAGCACCATGCCGAGCTCGACGCTGGGCGGGTCGAACGCGAGGCACGCGGGGGCGGACTCCGTGACCGCACCCTCCGGTGGCGGGATCGGGGCCGGGGAGCGGCGCAGCACCACGGCCGCCGCGAGGGCGAGGCCGACCAAGGCGACGAGCGCGAGTGCGAGTGTGCGTTTCCGGGTCGGCATGGGGCGAGGTACGGAGGCGGCAGCGTACCTGTTCAGCGCTTCGATTCGAGTTCCTGCCACCGGGCGTAGAGCGCGGCGACGGCCTGCTGCGCGCGTTCCAGTTCCTTGCAGGCTGCCGCCATGCGCACGTGGTCGGCCGCGACGGCGGGGTCGTTCAGCACGGCCTCGGCGCGGGAATGCGATTCCTCGGCGACCAGGATCGCGGCCTCCATGCCTTCCAGCTCGCGCTGTTCCTCGAAGCTCAGGCGGCGACGGTTGCCGGGCGTGGGCGCGGCGGCGGCCGGCTCGGGCGCCCGTGCTGCGGTGCGCGCGCCGCGTTCGCGGGCGTCGGCGGCGTCCGAGTGGCGTTCGAGCGCGGCCAGCGCCTGCTCCAGGCTGGCGACCTGCGCGACCTCGCCGTCCGGACCGCCGACCACCGCGATCGACGTTGCCAGCCGGCCGAGCATCGCGCGGTCGTGCGTCACCAGCACCACCGCGCCGGGGAACGTCTCGACCGCGTCCTCGAGCACCTCGAGCGTGGGGATGTCCAGGTCGTTGGTCGGCTCGTCCAGCACCAGGATGTCGGCGGGCTCGAGCATCATGCGCGCCAGGTGCGCGCGTGCGAGCTCGCCTCCCGAGAGGCTGGACACGGGCTGCAGCAGCTGCGCGTCGCGGAAGAGGAAGCTGCGCGCCCACGCGGTGATGTGCATCGAGCGGTCGCGGAAGTGGACGACCTCGCCCAGCGGGCAGAGCGCGTCGCGCAGCAGGGTCTGCGGCGGGATGTCGGTGCGGCGCTGGCCGAGCGTCACGATGCGCGGCGGCGGGTCGGACAGCTTGACCGTGCCCGCGTCGGGCGCCAGGTCGCCGGTGAGGATGCGCAGGAGCGTGGTCTTGCCGGCGCCGTTCGGGCCCATCAGGCCCAGGCGGTCGCCGGGCGCAAGCTCCAGGTCGACGCCGCGGAAGAGCGTGCGGCCGTCGAAGGCCTTCGCGATGCCGGTGGCCTGCACCAGCCGGCGCGTGCGGCGGCCGCTGCCGGTGAAGTCGACGCGCGCGCCGCCCTGCGCG
>JBEIFT010000176.1:0-5832 GCA_040382255.1 Phycisphaeraceae bacterium
AGTGCTCGACGAACGCGTCGAGCCCGTCGCGCGCGATCGCCGCGGCGCGCGCGTCGTCCTCGGCGGCGCGGCGGGCGCGTTCGTCGGGGTCGTCCAGGCCGGGGCTTCCGGCGAGCATCACGAGACGCGGCACGAGCGCCGGGCGAGTGGCCGCGAGCTCGAGCACGATGCGTCCGCCCATCGAGTAGCCGACGAGTGCGTCGCACGGCGTGTGGGCGAGCCGTGCGGCAAGCGCCTCCGCGGCCTCGGACACGGAGCCGCAGCCGAGGTCTGCCAGCGCCACGCGGTCGCAGACCGTGCCCGGGGGGAGCAACGCGCACACCTCGTCCCAGTCCTCCGGTGAACCCAGGAAGCCGTGCACCAGCGTGAGGCGCGCGGGCCCGCGCGCGGGCGTCCCGTGCGCGGCACCGCCCTGCCCGGCCATCAGCGGAACTCCCGCGCCAGCGCCTCGGACGCGGCGCGCGCGATGCGGTCGCGGCAGGCCTCGCTCTCGGCGGCGGTCGTGCGGACCTCGACCAGCGTGGCGCCGCGGTGGCGCAGTGCCTTGGCGACGGCCTTCGAGACGGCGGCGCGCGTCGTGGGCGTCTCGGACGCGATCCCGAACGCCTTCGCGAGCGGCGCGAAGGTCCGCCCGTGCGGCGTCGTGAAGCAGCGCTCCAGGACGTCGGCGTGCTTCGCGATGGGCAGGTAGCGGAAGATGCCGCCGCCGTCGTTGTTCAGGACAAGCAGGACGAGCGGCGTGCGCACCTGCGACGCCAGCTGCAGGCTGTTCAGGTCGTGCAGCGCGCTGACGTCGCCGATGCAGGCGACGACGGGCGCGCCGGTCGCCAGCGCGTGGCCGGTGGCGCTCGCCAGCAGGCCATCGATGCCGCTGGCACCGCGGTTGGCACCCACGTCCCAGCCGCGCGGCGGGTGGATCGCCAGGAAGTCGGCGTCGCGGATCGGCATCGACGAGCCCAGGAAGAGCGTGCCGCGCGCGAGCGCCCCGGCGGCGGCCACGGCGTCCGCGATCGCGGTCGGCTCCGAGACGCGGCCCTCGGCGGCGATCGCCTTCGCGGCCGCGCGCGTGGCGCAGCGCAGGGCGCGCGCCCAACCGGCGTGCGGCTTCGTGACGCGCGTGGGCGCGAAGGCCACGGGCCCCGCGTGCACGGCGGTCGCGCGGTGCGCGGGGTCGATGCGCGGATCACCGGCGCCGTAGACCGTGACCGGGCACGCCTGCGCGGCGAGCCATGCGTTCATGCGCTTGCTGACGACGGCGTCGCCCACCACCGCGATCGCGCGCGGCTCCAGGGCGCGCAGGAGCGCGGCGTTCGGGTGCGCGCCGCGGTGGCCGTCGAGCGCCGCGCGCAGCACCAGGTCGGCGCCCGCGGTGCCGGTGCCGCACAGGCCGCTCGTCACGTCGGCAAGCACGGTGCCGCGCCACTTCGCCAGCGATCGCGCCGCCGACGCGGGCGCGCGGCCCGCGATCACCAGCGCATCGCCCAGCGCCACTCGCTCGGGAGCGGGCGCGACGGCCGTGCGCCACGGGCGCCGCTTGCCGCCGCGCGCGCCGTCCTTCGTCCAGCGCGCGATCGAGCCGAGCCACGCCTCGTCCCACGGCTGCGGGTCGGGCGCGAGCGGCTCGCGGAACTGCCAGTTCAGGTGCACCGCGCCCCCCTGCGCGCCGGCCAGGCCGCATGCGCGGGCGAACGCCTCGTCGACCGTCGAAAGCACGAATTCGGCGGCGATCGCGGTGGTCGGGCACGGAAGGTCCGCCACCCAGCGCGCCGCGCCGTCCAGGAGCCCCGCCTGCGGGATCGCCTGGTTGGCGCCGCAGTCGCGCAGCTCCGGCGGGCGGTCGGCGGCGAAGACCAGCATCGGCGTGCGCGTCATGCGCGCCTCGACCATCGCCGGCAGCAGGTTGGCGACCGCGGTGCCGCTGGTGGTGATCACCACCGCGGGCAGGCCGGACGCCTTCGCCAGGCCCAGCGCCAGGAACGCGCCGCCGCGCTCGTCATGCGCCACGTGCACCGCGATGCCGCCGTGCCGCGCGAACGCCACCGCCAGCGGCGCGCTGCGGCTGCCGGGCGCGACCGCGGCATGGCGCACGCCCAGGCGGTAGCACTCCTCCGCGGCAAGCATGGTCCAGGCGAGGTTGATGTTCGGCGCGTCGCGCATCGCAGGCGGATGGTGGACCGGTCAGGTGGCCAGGCGCTCGAAGGCCAGCAGCTTGTGGCCGGTCTCGCGCCACTCGTCCGAGGGATCGGAGCCGTCGACGATGCCCGCGCCCGCGAACGCGGTCAGCACGTCGCCGTCGACGCGCGCGGAGCGGATGGCCACCGCGAGCTCGGCGCCGTCGCGCGAGACGATGCCGACGGGGCCGGCGTAGAGGCCGCGGTCGAACGGCTCGAACTCGCGCAGCGCGGCGATCGCGTCGGCGCACGGCGCGCCCGCGACGGCGGGCGTCGGGTGCAGCGCGCGCACCAGGTCGTGGTCGGTGACGCCCGGGCGCAGCTCGGCGTGCACGCGCGTCGAGAGGTGCTGCACGTACGCCAGGCGCAGGAGCTTGGGGGCGGCGTCCACGCGCAGGCTGGCGGCGCACGGGGCCAGGGCCTCGCGCACGCGCTCGACGACGAACTCGTGCTCGCGGCGGTCCTTCTGGCTGGCCAGCAGCGATTCGCCCAGCAGGCGGTCGGCCACGGCGTCCACGCCGCGCGGGCGCGTTCCGGCGACGGCCTCGCTGCGCGCGGTGCGGCCGGCGCGCGAGACCAGGCGCTCGGGCGTCACGCCCAGGAACGCGTGGCCCTCGCCGGCCTCGACCAGGAAGCGGAAGCCTCGCGATTCGCGCGCGGCCAGGCGCGCCAGCACCGCGGCCGGGTCCAGCGCGCCGCTGGCCTGGTAGCGCTGCGTGCGGGCCAGGACGATCTTGCGCAGCGCACCGCTGCGGATGCGCTCCAGCCCGCCGCGGACCGCGCGGATCCACGCGGCCTCGGCGGTGGGGTCGTTCTCGCGGACCAGGGCGGGCTCGATCACGCAGCTGGCGCAGGGTGCGGCCAAGCCGGCGAGCAGCGCGGCGAGCGTCGGGCGCGGGGCGGCGTCGGTCACGTGCAAGGCCAGCGTGTGGACCTCGCCCTCGCGGCGGAGTTCGACGGAGGGCAGCGTGCATCCCACCGCGGCAAAGGGCTGCCAGGCCGCGTCGTGGGGGCGCGCATCGTCGAACGGCAGCGCGACGAACCACGCGGCCGAGCGCTCGGCGGCCGGCCCCAGCTGGCGCAGCCGGTCATGCTCGCCGAAGGCGGCGGCCGCCGAGATGCCGACCCCGGCCACCTCCAGCTTCGCGCTGCGGTCGCGGAAATAGCGGCGCGTGCCGGCCGGGGCCCCGCGCAGCCACGCCAGCGGATCGCAGGGGTCGACGCGCGCCTCCAGGCGCACGAAGGTCCCCGGTTCCACGGTGCCGACGTCGTCCAGCCGGGCCGCCAGCCACCCCAGCGCCCGCTCGGGCGGGCACGGCCCGTCGGCCTGGAGGGGAATGCGCTGGAACTGGCCCGTGGACATGGACCCTGCAGGGTAGGCGACCCGCCCGATCCTGTCATGACTCGGGCCAGTTTCCTGCGGTTCGGTTCACCGAAACGGCCGGAATTACCGCCCCCGCGACGCCGGGGCCCTCACACCCCCGCCGCCGCCACACCGGCCTCGCGCATGGGTGCGGGCGCGTCGCCCGCGCCGTCGAGGAACGCCACGCGGCCGCTCGCGACGTCGTACATCGCGCCGACGATGGCGACCTCGCCGTTCAGGATCATCGAGCGCAGCACGGGACTGTTCGCCTCGATCCAGCGGATCTGGTGGCGCACGTTCAGCGCGGCGACACGGTCGACGAACTCGTAGTTGGATCCGTCGCGTCGTTCGCGGGTCAGGGTCTCCATGGCGACCGCCTCGGCGATGGGCGCGGTGATCGACGGGAGGTTCGTCAGTCCGGTCGCCTGCGCCGCATCGACGCCCTTCGAGACGAAGTCGCACGTCGCCTTCACGGCGCCGCAGCGGGTGTGGCCGAGCACGACGATCAGCTTGGCGCCCGCCACCTTGCACGCGAACTCGAGGCTGCCCAGCACCTTGTCGCTCGCGACATTGCCTGCCAGGCGTGCATTGAACATGTCGCCGATTCCGAGGTCGAACAGGATCTCCGCCGGCGAGCGCGAATCGATGCAGCTCAGGACCACGGCCATGGGGTGCTGGCCGGCCGACGTCGCGTCCACCTGGCGGACAAGGTCGCGATTCAGGCGGCGCCCGCTCGCGAAACGCTCGTTCCCCTCCTTCATGAGCTGGAGCACCCGGGACGGTGTCAGCGAGGCCTGGATCTCCTTCGTGGTCCAGTCGACGTATTGGTACGTGTCCCGAAGGGGGAACCGATCGTCGAAGCCGAGCAGGCTCGCGGAGACGCCTCGGGCGGGCGCGGTCTCGGCGGCGAACTCGCGGATCATCGACAGCACGTCGGGATCGATCTCGTCGGTGATTCGCGCATCGATGACGACCTGGTCGCCCCCGCGGAACTCGCCCAGCGTGGTTGCGAGCATCGCACGGTTGAGGAAGCTGGCATGGCTCGCCAGCTCGATCCGGTGCACGAGTCCACCCACGTGCTCCTCGCGCACGACGCGGAAGCCGCGACGCAGGTTGCCCCACAGGATGAAGCCGACGCTGGTGGCGAGGCCGATCCCGACTCCGACCAGGAGGTCGGACACCACGATCGCGGTAATGGTCACGACGAACGGCACGAACTGGCGCAGACCCTCGGACCACATCTGCCGGAACACCTTCGGGCTGGCCAGCTTGAAGCCGGTGACGATCAGGATCGCCGCCAGCGCCGCCAGCGGGATGCGGTTGAGGAGCGCGGGCAGCAGCAGCACGCTCCCGAGCAGCAGCACGCCGTGGAAGACCGCGGACATCCGGGTACGTCCGCCGGCCTGCGCGTTCACGCTGCTGCGGACGATGACCGACGTCATGGGCAGGCCGCCGACCAGGCCGGCCAGCATGTTGCCCGCGCCCTGCGCCAGCAGCTCGCGGTTCGGCGGCGACGTGCGCCGCTGCGGGTCCAGCTTGTCGGTCGCCTCCAGGTTGAGGAGCGTCTCGAGCGACGCGACGATCGCCAGCGTCAGGGCCGCCGTCAGCACGGCGGGGTCGTTCCAGCGGCTGAAGTCGGGCAGGCGCAGCAGGTCGCCCCAGCCGAAGCCGTTGGTGCCGACGACGGGCACCGCCACCAGATGGCTGGCCTCGATCGCCCACGCCGAGCCGGTCGCGCGCAGCACTTCGCTGATGCCGATGCCGAGCAGCACCGCCGCGAGCGCGCCCGGGAACAGCAGCTTCTTGAGACCGGTACGTTCCCACGTCACCAGCAGCGCGGCGCAGGCGAGGCCGACGAGCGCGGCGCCCGGCAGGAACGCGCCGAGCATGCGGCCGAGCTCACCGAAGGTGGTCAGCCCGTCCTCCTGGCGGAACGCCAGGTCGCCCTCCCAGTCGGCGTCGTGGCCGACCAGGTGCGGGACCTGCTTCAGGATCAGCAGCACGCCGATCGCCGCCAGCAGGCCCTTGATGACGTTGTTCGGGAAGTAGTTCGCCAGCGCGCCAGCGCGGAGCAGGCCAAGGACCATCTGCAGCGCGCCTGCGATGAGCACCGCGAGCAGGAACGCCTCGAACGTTCCGAGCTTGGTGATCTGCGTCAGGACGATCGCCGCCAGGCCCGCGGCCGGCCCGCTCACGCTGACATGCGACCCGCTCAGCAGGCCGACGACGATGCCGCCCAGGATGCCGGAGACGAGGCCCGCCATGAGCGGCGCGCCCGAAGCGTGCGCGATGCCGAGG
>JBEIFT010000177.1:0-5824 GCA_040382255.1 Phycisphaeraceae bacterium
GCCGCGGCGTGGCGGCGCGCGAGCCGCGCAAGCGCCGCGCCGTCCTTCATCCACGCCTGCGTGCGGTCTGCGCGCACGGCCTGCACCAGCGGTGCCAGCACCTCGGCCCGCACGCGGTCGAAGTCCACCAGGTAGCGGTCGTGCGCGGCATCCACCGCGGCCCACTCCTCGGGGGCCAGGGGCTGCGGCTCCTCGGCGGCGGCGATCGCGATGTCGACGGTGCGTACGGGGCCAGGGACCGCGTCGAAGCGCGGCTCGACCGATGGGCGGCAACCCGTCGCCAGGGCCGTGGCGAGGGCCAGGATCGCCAGAATCAGCGTCCGCGCCGCATTCACGCCCCGAGTGTAAGCAGTTTCCGGACCGGGAACCTCACACAATCGCCTTGCGGATCCGTACGCGAAATTCGACCTTTCGGCCGGGTGGCCTTCAGTGGCCCCCGGAGGTGCCCGATGAGCGACGGCATGACGAAGGCGAACGGCTGGAACGGCAAGGCGGCGCGGTGGATCACCGTCGGTGGCGGCATCGCCTTCGCGGCGGCGGCCTTCGTCTCGCTGCGCGGCGGGGTCTTCACCCGCGGCGTGCGCGCCGACTTCGGACTGCCGACCGCCGTCCAGGCCTCGGCGCTGGCCGACGGCATCATCGAACTTCCCGGCGAGGCATCCTCGCTGCAGGCCGCGATCGACGCGGCGACCCCGGGCACGGTCATCCGGATCGGCGAAGGCAGCTTCGTCGGACCCGCCGTGCTCGAGGGCAAGTCCGTGCGCATCGAGGGCGCGGGCATCGAACGGACCACCTTCCGTGGGTTCGGCAAGGGCCCGGCGCTGGTCGTTCGCGGATCGGAGACCGCGAACACCGTCGTCACGGGCCTCACGATCACCGGTGCCGGCGGCGAAACGGGCTTCGGCCTGCTTGCCGACGGCACCGGCGCGACCTTCGGCGCGGTGCGCTTCCAGCTGAACGCGGGCGGCGGCGCCTGCGTCCGCGGCGGCTCGCCGGCCTTCAACGACTACCGCTTCGAGGACAACCGCGGCGCCCAGTCGGGCGGCGGCCTGCGCAACGAGGGCGGTTCGCCCGTGCTGGTCGGCTGCACCTTCACGCGCAACATCGCCGGCACGTTCGGCGGCGCGGTCTTCAGCCAGGGCGGATCGGTCAGCCTGATCGACTGCGACCTGAGCGAGAACGGCACCCGCAGCGGCGCCTGGGGCGGCGCGGTGTTCGGGCAGGATGCTCGCATCGAGGCGCACCGCACCCAGTTCACCCGCAACCGCGCCATCGAGGCCGGCGGCGCGATGTACCTGATGGGCGGCCAGGCCGACGTCAGCGACTGCACCTTCACCGGCAACCTGGCCGAGTCCGGCCGCGGCATCCTGAGCCGCGGCGCCGGCGTGCGCCTGCGCGGCAGCGTCCTGACCAGCGAGGCCGCCAAGGCCGTCGCCGGCGACGTGACCGCCGACGCCGACAACGTCTTCAACGCGGGCCGCGACACCGACTGCAACGACAACGGCATCGCCGACACCGAGGAACTGGCCGCCGGCTGGGCCAAGGACATCGACGGCAACGGCCGCCCGGACACCTGCGACCGCGACTGCAACTCGAACGGCATCCCCGACGCGTACGAGATCGCGCAGGGCTGGACCGCCGACGAGGACAAGGACGGCATGATCGACATCTGCGCGATCCGCCTGGGCCTGGTGGCCGACGTGAACCACGACTGGATCCCCGACAACGTCCAGCAGCTGGGCGAGCAGTTCACGCAGGGCGTGACCTCGGCCGAGGAGCTTGAGACGATGCAGGCGAAGGCCGCCGGCGCCGAGCAGCAGGACGGCGACCGCGCCGACCGGCGCGAGCGCCGCAGCGAGCGCTCCGAGCGCCGCACCGCGCGCGACACCGCCGGCAAGCCCTCGGACATGGGGATCTCGATGCCCGGCATGCGCATGGCGCGCACCGCGGCCGCGCGCGGCAACTGAGCCGCGCGGACCAACGGATCATCTGGTGTGTGGGTCGGCCCGCGCGAAATGCGCGGGCCGATCTTTTGGCTCGTGGGTCACGCCCGTGGATGGGTGTCCCGAACGCACGCGAGAGGATTCGAACCTCTAACCCTCGGTTCCGAAGACCGATGCTCTATCCGTTGAGCTACGCGTGCCGGAGGTCCATGAGTGTAGCCGCGGCGGTACCGTGCGCGGACCATGCGCCAACTCGTCGCCCCGGCCTTTGCTGCCGCCGCCATCGTCCTGTTCGCCTGCGATTCCGCGAAGACGGTCTCGGCATCGTCCGACTCCACCGCGTCGGGATCGATGCTGGCGACGCAGCAGGCGAACGCCGGCGTGCCCGGTGCGCACGCGCCGGACAGCTGGCCGCGCATGTTCCAGGCGGCTGGGTCGAACTACACCATCTACCCGCCGAACGTGAAGTCGTGGGACACGCGCACGCTGACCGGCACCTGCGCGTTCGCGAAGGCCGCGGCCGGCGGCACGTCGCAGACGTTCGGCACGCTCAGCTTCGTGGCGCACACCGAGGTCAGCCGCCTGGAGCGCCTGGTGAACCTGACGCACGTGACGATCACCGGCGTCTCGCTGCCCGAGGACCCGGCGTCCGAGCAGCAGGTGCAGGCCACGCTGCAGGCGCGCAGCAACGGCAAGACGCTCGCGATCTCCCTGGACCGCCTGGAGGCGTTCGCGCCGGCGATGCACGTGGCGCCCACGGTGCCCGCGGCGCCGCTCAAGAACGACCCGCCGGCGATCACGGTCGCCACCGTGCCGACGGTGCTGGTGTCGGTGGCGGGCGACCCGGTGCTGCGCGCGCTCGACGGGACCAAGCTGCAGCGCGTGGTGAACACGCAGATGATGGTGGTGAAGGACGCGTCCGGCGCGTGGTGGCTGAAGATCGGCGACGGCTGGATGACCGCGCCCGCGCTCGCCGGTCCGTGGAAGGTCGGCAGCGCGGCGGGCAACGCCGACCTGGCCACCGCCGCGACATGGGCCGCCGCGCAGCCTTCGATCAACCTGCTGGCGCCGGGGCAGGGGCCTGCGGGCGGGACGGCCGCGAGCGGCACCGCTGCCACGGGCGCCTCCGCGACCACCGCTGCGACCACCGCCGCGCCCGCCGCCAAGCCGATCGCGCTGGCCACCGCCGCGCCGGCGGTCGTCGTTTCCACGGTGCCCGCCGAGGTGATCGTCTGCACGGGCCAGCCCGCGTGGACGGCGCTCGGCACGAGCGGCGTCGAGTACGCGTCCAACACCGGCGGCAACCTGTTCCGCCTGACCGCGACGGGCGGCATCTACGCGCTGGTCTCGGGGCGCTGGTTCACGGCCGTCGGCCTGAACGGGCCGTGGTCCTACGTGCCCGCGCCCGCGATGCCGGCCGCGTTCCTGGCGATCCCGAACGACAGCCCGAAGGAGAACGTGCTGGCCTCGCTGCCCGGCACGCCGCAGAGCCAGGAGGCGCTGATCTCGAACGCCGTGCCGCAGATGGCGCGCGTGCCGAAGAACAAGACGCTCCCGGCGCCGAAGCTCGTGGGCGGCAGCGCGCAGATGGTGGCGGTGGCGGGCACCGACATCCAGGCGGTCGCCAACGCCGACCTGCCCGTGTTCATGGTGACGCCGAAGCAGTGGTACGCCGTGAAGGACGGCATCTGGTTCACCTCGGACAAGCTGGACGGCACGTGGAAGGTGGCGACGTGGGTGCCGCCCGCGATCTACACGATCCCGGCGAGCAGCCCGTACCACTACGTCACGTTCGTGAAGATCTACGGCGTCGAGTCCGACTGGGTGCTGGTGGGCTACACGCCCGGGTACTTCGGGCAGTACGTGCAGGACGGCGTCGTCGTCTACGGCACCGGCTACGTCTATGACCCGTGGATCGGCGACGGCTGGGTGCCCGCGCCGTACACGTACGGCTACGGCTGCAACCCCGCCTACAACCCGTGGATGGGCTGGGGCATGGGCTTCGGCATGGGAATGATGATCAGCTCGGACTGGTGCTACGGCGGCTACCCGTACTGGGGGCCGTACGGCGCGGCGTACGGGCCGCACGGATCGGCCGAGGTGTGGGGCCCGGGCGGCTGGGCCGCGACGACGGGCAACGTCTACCACCACGAGGGCGACGTGACGACGATGACGCGCCAGAGCGCGGGATACAACGCGTGGACCGGCCGGCAGTGGGGCAGCACGACGGCGACGGCGTACAACTCGTCGACCGGCGCGCGCGCGGCTGGGCAGAAGGGGTACGTCGACAACGCGTACACCGGCAAGTGGGCCGAGGGCGCGCGCGGCGCGGCGTACAACCCGGAGACGGGCAAGAGCGTCGAGGGCGCCGGCGTACGCACGCAGAACGGCACGTGGGGCGAGGTCCACGGCAGCGGCGGCAACGGCGTCGCGGTGGGCAACAACGTCTACGCCACGCACGACGGGAACGTCTACCGCTACCAGGACGGCGGCTGGCAGCAGTACGACAAGGGCAGCGGCTGGTCGAGCACCACCGACACCGCGAAGACCGGCGAGCTGGACCAGCAGCGCTCGGCGCGCACCGACGGCGACTTCCGCTCGAACATGTCCGACCGGTGGCAGTCGGGAGGCGACGGCTTCAAGGGGTCCGACGACTTCAAGGGCTCCGACGACGCGTTCAGCCGCGGCGGCAGCTCGTGGGGCGACGGCGTGTGGGACCGCGGCGGCGGCAGCAGCGGGAGCAGCGGCAGCGGCGGCCGGTTCGGTCGCTACGGCGGTGGCGGTGGCGGCGGATTCCGCGGCGGCGGCGGCCGGCGCTGACGCATCAGAGGCCGATGGTCGAGTAGCCCGCGTCCACGTAGATGCACTGCCCGGTGATGCCCTTGCTGAGGTCGCTCAGCAGGAACAGGGCGGTGTCGCCGACTTCCTCGCCGGTGATGTTGCGGCGCAGGGGGGCCTTCTGCTCGACCCAGCCCAGGATGTCGCCGAAGCCGCCGACGGCCATGGCGCTGAGGGTCTTGAGCGGGCCGCCGCTGATGACGTTCGCGCGGATCTGCTTCTCGCCCAGTTCCATCGCGATGTAGCGGTTGGTCGCCTCGAGCGCGGCCTTGGCGACGCCCATGACGTTGTAGCCGGGGACGGCCTTCTCTGCGCCGTAGTAGCTGAGCGCGATCATCGCGCCGCCGTTCGGCATGAGCGGCGCGGCGCGGACGGCCATCGCCTGGTACGTGAAGGCGCTGATGTCCATCGCCTGCGTGAAGACCTGGCGCGGCGTCGCGCAGAACTTGCCCTTCTCCAGCCAGCTCTTGTCGGCGAACGCGATCGAGTGCACGATGAAGTCGATGGTGCCGAAGTCGGCCTTCAGCTTGGCGAACACCGCGTCGAGGTCGGCGTCGTTGCCGGCGTCCATGGGCATGAGCCACGGGTTCGTGACGCCCAGCTCCTCGAGGGCGTTGCGGCAGCGGCGCTCCATCTTCTCGCCGGGCAGGTGCGTGAACGCGCACTGCGCGCCGGCCTTCAGGAGGCTCTGCGTGATGAACGTGGCGTAGCTGCGGTCGTTGGCGATGCCGACGACGAGGCCCTTCTTGCCTTGCATGAGTCCGGCGGTGTTCATGGGGGCGGGATGCTACGCGAAGCGCCACGGGCGCGGGTCGTCGCGGTCCGCGGGCGGCACCAGCGCGTCGCGGACGCGGGTGACAAGCGTGGGGATGCCCGTGCCCGTGCGCGCGCCGATCTCCAGGTCGGCGTTCGCGCGCTCGGGCGCGGTTGCGGCGCCCGGCGCATCGTGCTTGTTCAGCACGCGCAGGACGGGCGCGCCGGCGGGTGCGCCGTCGAGCGTGCCCCAGCCCAGGCCCGGCGCGGTCAGCGCGACCACGAGGTCC
>JBEIFT010000178.1:0-5803 GCA_040382255.1 Phycisphaeraceae bacterium
CGTGGGCACGACCACCGTCGAGGTCCCCGTCACCAACATGCGGCAGGTCATCGCCCGCCGCCTGGTCGAGAGCAAGCAGTCGATCCCGCACTACCAGGTGTCGATGAAGTTCTCGATGGACGCGCTGCTCGAGCTCCGCAAGGGCCTGAACGCGCAGCTGGCGCCCATGGACGTCAAGCTCAGCGTCAACGACTTCATCGTCCGCGCCTGCGCGCTGGCGATGGCGAAGAACCGCTTCTTCAACGCCAGCTGGGCCGGCGACCGCATCCTGGTCCACGAGCAGGTCAACGTCGGCGTGGCGATCGCGCTGGACGAGGAGAAGGGCGGCGGCCTGGTGGTCGGCGTCGTCAAGGACACCGACCGCAAGAGCCTGCGCCAGATCTCCAACGAGATCCGCTCGCTGGGCGAGAAGGCCCGCACCAAGGGCCTCTCGATCGACGAGATGTCCGGCGCGACCTTCACGATCAGCAACCTGGGCATGTTCGGCGTCGACAACTTCACGGCGATCATCAACCCGCCCAACAGCGCCATCCTGGCGTGCGGCGCGGCGATCGAGCAGCCGGTCGTCCGCGACCACCAGCTGGTCGTGGGCTGGGAAATGTCGGCCACCCTGAGCCTGGACCACCGCGTGATCGACGGCGCGATGGCGGCCAAGTACCTCCAGTCGCTGAAGCAGTTCGTCGAGACGCCGACGCTGCTGCTGGTCTGAGGACCGTGCGTGGCCGAGGAGCGGGTTTCCATCCTCGGGCTGCCGCTTGACGGGTTCCTGGCCGCCGCCAAGGCGTGCGGCGCTTTCCGTTCCGTGTCCCCGCAGGGCGTGGCCGAGCTGTACCGCGTGTTCCACCGCGCGGGTCACGTGCCCGCGGCCGGGCTTCCCGCGTGGGTGGCGGACGGCCGGCGCCCCGTGAAGGCGGTGCACGTCGACGGCGAGACGCTCAAATTCACGATGGACCTGGGCGACGGGCTGGAGACCGAGAGCGTCGTGATCCCGATGCGGCACCGCGACGGCAGCGTCACGCGCACGCTGTGCGTCAGCAGCCAGGTGGGCTGCGCGATGGGCTGCCGCTTCTGCGAGACCGCGCAGATGGGCCTGATGCGCAGCCTTTCGCCGGCCGAGATCGTGGCGCAGCTGCACGCGGCGCGGTTCCAGGTGGCGAACCCGTGGACGGGCGGCATCGGGTTCGAGATCAAGAACATCGTGTTCATGGGGATGGGCGAACCCATGGACAACGTCGAGTCGGTGCTGGAGGCGATCCGCACCATGACCGACCGCAACGCCTACGCGATCGCGCCGGTGCACGTGACCGTCAGCACCGTGGGCCGCACGGACGGCATCCGCCGCTACGGCGAGTTCATGCAGCAGCGGGGGTTCCACCGCCTGAACCTGGCGGTGAGCCTGAACGCGCCCAACGACCGGATCCGCTCCGAGATCATGCCCATCAACCGCGCCGAGCCGATCGCGCGGCTGATGGAGGAGCTGCTGGCGTTCCCCAAGCGGCCGAACGCCGCGATCTGCATGGAATACGTGCTGATCCCCGGGGTGAACGACGGCCCCGAGCACTGCGACGAGGTGTGCGCGCTGCTGAAGCCGCTGCGCTGCTCGCTGAACGTCATCCCGTACAACCCGCGCCGTGCCTCGCCGTGGCCGGCGCCGACCGAGGAATCCGTGCAGGCGTTCGTGCGGCGCGCGATCGCCAACGGCCAGTTCTGCAAGCGCCGCGGGACCAAGGGGCGCAGCGCGATGGCGGCGTGCGGCCAGCTGGGCAACGAGCAGATCCGTGCGCGGAAGCGCGTCGAGCAGGCCTGCGAAGGGGTGCCCGGCAATCCGCAAGAAACTGTCCAGATTCGTGTCGAGCGGGCGGGCTGACGGCCCCGGCGGGGCAGGTTCCCGGCTAGGCTCCCCCGCGTGACCGACATCGCGATCTCCAGTTATTGCTTCCACCGCCTCATCAAGTCGGGCCAGGCCCGCCTTGAGGACACGCCCCGCCTCGCGCGCGAGTGCGGTGCCGACTGCATCGAGATCGCGACCGGCGGCACGCTGGGCCCGGCGCTCGACGCCGACCTGGCCGCCCGCATGGCCGACGCCGCGGACGCCGCGGACGTGGCCATCACCGGGTTCGCGCTGTACGCCAACCTGCTGGACGCCGGCAACCAGGTCGACGAGGCCGCGGTGGCCGCCGTGATGTCGCAGGTCGAGGCCGCGGCCTCGATCGGCGTGGACCGCGTCCGCCACGACGCCGCATGGAAGGGCGCCGACGACGACTGCTCGGACGCCGCCTGGGACGAGGCTGTCTTCCCGCTGGCCAAGGCCTGCCGCGCCATCGCGGCGCACGGCGGCGGCATGGGCGTCAAGACCAGCATCGAGAACCACGGCCTGTTCCTGGCCTCGGCCGCGCGCGTCGCGCAGCTGGTGCAGACGGTCAGCCACCCGAACTTCGGCCTGACGCTGGACCTGGGCAACCTGCTCTGGGCGCCGCAGGACCTCCTGCAGGCGACCGCGTGGCTGGCGCCGTACGCCGTGACCGTGCACGCCAAGGACTTCCTGGTCAGCTCGTCCGACCCGGCTGCGTGGGCGACCTTCCCGGGCGGCCCGCGCGTGCTGCCCGTCGCCACCGGCACCGGCAACCTCCCGCTCGGCGAGCAGATCGATGCCTGCCTGGCGACCGACCGCGACCTGGTCTGGGTCGTGGAGTACGAGGGCCAGTCCGGCGACGTGATGGCCGAGGTCCGCCGCTCGTTCGAGTGGCTGCACCGCCAGCTGGGCTGATCCCTTCGGCGCGCCATCGCGTGCCTACAATCGCGCCGCCATGCACCTGAAGCGCTCCGATCACGACCACGGTCCGCCGATCGTCCCTGTGACGTTCATCCTCGAGGACCCCGAGGGGCTGACCGGCACGAAGCAATCCGAGTGGAAGCTCATGGGCGGCGAGCACGAATCGCTGCTCGAGCTGGCCATGGACCACGGCATCAACATCGAGCATGCCTGCGGCGGCGTGTGCGCGTGCAGCACGTGCCACGTGTACGTCGAGCAGGGGATGGACTCGCTGACCGAGGCCACCGAGGCCGAGGAGGACCGCGTCGAGGAGGCGCCCGGCATCAAGCGCACCAGCCGCCTGAGCTGCCAGTGCGAGATCCACGGCAAGGGCCCGATCGTGGTGCGCGTCCCCGCGTGGAACCGGAACGCCGTCAAGGAAATCCCGCACTGAGCCATGCGGCTGCGCACGCTGATCGCCCTGGCGGCATTGGCGGGCGCGGCGTGCGATCGCGGCGATGACGCGCGTGCGCGCGAAGGCGCGGCACGGGGCGGTACGGCACCTGCGGCCGGGGCCGCGCCTGCGGCGGCTGCGCGTCCCGAGCCCCTCGAGGGTGCGGCACTCGACTCCGCCATCGACCGCGGTGCGGCGCTGCTGGCGCAGTTCGAGTTCGCGGCCGCCGCGCGTGCGTTCGACGAGATCCTGGCCCGCGCACCGGGCTGCGCCGAGGCCGAGCTCGACCGCGCGATCGCGGTGCTCAACCAGTCGACCGAGGGCGCGCAGGAGCGTGCGCTTGTCCTGCTGGACTCGTACCTCCGGACCCACCCGGGTGACGTCCGCGCCGAGTACTGCCAGGCGCTCTGCTGGCTGTACCTGGGCGAGCCCGCGAAGGCGCTGCCGCGCTTCCGACGTGCGGCCGAGGCGATGCCCGACGACGCCTTCGCGCAGTTCTACGCGGGGCAGTGCCTGGAACTGACCGGCGACGCCGGCGCGGCGCGGGGCTTCTACGCGCGCGCCGCCGAGCTGGACCCGTACCTGCGGAGCGCGTTCCTGGGCCTGCAGCGGGTGGCCGCACGCGCGGGCGACGAGCGCGCCGCCGCCGACGCGCTGGCCGCGTTCGAGCGGATGGCCGGCAACCCACGCAGCCACCTGGCCGAGTTCAAGTACACGCGCATGGGCACGCTGGGCGAGGCCGTGCTGCGCCGCGCGGTGCCGCCCGTGCAGCCGCCGCAGGGCGACGTGCTGGCGGCGCTGGCGCCGATGCCGGTCGACGGCATGCCCGAGGCTCCCGTGGTCCTGGACGCGATCGAGCCGGCCGCCGACCTGGACGGCGACGGGACGCTCGATTTCGTGGCCGTTCTGCTGTGGCCGGACGAGGGGATCGTGCAGCGGCGCTTCGCGCTGTCGCAGCCCGGCGGGCGCTGGCGCATCGCGCCGGGCGCGGTCGACACGCTGCGCAAGGGGCGCGCGCTGTGGGGCGACTTCGACAACGACGGCCGCATCGACTGCGCGTTCGGGCGCTGGAAGCCCTCGCACATCACCGTGGCCACCGGCCTGCATGCCAGCTGGATCTCGCAGGGGCCCGACGGCGCGTGGCGCGACCATGATTTCATGGGCGTCCTGGACCCCGAGGACGACCTGGTCGCGTGCGCCGACATGGACCACGACGGCGACCTGGACCTGGTGTTCAGCGGCAAGGACGAGTCCGGCGTGCTGTGGAACCTGGGACGCGCCGGCGAGCGAGCGCCGGTGGAGTGGGAGCGGCGGCCGATCCCGGGCACCTGCGGACGCGCGACGGCCGCGGTGCTGGACATGGATTCCGACGGCGACCTGGACCTGGTGCTGGCGTCCGCCAAGGGCGCGCCCGCGCAGGCGTGGCGCAACGACCGTCTGTGGGCGTGGACGCGCTTCGTGGGTCTCGAGGAATTCGAGCGCTCGGCGCCCGCCGAGGTGCTTGCCTTCCGCCGCAACGAGGATGGTCTGCCCGTGCTGGCGGCGCTTTCGGGCGGCAAGCCGGGCGCGCGCGAGACGCTGGCCCTGTGGGAGCGCAGCGCGGCGGGCGCGTGGGCGCACGGCACGCATGCCGCGTTCGCGGCGGCGTCGTCGCTGACGCTGGCCGACCTGGCCTGCAGCGGGCACGCGAACCTGGTCGTGCAGGACGGGACGACGCTGGTCGTCCTGGACGCGCACGGCGGCGAGGTCACGCGCATCGCGGGCGTGCCGGAGCGAGCGATCACCTGCGTGCCCGACGCGCGCGGACCGGTGGTGGTGGCGCCTGGCGAGTCGGGTGGGCAGCCGCCGCGCTGGCTGGGCCCCGGCCCCGGGCGCTGGCCGGCCGCGGCGGTGTGGTTCCGCGGCCGCACGGACCCGTCGCAGCAGATGCGCACGAACGCCAGCGGCATCGGCACGCGCGCCGACGCGCGGATCGGCGGCGAGTGGGTCGCGCGCGATGCGCTGCCGGCACGCACCGCCGGACCGCACACGGTGGAGCCGGTGCTCTACGGGCTGGGCGGCAGCCAGGCGATCGACTTCCTGGCGATCGACTGGCCCGACGCCGTCACGCAGGGCGAGGGGCCGATCCCCGCGGGCACCCGCGCCATCACCGAGACGCAGCGGCAGATCTCCAGCTGCCCGGTGATCTTTGCGTGGGACGGCGCCGCGTTCCGCTTCGTCACCGACTGCCTGGGCGTCGGTGGCATCGGCTACCTGGCCGGCATCGACCGCCGCGCCGACGGCACGCTGGCGCCCGTCTACGCGCCGCCGCGCCCGTGGGAACGCGTCCTGCTGGGCACGGGCGACGCGCTGCGGCCGCGTGACGGCGCGTACGAGATCCGCCTGGGTGAGCCGATGGAGGAGTCGTGCATGCTGGACGCGGCGCGGCTCGTGGCGATCGACCTGCCCGAGGACTGGAACCTGGCGCTGGACGAGCGCATGGGGATCAACGGGCCCGCACCCACCGGTCAGCCGCGCGCCTGGCGGCGTGCGATGCCGCCGAGCGGCGCGCGCGTCGACGCGGGCGCCGACCAGGCCGCCGCGCTGCTGGCCCGCGA
>JBEIFT010000179.1:0-5802 GCA_040382255.1 Phycisphaeraceae bacterium
CCGCTGGACGCGCCTGGCGGGCGGGCGCGTGCCCGCCGTGCTGGTGCACCCGCACTGGGACGCGCAGGCCGGGCGCGTGACCGCGCCGGCGCCGGTCCTGGTCTGGATGCACGGCCGCACCGTGGACAAGGAGCTCGACCCAGGCCGCTACCTGCGCCTGATGCGCGCCGGCATCGCGTCATGTGCGCTCGACCTGCCCGGGCACGGCGAGCGCCGCGACGAGTCCATGCAGGACCCGTCCCGGACGCTCGACATCGTCTCGCAGATGGTCGACGAGCTGGACGCCGTGACCGCCGACCTGGAGTCCTCCGGCGACCACGCCGGGCAGCGCATGGCGATCGGCGGGATGAGCGCCGGAGGCATGGCCACGCTCAGCCGGCTGACCCGCCCGCACCCGTTCGCGGCGGCGCTGGTCGAGTGCACGATCGGCAGCTGGCGGTGGCTGCGCAACCGGCAGATGTTCGACCCGGTGCGCGTCGCCGCGCTCGATCCCTTCGTGCACCTGGACGGCTGGCGCGACATCCCGCTGCTGGCCCTGCACAACCGGCTGGACGAGTGGATCCCGGCCGACGGACAGGCCGAGTTCGTCGATGCGGTGCGTGCCCGCAGCCCGCACCCGCAGGAGGTCGAGCTCCACGTGTACGGCGCGACCGGCGCTCCCTTCGAGCACTCGGGCTTCGGGAAAATGGCCTCGGACGCGAAGGAACGCGGCACTCGCTTCCTCGAGCGGCACCTGCTCTGACCTCGGTCGTCCGTACGCCCGGCGGCCCGCCGCCGGAATTCGCTGCAGGAACGGACGGTTCCCGGACGATTTGCCGTATCTTCAACCAACCGCAATGCGATCCGACGCCCTGCCGACCATCCGTGCCACCCCCCGCCGCCAGGCCCGCCGGGCCGCCACCGCGGGCTTCACCATCGTCGAACTGCTGGTCGTCATCGCGATCATCGCGGTCCTGATGGGCCTGCTGGTCGTCGGCCTCCGCGGCGCGATCGGCAGCAGCCGCAAGATGCGCGAGCTGAACTTCCTGAAGGGCATCCACACCGCGTGGGAGCTCTACTCGAACAACTCCGACGAACAGCTGCTGCCCGGCTACCTGCCCGTCGAGACGCAGACGGCCTGGAGCGTGACGTACCGGAACTCCGCGGGGCAGGCTGTCCCCGCTGCCCTGGCCCAGACCTACCCCTGGCGCATGGCGAGCTACTTCGGCAAGGAGGCCTTCGCGGCGTTCCTTGGATACAACGACTTCGGCAGCACCACCGAGGGATCCAACGATCCCTCGATGGAGTGGCCGACCGACATGGGCACCACGCCCGCATGGATGTCCCCCAGCCTCGGCACCCCCGGCAGCGCGATCGCGTTCCAGCCGGTCGCGGGCTACAACGCGTACTTCATCGGCGGGTGGTACCAGCAGAACGCGGCGGGTGCGGCACAGCCACGGTTCATCGACGCCGCCTGGACCGACCAGTCCGGCAACGCCCGGACCGGCGGGCTGGTGAGCACGCGCAAGTCGCAGATCGAACACACCACCGAGGTGGTGGTGTTCGCCACCTCCACCTACCGCGCCGCGGGCAACTACTCGGTGACCGGCGAGGACCAGACCGCGGGCAGCGCCTGGATCGCCGCGCCGCGCCTGGGCACGCAGCAGGTCTGGCAGCCTTACGTCGGCACCCCGCAGAACGTCGCTTCGGCCGAAAGCGAGGGCGGCTCCGCGGCGCTCGTGCCCCAGACGGCGTGGGTCGACTCCGGCTACCTCCAGGTGCTCAGCGCCAACAGCGTCCCGATCCGCCGCCACAATCGCCTGGCAGCCGTGCTGCATGCCGATGGAAGCGCCGAGAGCCTTTCGGTCGGCGCGCTCATGGACATGCGCCTGTGGATCGACAAGGCCGACACGCCGGACTTCCAGCACGGCGACTGACGATCCCGCCGAGCGCCACGCCGGACACCGCGGTCACGCGCCCGGTGCGAACTCGATGCTCGCCACCGTGACGTCGTCCGCGTAGGCCTCGCCCTGCGCGTGCTGCACCAGCATCGCCAGCAGGCGGTCGACGTCTTCCTGCGTGCCGCCGCTGCCGCGCAGCGCGGCCACCGGCGCCTCATGGCCCAGCATTGCGCCCGCCCGGTTCGGCTGCTCGGACACGCCGTCGCTGAACAGCACGATGCGGTCCCCCGGCGACAGGCGGAATGCGCCGGATTCGTACGGGAAGTCGGGGACCACGCCGAGCGGCGGACCGCCGCCCTCGGGCGCCAGCAGTTCGGCGACGCCGTCGTGCACGACGGCCGCCAGCGAGTGGCCCGCGTCGATCGCGCGGCAAGCACCGTCGGGCTGGATCTCGATCGCGAAGACCGTGACGAACGCGCCGACCGCCGCATCGAGCGACCCGCCGCCGCGCGCGATGTGCGTCCCGACGCGCTGCATCACGCGCTCGATCGGGGCACCCTCCAGCACCGCTGCCTCGGTGAACGCCAGCGTGGACGCCATCACCAACCCGGCCGGCGCACCCTTTCCGGCCACGTCGCCCAGCAACACGACCGCGCCGCCGTCCGGACGCTCGAGCACGGCGAAGAGGTCACCGCTGACCTGCCAGCCCGGGCGCGTGGACATCGACCAGCGGACGCAGCCGCGCGCGCCGGACGTGCCCGGCAGCAGGCGTTCCTGGGCCCGGTGGGCATCGGCCAGCTCGGCGGTCAGCCGGCGGCGCGCGACCGATTCGAGCGCCAGCGTCGCCAGCCGCGCGACCACGTTGACGAACGGCGCGGCCGAGGCCCGGCGTGCCGCGCGCTCCGACGTGTCGACCACCAGCACGCAGCCGGAGCCGGCGGGGCCGATCGGCACCGCAAGCGCGTCGGTGGTTCCCGCGGCCATCACGCTCTCCGCGGCGGCGAAGCGCGCGTCGTCCTCCAGGCGAACCATCGCGCCCGCGTCCAGCGCCGCGCCCAGGAGCGTGCGGCTGACGGGCTTCGCGGGGTCCACGCCGGCCGCCGCGGCGGACGCACGGACCGACCACGATGCCGCGCCGTCGGCGATCCTGCGCTCGGCGATGGTGGCCCGCACGAAGTCGCCCGCCGCGACCAGGGCATCGACCGTCGCGCGTTCGACCGCATCGGCGTCGTCCGACCGTGCCAGGCGCGTCGCCACGTCGGTGAGCGCCGAGAGGCGCAGCTCGGCCAGCGACTCGAGCGCCGCGGCGGGGACCGCGGCCACGCGTCCGGCGGCCGCCTCGGCGAACCCGATCGTGGCGCCGAACGGCGCGGCGGTGCCGGGCGTGGAGAGCGAATCGCCCAGGTCCACGCGCAGCAGGTACGGGCCGATCGCGATCATCGCGCCGTGCGCCAGCACCACCCACGCATCGCCCTCGGCGGCCCGCCCGTTGAGCAGCGTGCCTCCCTGCCCCAGATTGCGGATCTCCCAGCGTTCGCCGCCGGATCGGAGCTCCGCGTGACGGCGCGAGACGGAGCGGTCCGCCAGCACCAGGTCGCAGCCGGCGTCGCGCCCGACGCTGCGGACGACCCCGGGCGCCGGCGCGTACGACGCGGGTGCGCGCCCGCCACCCTCGAAGTGAAGGACGATCGTGCGAGGATTGCCCCCCGCCGGCGTCATGCAGCCCCGGCCGGGACGGGCTTCGCCGCCGCGGGCTCGGCGGACGCCGCCGTGGCCGCCTTCACCTGCGCCGCCGCCCCGCCCATGCAGAGCTGCGCGACGGCGATCATGGTCTCCAGGCGCCCGAGCGTGATCTCGCGCTGCGCACCGAAGCCCATGTACGGGAACAGCGCGCTCAGCGCCACGACCAGGCCCGACGCGGTGGCGACCAGCGCCTCGGAGATGCCGCCGGACACCGACTTCGGGTCAACCATCGCCTCGCCGCCCGAGAGCAGGTCGAAGCTGGTGATGATGCCGGTGACCGTCCCCAGGATGCCCAGCATGGGAGCCGCGGTGATGATCGTCGAAAGCGTGGCCATGAAGCGATCCATGGCGATGCGCTCCTGCTCCACGGAGCCGACCGCGACCGCGTCGCTGGGGCCGTCGCGGAACAGCGCCGTGGCGACGCGGGCGTAGACGGTTGGGCTGGTCTGCGCCAGCGCCTCGGCCCGCGCGCGGTCGCCGCGGCGGAACGCGTCCATCAGCGCCACGAACCCGCGCCGCCCGCCCGGGCCGTTCTGGACCAGCCAGTACCACGAGCGCTCGAAGGTGAGCGTCAGCGAGAGGATGCTGAGGCACAGCAGCGGCCACATCACGAAGCCGCCCTTGTGCATGAAACCGATGAATGACTGCACCATCAGGGGCGCGATCATAGGGGACGCCGCCCCGACCGTCGCCGTACACTGCGCCGTCCATGACCGCGCTCGGAACACCCGCCACCGACTCGCAACTCCTGGCCGAGGTCGAGCAGGCGCTCGACCACGCCCTGGCCGCCCACGCGCTGGCCCCGCAGCTGCGCGACGCCATGCGCTACGCGGCGCTCGGCGGCGGCAAGCGCGTGCGCCCGGTGCTGGTCCTGCGCTCGGCCGAGGCCGTGGGCGGCGACCGCGCCGCGGCGATGCCCGCGGCGATCGCCCTGGAGATGGTCCACTGCTTCAGCCTGGTGCACGACGACCTGCCGGCGCTCGACAACGACGACCTGCGCCGCGGCCGCCCCACGACGCACAAGGCCCACGGCGAGGCCCTGGCCATCCTGGCGGGCGACGGCCTGCTCTCGGTGGCGGTCGAGGTCGCGCTGGCCACCCCCGGGCACGGCGCCGCGGTCACCCGCGAACTGGCCGCCGCCACGACCGCGATGATCGCCGGGCAGGTCTACGACACGCTGAAGGGCTTCGAGGGCAACCCCACCCCCGCCGAGCGCCTGCGCCTGATCCACGACAACAAGACGGGCGCGCTGATCCGCTGCGCGTGCCGCATGGGCGCCGTCTCGGGCGGCGCCGACGCCGGCACCCTGAACCGCCTGAGCCGCTACGGCGAGGCGATGGGCCTGATGTTCCAGGTGGTCGACGACATCCTGGACGAGACCCAGTCCACCGAGCACCTGGGCAAGGCGGCCGGCAAGGACCGCGACGCCGGCAAGATGACCTACCCCGGGATCTTCGGGCTGGACGAGAGCCGCCGGCAGGTCCAGGCCCTGCTGGCCGAGGCCCTGGACGCGCTTTCCCCCCTCGGCGAGCCCGCCGAGCCCCTCCGCCAGATGGCGCACGCCCTGGCCACCCGGACCCGCTGACGCGATAACCTTCGCGCTACAATCGACCGTTTCCGCCGAACCCACCGGTCCGGCCCGACGCAACCATCCCGACACCCATGAAGATCCTGCCCACGATCAGCGGCCCCGCCGACCTCAAGAAGCTCACCGTCGACCAGCTGGTCGAGCTCGCTGCCGAGGTCCGGCACGCGATCTGCGACCAGGTCGCCAAGAGCGGCGGCCACCTGGCCCCGAACCTGGGCGTCGTCGACCTGACCATCGCGCTGCACTACGTGTTCGACTTCGGCCACGACCGCCTGCTGTGGGACGTCGGCCACCAGTGCTACACGCACAAGCTGCTGACCGGCCGCCAGCACCTGCTGGGCAAGCTGCGCCAGCGCGGCGGCATGGCGGGCTTCCCCGAGCCCCGCGAGAGCGCGTACGACCTCTTCACGGTCGGCCACGCGGGCACGGGCATCAGCACCGCGGTCGGCATGGCGCGCGGCGACACCCTGAACGGCGAGGGCTGGTCCCCGGAGAACGCGGACGGCCGCCGCGCGGTCACCATCATCGGTGACGCCAGCATCGTGAACGGCGTCGCGATGGAGGGCCTGAACAACGCGGGCACCCTCCACC
>JBEIFT010000180.1:0-5801 GCA_040382255.1 Phycisphaeraceae bacterium
CGCACCGCCGGATCGCTGATCCAGGCAACCGCGCCGCTCTCGACCACCGCGCCCGTGCCCGGCGCGCTGCCGGCGCTGCCCGCGCCGATCGCCGCGCCGACGCCGCAGCCCGGCGACGCGACCGTGCGCGCGAAGCAGTCGCCGATCGTGGCGCCCGACACGTTCCTGGCCTTCGCGGCCGACAACGTCGAGGTCGACTCGCCCTCCGACACGGTCACGCTGACGGGCGGCGCCAACCTGGACCTGCTGCCGCGCATGCCCGGCAAGAGCGCGCGCGCCCTGCAGCTGCACGCCGAGCGCGCCGTGGTGTTCCTGGCGCCCGGCACGCTGGAGAAGCTGCGCAAGGGCACCACCGAGATCGACGCGTCGTCCGTGACGGGCATCTACCTGGAGGGCGACGTCGATGCGACGGACTTCCAGTACACGGTGCGCGCCAAGCGCGCGTACTACGACCTGCAGATGAACCGCGCGACGCTGGTCGAGGGCGTGCTGCGCACGCAGGACCGCAAGGGCATGCCGGTCGTCGCGCGCGCGAAGGAGCTGCGGCAGTACTCGCAGGACGAGTGGCAGGCCGACAAGCTGGTCGTCTCGACCAGCGAGTTCTTCGAGCCGCACCTCTCGATCGGCCTGGAGCGCGCGACGATCACGCGCACGTGGCAGGACGAGGCGCAACCCTCTCCCGGCGTGGCGGCCGGCGCGGGCGACGGCAGCGGCGTGGCGGGTGCCGGCGGCACGGGCGGCTCGACGTTCAGCGGCGTCGGCACGCTGGTGCGCGGCGAGGGCGTCACCATGCGCGCCGGCGGCACGCCGTTCCTGTGGATCCCGGGCTTCGAGAGCGAGGGCACGCAGCAGATCCCGTTCCGGGGTGCGCGCCTGGGCTACGACGGCTACACCGGCACGCAGATCGAGACGCGGTGGGACCTGCTGGGACTCCTGGGCATCAAGCCGCCCGAGAACACCGAGATCACGCTGACGGTGGGCGCTTACACGAACTACGGCATCGAGGCCGGCCTGCAAGGCAGCCTCTTCGGCGTCCACATCGAGAAGGTGGGCGTGTACGACTTCGGGAACCTCGAGCAGACCTCGGCCGGCGAGACGTTGCGCTCGCCGCACCAGTGGCGCGGCCTGGTCGCGCTCGAGGACACGCTGCACCTGGCCGACACCACCTCGCTGCAGCTGCAGGCCTCGTACGTCAGCGACGATAGCTTCATCCAGATCTGGCGCCAGCGCGAATTCGCGACGCAGTTCCAGAAGGAGACCAGCGGGTACCTGGTGAACGGCGACGACCGCAGCGAGGCCTCGCTGCTCATCGCCGCGCCGACGAACGCGGTGATCACCAACTCGTCGCAGCTGGCGTCGCGGCCGTACCAGGTCGAGAAGTACCCCGAGTTCGCCTACAAGCGCTGGGGCGACTCGCTCTTCGGCGACACGCTGACGTGGCAGCAGGAGTACTCGGCGTCGGCGATGGCGCTGCGGCTCGGCAAGGGCTCGGAGCAGAGCACCGGCGTGCTGGACAACGCTTTCCAGTGGCTGCGCCCGGGCGGCACCTTCGACCGCGACACGCACCTCGGGGCGCTGTACGAGTCGGACGGCTACAACGAGGACACGGCGACGCGCGTCTACACGCGCCAGGAGCTGGCGATGCAGTGGGGCGGTGCCGGCTGGAAGTTCGCGCCGTTCGCCGCGGGCAACGCCTACGGCTACATCACCGGCGACCAGCAGTCCTACGACACGGCCGCCGACACCATCCGATTCATGCTCTCGACCGGGTTCCGCACCAGCGCCGACATCGTCGCGGACCACGACACGGTGGACATCGCGGCGCTGGACGTGCACCGCCTGCGCCACGTGTTCACGCCGTACATGAACACGTTCGTGGGCTGGAACAGCACGCCGAACCTGGCGTACGCCGTCTACGACCAGGAGCTGGAAGGCGCCACCGCCAGCCAGGCCGTGCAGCTTGGCATGCGCCACAAGCTGCAGACCATGCGCGGCGGCGCGGGCAACTGGCAGTCGGTCGACTGGGTGACCTGGGACGTCGGCGTGATGTGGAACGCCGACGGCGACAACCTGGCGCGCAACTACACCGACGGCGCGCGCTACAAGCAGAGCCCCTACCCGCAGTACTTCAACTGGCGTCCCGAGCTGAGCCAGTGGGGCCGCAACGCGTACACGTCGCTGAAGGTGGCGGCCAGCAGCTCGCTGACGCTGCAGGGCAGCCTGGTCTACCTGCTGGACAGCGACCTGCCGGAAGCCGGCGCCGGAGCCTTCGGCCTCGACCAGGCGTCCCGCGGGTCGGTCGGCGCGACGATGCAGCACTCGCCGGACGTCAGCACGTTCATCGAGTACCGCTCGATCAACAACTTCTCGCCCGAGTCGATCTACCTGTCCGACGCGCTGCTGGCGTCCGGCGTGGACTACCAGGTCGGCAAGGCGTACCACGTGTCGTTCGTGCCGACGTGGGACCTGAAGGAGAACGACTTCCGCCTGTTCACGCTGAACCTGCAGCGCGAGACGCCGGACTTCACCCTGCTGGGCACGTTCGGCTACGACGCGATCCAGGACCAGTACTTCGGCGGCATCAACGTCCGGTTCGGCGGCGACACTGGCGGGCAGCCGGTGATGTTCAACTCGCTGCCGATCAACCGCTGACGCGCGGCGTGGCGCGCGGCGCGGCACGCGGCGTCCGCCCCGGGCCCGCGGCAGGCGGACTCATGCGTAGAGCGAGGGGTCCTGCGCCGCGGCGGGCGGCTCGATGCCCAGGTGGCGGAACGCGGCGGCGGTCAGGCGCCGGCCCTGGCGCGTGCGGGCCAGGTAGCCCACCTGAAGCAGGTACGGCTCGACCACGTCCTCCAGCGTCAGCGCGTCCTCGCCCAGCGTGGCGGCGATCGCCTCCAGGCCGGCGGGGCCGCCCTGGTAGGTGGTGGCCAGCGTGCGCAGGTAGCGGCGGTCCAGGTCGTCCAGGCCCAGCGCGTCGACGCCCTCCAGCTGCAGCGCGCCGTCGACGCACGCGGTGTCGAAGCGGCCCTTGGCGCGGACCAGCCCGAAGTCGCGAACGCGGCGCAGGAGCCGGAGCGCCACGCGCGGCGTGCCGCGGCTGCGGCGAGCGATCGCGAGCAGCGTGTCGTCGGAGAGCGCGGGCATCTTCAGCAGCCCCGCCGCGCGGTCGACGATCGCGACCACGTCCTCGACGGGGTAGAAGCCCAGGTTGTGGCTGATGCCGAAGCGCGTGCGCAGCGCCTGGGTCAGCAGGCCCGCGCGCGTGGTGGCGCCGATCAGGGTGAACGGCCGCAGGCCGATCGTGACCACCTTGGAGTGCATGCCGCTGTCGACGGTGAAGTCGATGCGGAAGTCCTCCATCGCGGGGTAGATGTACTCCTCGACGGCCGTGGGCAGCCGGTGGATCTCGTCGATGAAGAGCACGTCGTGCGCCTGCATCTTCGTGAGCGTGCCGATGAGGTCCGCGGCCTTCGTCAGCGCCGGGCCGCTGGTGACGTAGGCGCGCGTGCCCATCTCGGCGGCGATCACGTGCGCGAGCGTCGTCTTGCCCAGGCCGGGCGGGCCGTGCAGCAGGACGTGCTCCATCGGCTCCTGGCGCGCCTTGGCGGCCTCGAGCGCGATGCGCAGGCGCTCGATCAGCTCGCGCTGGCCGACGTATTCGTCGATGCGCGCCGGCCGCAGCGCGCCGGTCGCCTGCTCGGCGTCCTGCTCCTGTTCCGCGGCGGAGACGATGCGTTCACGCGCCATCGAGGGTCAGAACTGCACCTGGGGCGCGTTGCGCTGCGAGGGATCGTCCACCTCGAAGAAGGGCATGTCGCTGAAGCCGAAGAGGCGCGCGACCAGCAGCGCCGGGAACTGCCGTGCCGTGGCGTTGTACTGCTGCACCGCGCCGTTGTAGCCGCCGCGGGCGCCGGCGATGCCGTTCTCGATGTTCGAGAGCTCGCCCTGCAGGTGCAGGAAGTTCTGGTTGGCCTTGAGGTCGGGGTACGCCTCGGCCACGGCCATCAGGCGGGCCAGCGCGCCGGAGAGGCCGGCCTCGGCCTTCATGCGCTCGTCCATCGTGATGTTGGGGCGCGTGGCGGACGCGCGGGCGGCGATGACCGCCTCCAGCGTGCCCTTCTCGTGCGCGGCATAGCCCTTCACCGTGTTGACCAGGTTGGGGATCAGGTCGTGGCGGCGGCGCAGCTCGACGTCGATGCCGCTGAACGCGCCCTGCGCGCCGATGCGGCTGCGCGTCAGGCCGTTGTACGTGCCGATTCCCCAGACCACCAGGATGACCGCCAGGAGGGCCAGTCCGCCCAGCAGCGCGAGTGCGATGACGAGTCCGATTCCCATGTGCCGAAGCTCCTTCCCCGGAGATGCGCCGGGCGCGCGTCGCTCACGATACCTGCTTGGAGAGCTTCGCCACCGCGTCGAATTCGGCCTTGGTGACCGGGGTGACGCTCAGGCGGTTGCCCTTGCGCAGCATGACCATGCCGGCCAGCGCCTTCTGCGCGCGCAGCATGTCCAGCGTGACCAGGGCCGGGAAGCGCGCCACGAACTTCAGGTCGCGCATCATCCAGCGGGGGTCGTCCTTGGTGGAGGCCGGGTCGTGGTACTCGCTGCGGCGGTCGAACTGCGTGGGGTCCGGGCGCGCGGGGCCCACCACCTGCGCGATGCCCGCGACGCCCGCGGGGTCGGCGTTCGAGTGGTAGATCAGGACGTGGTCGCCGGGCTGCATGCCGTCGCGCATGAAGTTGCGCGCCTGGTAGTTGCGGACGCCCTCCCAGCCGGTGGTGCCGTCGCGCGCCAGGTCGTCGATGGAGTAGACGTCGGGTTCGGTCTTGCAGAGCCAGTGGCCGGGCATGGTGCGAGGATATGCTCGGCCCCGTGCTCCAAGCCCTTGCGATCGCCGTGCTGCTCGCGTGGTCGCCGCCGCCCGCGGCGGGGCCGGTGCACGGCGAGGAGGCGAACCCCGGTCAGGCCGAGCGCGCCGCGCTGCGCGACGTCAGCGAGCGCGAACTGCTGGCCGAGCTGGTGCCGCCGCCGATCCCGAGCGACGAGGTGCGTGCGCTGGCCGCGCGCCTGGGCGCCGGCGCGGATGCGGCGTCCGCGCTGGACGCCTACGTGCAGCGGTACGAGCTTGCGACGAAGGACGCCCACGCGCGCGCCGCGGCCGACGTGCGACCGCGCCTGGCCGCGGCGTACGACCTGGCCACGCCCGGCGTCCAGCCCACGCCGCTGGCGGGCCCCGAGATCGTGGCCGTCCTGCAGCGCAGCGCGCAGTGGCGCGACGATCTGTCGCAGGCCGACGCCGAGCTGCTGCGCTCGCTGGGCGTGCTGCGGACGCCGAAGGCGACGGTCGGCCCCGGCTTGGCGGCGTTCACCCGCGTGCGCGACCGCGACGACCTGCCCGCGTCCGACCCCGCCGCCGCGCTGCGGCTGCCGGACCTGATCGACGAGACCGGCCTGGCCGGCGCCGACCGCCTGCGCGTGGAGGAGGCGCTCGACCGGCAGTGGATGCGCCTGGCCGCGGCGATCGGCACGCGCCGCCGCGATCTGGGCGCGGTGGCGGTGGACCGCGCGCAGCTGCTGGCGGGGTGGGGGCCGGCGTGGGAGCTCTCGGCATCGCCCACGGTCGCGGCCGAGCGCGCGCGGCAGCTGGATGCGCTGGGCGCCCGCGAGCGCGCCACCGAGCAGGGCCTGCGCACCGCGAACCGCGAGGCGATCGCCGCGCTGCTGAAGCTGCTGGCGCCCGAGACGGCCGCGCGCGTGCGCGACGTGGTCGACCAGGCGCTGTGGCCGTGGCTCTTCGAGTCCGA
>JBEIFT010000181.1:0-5700 GCA_040382255.1 Phycisphaeraceae bacterium
CCGCCTGCCATCACGCTCCCGCCTGCGCCGACGTGCCGCGCGCGATCGGCGCCAGCGCCTCCACCGCGCGCGCGTGCAGCCCGGCCGCCGCGCACAGGATGCCCGCGTTGCGCTCCAGCGATTCGCCGCAGCCGAAGTCGAGCGGCCGTCCGCACACGTCGGTCACCACCGCGCCGGCCTCGGCCGCGATCACGGCACCCGACGCGTGGTCCCAGATGTTCTCGCTGCTGCCGCCGCCGCGCGGCATGCGCACGACTAGGTCGGAATCGCCGCGCGCCACCAGCGCGTACTTGCACTGGCTGTCCATGCGGAAGCTCTCGACGGCCGGCGCCAGCGCCGCCACCGCGGGCTCCGTGCGCGAGGGGATCTTCGTCGCGCTGCGGTTCAGCGAGCGCGCCCAGCGGATCGTGCCGCCCTCCCAGCGCGCCGCGCGCGCGGGCCGCGGGCCGTCGGTGCCGGGCACGAACTCCCACGCGCCGCAGCCCTGCGCCGCGGCGTACACCGCGCCCGGGCCGTCCTCGCGCAGCGCCAGGTCGCCCGCCGCGCCCATGCGCGGGCAGCCCAGCACGCCCACCGTCGCCTGGCTGCCCTCGATGCGCGCCAGGCAGACGCTGAAGTGCGCGTCCACGATGAAGCCCTTCGTGCCGTCGATCGGGTCGATGGTCCAGAACGGTTCGCCCGTGCGCAGCGTGTCGCCGTCGATCGCACGCAGCGCCGCGGCGCGGTCGCGCCAGCCCAGCGTGCTGCGGATCGCGTCGATCACCAGCCGCTCGGCGTCGGGGCGCCCGCACGCGGCCAGCGAGTCGGCGTGCTCCTCGCCCATCAGCGCCACGCGGCCCTCGGGCAGCCGCTCGCGCAGCGCGGCCACCACCAGCGCCTGCACCACGTAGTCGGCCGCCGTCACCGGGGAACCGTCCGGCTTCTCGATGGGCGGCACGGCCTTGAGCGTCGAGCCCAGGAGCCGCGCGATCGGCATGACCTGCAGCACCGCGCCGGTGGCGGCGGTCAGGAACTTCTGGCGGGAGGTGCGCTCGGGGGTGGTCGTGGTCACGGGTCGAGGATCGTAGGGCCACCCCCGTCCGCCCCGCCCCTGCCAAACTGGCAGCAGCCCGCCGTGCCCGCGCCGAAGGGACAGTCGGCGACCGCGGGAATGCCGCGGAATCGCGGGGATTCCGCCCCGCCGCCCCCGGTGCCCCGATTGGCACGGCAGTTGCACCATGGGGGAAGCGAAAGGACGAACCACCACATGAGCAACACCGGAAAGATCATCGGCATCGACCTCGGCACGACCAACAGCGTCGTCGCCGTCATGGAGGGCACCCAGCCCAAGGTCATCATCAACAGCCTCGGCGGCCGCACGACCCCCTCGGTCGTCGGCTTCACCGAGAAGGGCGAGCGCCTGGTCGGCCAGCCCGCCAAGCACCAGCAGATCACCAACCCGCAGAACACCGTCTTCAGCATCAAGCGCTTCATGGGCCGCCGCCACAGCGAGGTGGGCCACGAGGAGAAGCTGGTCCCCTACGCCGTCAAGGGCGGCGCGGACGAACTGGTCAAGGTCGACATCCGCGGCAAGCAGTACACGCCGCCGGAGATCTCGGCCATGATCCTGGCCGAGCTGAAGCGCCAGGCCGAGGACTACCTGGGCGAGAAGGTCACCCGCGCCGTCATCACGGTGCCGGCGTACTTCAACGACGCCCAGCGCCAGGCCACCAAGGACGCCGGCGAGATCGCCGGCCTCAAGGTCGAGCGCATCATCAACGAGCCCACGGCCGCCGCGCTGGCGTACGGCCTGGAGAACAAGAAGAACGCCAAGATCGCGGTCTTCGACCTGGGCGGCGGCACCTTCGACGTGTCCATCATGGACATCGGCGACGGCGTCTTCGAGGTGCTCAGCACCAACGGCGACGGCCACCTGGGCGGCGACGACTTCGACCAGAAGCTGATCGACTTCATCGCCGAGGAGTTCCGCAAGAAGGAGGGCATCGACGTCCGCAAGGACCCGATGGCCCTGCAGCGCCTGAAGGAAGCCGCCGAGAAGGCGAAGATCGAGCTCTCGACGCAGGTCGAGACCACGGTCAACCTGCCCTTCATCACGGCCGACCAGAGCGGCCCGAAGCACCTGCAGGTGACGATCAGCCGCGCCAAGTTCGAGGAGCTCTGCAAGGACCTCTTCGAGCGCCTGGCCGCGCCGTGCGAGAAGGCCCTGGCCGACGCGAAGCTCAAGCCCAGCGACGTCGGCGAGGTCGTCATGGTCGGCGGCTCGATCCGCATCCCGAAGGTGCAGGAGCTGGCGAAGAAGATCTTCCAGACGGACAACCTGGACAAGAGCATCAACCCCGACGAGGTCGTCGCCATCGGCGCGGCCATCCAGGGCGGCGTGCTCCAGGGCGACGTCAAGGGAGTCGTGCTGCTCGACGTCACCCCGCTCTCGCTGGGCGTCGAGACGCTCGGCGGCGTGATGACGCGCCTGATCGAGCGCAACAGCACCATCCCGACGTCGAAGAAGGAGGTCTTCTCGACGGCGGCCGACAACCAGAACGCGGTGACCATCGTGGTCCTGCAGGGCGAGCGCCCGATGGCGGCGGACAACCGCACGCTGGGACGCTTCGACCTGACGGGCATCGCGCCGGCCCCGCGCGGCGTGCCGCAGGTCGAGGTCGAGTTCGCGCTCGACGCCAACGGCATCCTGAACGTGACGGCCACCGACAAGGCGACCGGCAAGAAGCAGGAGATCAAGATCACCGGCTCGAGCGGCCTCTCGAAGGACGAGGTCGAGCGCATGCGCAAGGACGCCGAGGCCCACGAGGCCGAGGACAAGAAGCGCCGCGAGCTGATCGACACGAAGAACCGTGCCGAGCAGGTGGCCTACCAGGTGAAGAAGCAGCTCGAGGAGCTGGGCACCAACTGCCCTGCCGACGCGCGCACCAAGATCGAGGGCGCGGTCAGCAACCTGGAGGACAAGCTGAAGGGCGACGACCAGTCGGCCATCGAGGCCGCGCTCACCAACCTCACCAACGCGGCCGGCGAGCTGCAGCAGGCGGCCCAGCAGGCCCAGGCTGCGGGCGCGCAGGGCGCGGCGGGCGCCTCCGCCGGCACCGGCGGCGGCGCGAAGAAGGACGACGTCATCGACGCCGAGTACGAGGTGAACGAGGACAAGAAGGGCTGAGTCCCGCCTTCCGTCTCACGTGATCCACGCGTGCCCGTCCCCCCGTGGGGCGGGCACGCTGCCTTTATGCGCGCCTTGCCCGCGCGCGCGATTCCCTCACGGCGCCCCTCCGCCTTTCCGATACCCTCCTTCGCTTCACCGGCACCGCTCCGCCCGGCCTGACGCGCACGTCGCGCGCCACGCCGACCCGGGCGCCACGCCAAAGGTCTCGCCATGCAGCGCATCAAGGGCATCGCCGTCAGCCACGGCATCGTCGTGGGCAGGGCCTTCCTCGTCGGCACCGCCGAGCAGGTCGTCCCGCACCGCACCATCCAGGAATCCGAGGTTCCGCAGCAGCTTGAACGGCTGCACGTGGCGCTGCGCGCCGCCGGGGCGCAGATCGCCGAGCTGAGCGAGCGCACGCGCCGCGAGCTGGGCACCGAGCCCGCCAAGATCTTCGAGTTCCACGCCGGCCTGCTGCGCGACAAGGCGCTGCTCGCCGCCATCGAGCGCCGCATCGGCGGCACCTTCGTCACCGCCGAGCAGGCCGTCGCCGACCAGTTCCGCCAGCTGGTGGACCAGTTCCGCCGCATGGGCAACGAGGTCTTCGAGCAGAAGGCCAACGACATCATCGACCTGGAGCGCCGCGTGCTGGGCCAGCTGATGGGCGAGCAGACCAGCCGCCTGGCGCAGCTGGAGGAGCCGGCGGTCATCGTGGCCCACGAGCTGACCCCCAGCCAGGCCGCGGCGATGGACCGCAGCAAGGTCACCGCGCTGGCCACCGACCTGGGCGGCCGCACCAGCCACACGTCGATCGTGGCGCGCGCGCTGGGCCTGCCCGCCGTCGTGGGCTGCCAGCACCTGGCGGCCAACGTCGAGGAAGGCGACACGCTGATCGTCGACGGCAACGCCGGCATGGTCATCGTGCGCCCGGATGCGCGGACGCTCGAGGAATACAGCCGCCTGCAGGAGCGCAGCCGCCGCTCGCGCGCCGCGCTGCGCGAGCTCTCGGGCCAGGAGGCCGTCACGAAGGACGGCGTGCGCATCCAGCTGATGGGCAACATCGAGTTCCCCGAGGAGATCGAGAGCGTGCTGGCCAACGGCGGCGACGGCGTCGGCCTGTACCGCACCGAGTTCCTGTGGCTGACCCGCAGGGAGCCGCCCACCGAGGAGGACCACTTCCAGGCGTACATGCACGCCATCCGCCTGCTGAAGGGCAAGCCGCTGACGATCCGCACCTGCGACCTGGGCGCCGACAAGTACACGCAGGCGCAGATGGAGGAGCCCGAGCGCAACCCGTTCCTGGGCCTGCGCTCGATCCGCCACAGCCTGGCCACGCCGCACGAGTTCAAGGCGCAGCTGCGCGCCATCCTGCGCGCCAGCGCGCACGGGCCCGTGAAGACGATGTTCCCGCTGGTCAGCAACCTGATGGAGCTGCGCCAGGGCAAGCTGATGATCGCCGACATCGGCGAGGAGCTGGCCGACGAGGGCATCCCCTTCGACGCGCAGATGCCCGTGGGCGTGATGATCGAGGTCCCCGCCGCCGCGCTGATGAGCCGGGTCTTCGCCAGCGAGAGCGCGTTCTTCTCGATCGGCACCAACGACCTGGTGCAGTACACGCTGGCCGTCGACCGCGGCAACGAGCGCGTGGCGCACCTCTACAACGCCGCCCACCCGGCGGTCGTCTACCTGACCAAGACCATCCTGCGGTCCGCCCGGGCCGGCGGGATCGACTGCAGCTGCTGCGGCGAGGTGGCCGGCGAGCCCGTTTTCTGCATGTTGCTGCTGGGGCTCGGTTTGCGTACACTCTCCATGGTTCCGGACCAGATCCCCGTGATCAAGCGAGTGATCCGGTCCGTGACGATGGAACAATGCGAACGGCTGGCCCGCAGGGTCGGGTCGTTCGACTCGGAGCGCCAGATCGAGACGACCTTGCGCGACGAGCTCAGGAAAATCGATCCCGACGTGTTCGGCCAATGGGTTGCCGAGTGACGGACGGATCAACGCCACGGCGCGTGCCGCGGCGCAACAGGACACACGGTCGGCGCGTCGCCCGCGACGACGGCCAGCCCCGCAGGACACCAACGTGCCCGCCGCCCTTCCGGCAGCGGATGCGCGACCTGCGACGAGGCGGCCCGAGAGAGGTGCCCCACTGCGGGGCCCCCACACCGGCGACGAACGACCAGGCGGAACACACGGTGCGCTTCAACAGCTTGCGCCATCTGACGACGACCAACCGTCCCTCGCCGGGACGCGGCCCCCACGTGGGTCCGCCCGGCGCGCGGCGGTCGCATCGCTCGCCGGGCTGACGCACGCCACGGGGCACCGAAGGTTCCGCCACGAACCGCCGCATGACGCGGCAAGGATTGGATCGTGGCAGAGAACACGCACAACGAGCACGAGCACACCGAGGGGCACGAGGGCACCGCGCCCGAGGCGAACGCGCACGAGGCGCATGACGCGCACGCGCACGACGCGCACGCCCACGCCCGCAAGCACGACGACTCCGACGCCCCGCAGGGCGGCGTCCAGTGGACCGAGTCGGCCCCCAAGCA
>JBEIFT010000182.1:0-5648 GCA_040382255.1 Phycisphaeraceae bacterium
AGGCGGCGCGCGGCGGCGGACTCGCGGGCGCGCACCGCGTGCGAGAGCCGCGCGCGCAGGCGGTCGAGCTCGGCGCGGCGGAGGTCGATCGGCGCGCGCGGCGAGCGGAACAGCGGATGGCGCGCGAGCACCGCCAGCTGGCGCTGTGCGTCGACCACCTGGCGGCGGACGATGCGCGACAGGCGGTCGGTCAGCGTGTCGACGCGCTCGAGCTCCACGGCACCGTCCGGGAAGAGCTCCATCACGGCCTGCGTCGGCGTGGATGCGCGGTGGTCCGCCACGCCGTCGATGATCGTCGTGTCCATCTCGTGGCCGATGGCCGAGACGACCGGCGTGCCCGAGCGGAACACCGCGTCCGCGACGATGCGCTCGTTGAAGGCCCAGAGGTCCTCGATGCTGCCGCCGCCGCGGGTGACGATCATGGCGTCGATGCCGAGCTCGTCGGCACGGCGGTCGACCGCCGAGATGGCGCGCGCGACGGCCGGCGCCGCGGCCTCGCCCTGCACCGGGACGCCCACCACGAGGATCCGCACGAACGGCGCGCGCAGCCGCGCGGTCTTGAGGACGTCCTGGAGCGCATCGGCCTGGAAGCTGGTGATGACCGCGACGCGCCGCGGGAACGAGGGCAGCGGCCGCTTGCGCGCGAGGGCGAAGTAGCCCTCGGACTCCAGCAGCCGGCGAAGCTCCTCGAAGCGCTGCTGCAGCGATCCCGCCCCGCGGCGCTCGATCTTCTGCACGTCCAGCTGGGTGCGGCCGCCCTTGCCGTAGTGCGTCAGCGTGCCGGTGACGACGACCTCGGTGCCGTTGCCCGGGACGAAGCCCGCGGCCGCGGCGCGCGACGACCACATCACGCAGCCGAGCTGGCTCTCGGCGTCCTTGATCGTGAAGTACCAGTGCTTGGGGCTCGAGAAGTTCGACACCTCGCCGACGACGCGCACCTGGCCGATCCCCTCGACGGCGCGCTTGATGCGGTCGGTCGCCTGCGTCACCGAGAGCGGCGGCGCCTCGCCCTGCGCGGCCCCGGCGCGCGGCGCGGCATCCGACGGCGGGCCGAAGAGGCCGCCGCGGGCGAGCGATGGGTCGAACGGCCGCCGGGACATGCGCCGTACGATACGCCCCGCCGGGCGCCGGAGCGCGCCGGAACGCGCTTCCGCGATGCCCACCGACGAACCACGCCCCTCGACATCGATCGACGCCGTGCCCGGCATCGGGCCACGGACGGGCGCCGCGTTCCGACACCTCGGGATCGCGACGGTGGCCGACCTGCTGCGGCACTTCCCTGCGCGCTACGAGCACGAGCGCAGCGAGATGACCGTGGCCGACGTCCAGGCGCTGTGCGCCACCGGCGAATCGCCCGACGTCGCGCTGCGCGTCGAGGTCGCCGCGGTGCGGCACGTCCCGCGCCCGAAGCCGCGCACCGAGGCGACCTTCGAGGACGGCACGGGAACGGTCCGCGCGGTGTGGTTCAACGCGCCATGGATGCGCGGGAAGATCCACCCCGACCAGCGCGGCATCCTGCAGGGCACCGCCAAGGAACGCGGCCGTTACCTGGAGCTCTCGAACCCCCGCTGGGAACCGACCCCGCCGGGCCAGGAGCCGCCGCCTCGCGAGGAACGCCTTCGCCCGGTCTACCCGGCGTCCGAGGAGCTCTCGTCGGCGCAGATCGAGCGCGCCGTGCGCACGGTGCTGCCGTCGGCGACCGAGCACATCGAGGACCCGCTGCCGGCCGAGTACCGGGCGTCGCGCGCGCTGCCGCCGCTGGACGAGTGCTATCGGCGCATGCACGCGCCCTCCGACCGCGACACGCAGGCCGAGGCCCGCCGCCGCCTGGCGTTCGAGGAGCTCCTGCTGCTGCAGCTGGGCGTCATGATGAAGAAGCGGCAGATGCGCGAGGGCGTGCGCGCACGCCCCCTGCCCATCACGCCGGCGATCGACGCACGCATCCGCGCGCGTTTCCCGTTCACGTTCACCGACGAGCAGGACCGCGTGGTCGCCGAGATCGCGGCGGACCTGGGACAGCCCTTCCCGATGAACCGCCTGCTGCAGGGCGACGTCGGCGCGGGCAAGACCGCGGTGGCGCTGCATGGCATGCTGCTGGCGGTGGCGAACGGCGCGCAGGCCGCGATGGTGGCGCCCACGGAGCTGCTGGCCGAGCAGCACTACGCGTCCATCTCGCGCTTCCTGGCCGGGAGCGACGTGCGCGTCGAGCTGGTCACCGGCAGCCTGACCGCGGCCGAGCGGCGCGCCGCGCTGGGACGGCTTGCGTCCGGCGAGAGCCAGCTGGCGGTCGGCACGCACGCGCTGCTCCTGGAGGGCGCGGCGTTCCACCGCCTGGGCCTGGCGGTGATCGACGAACAGCACCGCTTCGGCGTCGAGCAACGCGCCGCGATGCGCCAGAAGGTCGCGTCCGCGACGGGCGAGGTGCCGCACGTCCTGGTGATGACGGCGACGCCGATCCCGCGCACGCTCTCGCTGACGGTGTTCGGCGACCTGGACGTCTCGCTGCTGCGTGCGCGGCCGGCGGGGCGCCAGCCGATCGTCACCCGCGTGGTCGGGCGCGACAAGGAATCCGACGTGTACGCGTACGTGCGCACGCGCATCGACGCGGGCGAGCAGTGCTACGTCGTGGTGCCCGCGGTCGAGGAGAGCGCCAGCGGCCTGAAGGACGCCGAGGGCACGGCGCGCGCGCTGGCCGGCGGCGCGTTCGCGGGGGCCGCGATCGGCGTCGTGCACGGGCAGCTGGACCGCGACGCGCGCGAGGCGGTCATGGAGCGGTTCCGCCGCGGCGAGCTGCAGGTGCTGGTGGCGACGGTCGTGATCGAGGTCGGCGTCGACGTCCCGAACGCATCGATCATGGTGGTGGAGCACGCCGACCGCTTCGGCCTGGCGCAGCTCCACCAGTTGCGCGGCCGCGTCGGACGCGGGACGCGGAAGAGCCTGTGCGTCTTCATCGGCGACCCGGTGACCGAGGACGCCACCAAGCGGCTGGAGGCGATCGGCGGCACCGACGACGGCTTCGCGATCGCCGAGCTGGACCTGGCGATCCGCGGTCCCGGCGAGCTCTTCGGCAGCCGGCAGAGCGGCCTGCCCCCCTTCCGCGTGGCCGATCTGGAGCATGACCTGGAGCTCCTGCGCCTGGCCCGCCGGGACGCCAAGGAATGGATCGACCGCGACCCGGACCTGCAGCTTCCGGGCAACCGCCTGCTGCGGCGCAAGCTGATGCATGCGTACGGCAGCGCGCTGGGGCTGGGCGACGTGGCGTGAGCGGGGTGCCACGCGACGCCGCTTCGGCACACGCGGGCGATCCGAAGCGAACCGGGATTCGTCCCTGCTCATAGACTGCACTCCCCCATGGCCGCCGAGGCACTTCACATCAATGGACTGCGATTCCGATACCCGGGCGCCGATTGGCGCCTGGAGGTCCCCGACTTCCGCCTTGCCCCCGGCGAGCAGGCGCTCCTGGTGGGCGGCAGCGGTCGCGGGAAGAGCACGCTGCTGATGGCGATCGCCGGGCTGCATGCCACCGAGTCCGGGTCGATCGCGGTCGCCGGCACCGACCTGGCGGCGCTGCGCGGCGCGGCGCGCGACACGGCCCGCGGGCGTTCGATCGGGATGATCTTCCAGACCTTCAACCTGCTGCACGGCTTCAGCGCGCTGGACAACGTCCTGGCCGCGCTGATGTTCTCCGCGCTGCCGCCCGCGCAGCACGAGGAACGCGCGCGTGCGCTGCTCGGGCGCCTGGGCATCCCCGACCCCGAGGCAATGGTCGACCGGCTGTCGGTGGGCCAGCAGCAGCGCGTGGCGGTCGCCCGTGCGCTGGCGGCGCGGCCGGCCCTGGTGCTGGCCGACGAGCCCACCGCGAGCCTGGATCCCGAGAACACCGCGGCCGCAATGGACCTGATCCAGGCCGCCTGCCGCGAGGACGGCGCCGCGCTGCTCTGCACCAGCCACGATCCGGCGCTTCGCGCGCGCTTCGCGCGGATCGAGTCGGTCGACACGTTCGTCCACCCCACGGAAGGAGCCGCCCGATGAGCACGCGCACCATGACGGACGCGCGGATCGTCGCCGCCAGCCTGCGGGCCCGGCCGCTCTCGACGGGAATCACCGCGGCGATGGTCGCGGTGAGCGTGGCGCTGCTGCTGGTGCTGCTTGGCATGCGGACCGCCGCGCGCAGCGCGTTCGACCGCGGCTCGGGCAACACGCACCTGCTGGTGAGCGCCGACCCCAGCCCGCTGGTCGCCGTGCTCAACGGCATCTTCTACGCCAACGCGCCGTCGAAGCCCATCTCCTGGGAGAAGTACCAGTCGATCCGCGGCGGCTTTCCCTACGCCTGGGCGATCCCCACGCAGCAGGGCGACAGCTACCGCGGCTACCCGACGATGGCGACCACGGCCGACTTCTTCACGAAGTTCGAGCCCGTGAAGGGCGAGCCGTGGAAGCTGGCGCAGGGCCGCTTCTTCGACAAGCCGTTCGAGCTGGTGCTGGGCGCGCAGGCCGCGACCGGCACCGGGCTGCGGGTCGGCCAGAAGGTGTTCCTGACGCACGGGGCCGGCGCCGGCACCGGCGACGAGCACGCCGGCCACGAGCACAACGAATACCCCTTCGAGGTCGTGGGCATCCTGCAGCCCACCGGGAGCGCGCACGACCGCGCGCTGTTCGCCGACCTGGAATCGAGCTGGATCCTGCACGCGCACGACCGCCGCGAGCGCGAGGGCATCGAGACGAAGACGACCGCCGCCGACCTGACCGACGCCGACCGCCGGATCACGGGCATCCTGCTGCGCCTGCCGACGCGCGCGGGCAGCGATGCCAGCGCCGCGATGCAGGCGCAGTTCGACGCGCTGCGCCGCGACACCGCGATCGTGGTCGCGCAGCCGGCGGACCAGATCCAGCGGCTGTTCGCGATCGTCGGCAACGTCGACGGGCTGTTCCTGGGCATCGCCGCGGTGGTGCTTGTCTCCAGCGCGGTCAGCCTGATGCTGGCGCTCTACAACTCGATGAACGAGCGCCGACGGCAGGTCGCCGTGCTGCGCGTCCTGGGCGCCAGCCGGTCGCGCGTGTTCGGGCTGGTGGTCACCGAGAGCATGCTGATCGGACTCGTGGGCGGCGCGGCGGGCATCCTGCTCTCGCTGCTGGGCGGCATCGCGGCCAGCGCATGGCTCAAGGCGTCGATCGGGCTGGTCATCGACCCGACGCTCGACCCGCGCGGGACGGTGCTGGTGCTCGGCGGCACGGTCGCGCTGTGCGCGCTGGCCGGCATCCTGCCAGCCTGGCGCGCCTACCAGACCCCCGTCGCCGAGAACCTGCGACCCATCGGATGAGGACCACGTGATGAACGGCACCCGCATCGTCTGGCTGGTCGGCGCGCTCTTGGTGGGCGCGGCGGTGGCGGTGCTGGCCTGGCCCGAGGGCGAGGTAGTCGCCCACCTGCCGATCTTGCAAGGGGGGTACCTGATGACGGCGGCCGTGTTCGGGGACGACCCGGCGACGGACCGCGTCGAAGGGGTGGCGCCGGGGACGGTGCTCGGCTTCCGGTTCCAGGGGCGGGTCGCCGCGGAAACGGTGATCGCCGGGGGCGAGATGGGGCTGCGGGAGGTGGAGCTGACGTTCCCGGACGGGGCCGAAGGGCCGCTGGGGGCAGGGGTGTA
>JBEIFT010000183.1:0-5629 GCA_040382255.1 Phycisphaeraceae bacterium
CGCCGACCGCTTCACGGCCAACGCCGCGCGCGTGGCACTCGAGCAGCGGCCCGTCGCCGCATGGCGCGACGCCGCGCTTGCCGCCCCGCCGCACGCCGCGATGCTGGCCGCGATCGCGGTCGCCCGCCGCGGCAGCGACAGCGATGCCGCCGCGGCGCTGAAGCGCGTCGAGGACGTCCTGGACGACGCCGACGAGCACGACCGCGCCACCACGCTGGCCGCGCTGCGTGCCGCGCAGCTCTGCTTCCTGCGCCACCCGGCGCTTGCGAAGGACGCCGCCCTCGTCGCCGCCGCCGACCACGCGCTGAAGCTGGGCGCCGGCGCCGATGCCGCCATCGCCGAGGACGCGCTGGCCCTCTGCTGCGCGCTGGACCGCGCGGACGCCGTGCCCGTGGCGCTCGACCGCCTGGACCGCGCCACCGACCGCGCCGACGCCATGCGCTGGGCCACGATGCTGCGCACCGTGAACAACGGCTGGACCGACGACCTGCGCGCCCGCTACTGGCGCTGGCTGGATGCGGCGAATGCCGGTGCGGGCGGCTTCAGCCTGGAGGGCTTCCTGGACCAGATCCGCCGCGACGCGGCCGAGCACGTGAAGCGCCCGGCGGGCGCCGCCGAGCCCACACCCGCCCCCGCGCAGGCCGCCGCACCCGCGTTGCGCCCGCTCGCACCCACCGGCGCCACCCTGCACGCCTGGACCGTCGCCGAACTGGCGGACGCCGACCCCGCAGCGCCGGCACCCGACCTTGCGAACGGCGCGCGCATCTTCCGCGAGTCCACCTGCATCCTGTGCCACCGCTTCGGCGGCGAAGGCGGCACCACCGGCCCCGACCTCTCGGGCGCCGGCGGCCGCTTTGCGCGCGCCGACATGCTGCGCGCCATCCTGGAGCCCAGCTCGGACGTCAGCGACCAATACCGCGACCGCGCCATCGAGACGAAGGACGGCAGCGTCGTCGTCGGGCGCATCGTGAACGACACCGCCGACTTCATCGAGGTCGCCACGAACCCCGTCGGCCACGAGCGCGAGCGCGTTGCCAAGGCCGAGATCGCGAAGATCGAGGTGATTCCCACGTCCACCATGCCAAAGGGCCTGCTGGACGCGCGCACCCGGCGCGAGATCGAGGACCTGCTGGCCTACCTGGCGCGCGGCCCGCGCGGCGGCTGAGCGTTCACCCAGTCGGCGACGGTCGCCAGCACGCGCGGGTCGATCGTCGTCGCAATGACGGCGTATTCGTCGGCGCCGCCGGACTTCGCCGGCTGGAACAGGTGGTTCAGGTCGGGCTCGACCACGACGGTCGCGGGCACGCCCGCGTCCTTGAGCACGGCCTGCATGACGGGCACGTTCTGCTCGGCCGGCACCTGCACGTCCAGCGACCCGTTCAGCGCGAGTACCGGCACGCGCACCTTGCGCAGCCACTCGCGCGGGTCCAGCACCAGGAACTGGCGCATCCACGGCGACGTCATCTGCTTCACGGCCAGAGCGGCCTGCCCGTCCACCGTGCCCGCGGGCAGCGTGGCCAGGTCCACCTTCTGCGCCTTCAGCTGTTCGGTGACCAGCGCCTTCGCCAGGGGAAGCAGCTCGGCGTCCGGCTTGCCGGCCACCGCCGCGTCCACCAGCGCCGCGTGCGCGGACTTGATCGGCGCCACCACCTCGGGTGCGGCGCGCGCGGCCAGCAGGATCCGCGTGTTCTGCTCCTTCAGGATGTCGGCGCCGGTCACGGCCGGACCGGCCAGCAGCACCAGGAACGCGCTGCGCGGACCATCGGCCTTGGCATCCAGTTCCACCGAAGCGATCGGCGCGATGAGCCCGCCCTCGCTGTGGCCCACGAAGCCGATCCGCGCGGGATCCACCTCGGGCACCGCCGCCAGCCACGCCAGCTCGGCCTCGGCGTCGGTGGCGAAGTCGCGCGTCGTCGCGGTGGCGTAGGTCCCGCCGCTGCCGCCCACGCCGCGGTCGTCGCAGCGCAGCACGGCGATGCCCTTGCGCGCCAGCGCATCGGCCAGCACCAGGAACGGGCGGTGGCCCATGAGCGCCTCGTCGCGGTCCTGCGGGCCGCTGCCGGAGACCAGCACCACGCCCGGCACCCGCGCGGTGGCGCCGACGCCCGGCGGCAGGAAGAGCGTGCCGGCCAGCTCATGGCCCGCGGGATGCGCGATGCGCACGTCCTGCTTGCGGTACGGCACAGGATCGACCGGATCCTGCGGCTTCGGCGCGCTGCGCACGTTGGGGATCGGCTTGCCCGCAGGGTGCGACTCGAAGTCGATGGCCCCGATGAAGTCCCCCTGGCGGAACTCGCCCTTGAAGCGGCCGGCCTCGTCCGGGCGGCCGACGATCGTCGCCTCGACCTGCACGGGGATCCGGCAGGTGTACGTACCGTCCTCGGCGCGGGTCACGAAGATCGGCATGCCCGCGACCTTCTGCGCGGGGATCTCGATCGCGCCCGCCCAGCCGCTGCCGTTCGGCGCGATCGTCAGGCCCATCATCACGCCGCCGGCACCGGGCACCAGCAGCTCACCGGCCCAGGCCTTGGCGTCCCGGGCGCGGCGCGCCTCGATCGTGCGCTCCAGGCGCAGCGGCAGGTCGACCGCCCCGGGCGCGCCGGGCGGCGTCACGTGGAGCGTGCCCTCCAGCGCGTCGCCGGCGCGCACGACGTCGATCGTCGCCTCGCCGGTCGGCAGCGTCACGGAGGTGCGCAGGCGCCCGTCGCCCAGGAAGTACTTCGCCGGCACGCCGAGCGAGCCGCATGCGGGGACGGCGACCTGGCCGGCGAGCCCAAGGTCCTCGGGCTTCGCCGCCAGGATGACCGCGATGCGGTCGCCCGCCGTCGCGTAGCCCAGCCAGAGGCCGCGGTACTTCTCCACCGCCGCCGCGATCTCGCGCGCCGCCTGCTGCGGCGACGTGGACTGCGGCACGGCCGCCTGCGCCGCCGCGGGAGCCGCGGGCGCGAACGCCGCCGCGAGCGCGGCCGCCACGAAGGTTGCGAGGGCACGTCGCACGTCGGTCGTCGGGTTCGTCATGGGCTCAGTCGGGGTCGTAGGCGATCACGCGGCCGACCTTGTTCGCATCGGTCGGCAGCACCACCTTGGGACGGTGCACGGCCAGTTCCTCGGGCGTGAGGTGGCAGAAGCTCATCACGATCACCAGGTGGCCGATGCCCGAGAGGCGCGCCGCCGCGCCGTTGATGCCGATCACGCCGCTGCCGCGCTGCCCCTTGAAGACGTACGTCTCGAAGCGCGAGCCGCTGGTGACGTCCGCGACCAGCACCTTCTCGTTCGGGCGCATGCCGCAGGCATCCAGCAGGTCCGCGTCGATGGTGATCGAGCCGACGTAGTCGGGCTCGCAGTACGTCACGGTGGCGCGGTGGATCTTGGCGAACAGCGCTTCGCGGAGCATCGCGGGCCTCGGTGCGGGCTCAGGTGCGCTGGAAGTCGACCGGCTTCGCCTCGGACCACAGCGACTCGATGTCGTAGTACGCGCGCTGGTCGGGTTCGAAGAGGTGGCAGACGACGTCGACGAAGTCGACGCAGATCCACGTGGTGCCCAGGTCGCGCGTGGAGCGGTACGGCGGCTGGCCGCGTTCCTTGCCCACGTCCTCCAGCTCCTGGGCCACGCTCTTCATCTGGCGCTCGGAGGTGCCGGTGGCGACCAGCACGTAGTCGCTGACCTGGCTCAGGCCGCGGACGTCCAGCAGCACCACGTCGGTGCACTTGTCGTCGACGCAGGAGCGCGCGAGGTCCATCGCGAACGCGCGGACCGTCGCGGGGTCGCCCTTGGAGCGGGTGCGGATCATCGTGGTTCACCGCGCGGCATCACGCCGCGCAGCGGGCCTTGGTCAGGCTTCCTTGCGGGGGCCGCGGCCACCGCCGGTGCGGGCACCCTGCGGGCGCGTGCCGGGGCGGGCGCCGGGACGGGTCGCCATGCCGGGACGCGGGCCACGGCGCGTCGCCGCGCGGTGCTTGATCTCGGACGGCTTCTCGTAGTACTGGCGGCGCTTCACTTCCTTCGTCAGCCCTTCCTTCTCGCAGAGCTTCTTGAAGCGACGGACCATCTGCTCGACAGTCTCGCCACCGCGCGCCTTGACCTTGATAGCCATTCGTGAGTGCCTTTCGGGGAGTCGTTCATTCGCCGCCGGAGGGGCGGCCCCCGCCACGCGGGGAGTCGCACATTAGACAGGAATCCGGCCTGAAACTCAATCCCCGGAACGGCCCGGCGAATCGGGCCATATTATGAGGACGCGGCGAGGGCCGGTCCATGCTGATCGTCGATGCCTACAACGTCCTGCATGTCACCGGGGTCCTGCCCCCCGACTTGGCGGGGCTCGAGGCGCCGGACCTGGCGGACCTGGTGGCCGCCAGCCGCTGGTCCCGGCACCAGGTGATGATCCTGTGCGACGGCACCAAGCCGCGCGAGATCCGCGACCGCCGCGGCGCGATCGGCGTGCACTACGCGGGCGGCGGCGTCAGCGCCGACTCCGCCATCGAGCGCCTGGTGAACGAGAGCAGCCACCCCCGCCGGCTGACCGTCGTCTCGAACGACCGCGCGGTGCAGAAGACCGCCCGCCGGCGCGGCGCGACCGTCCTGCGGGCGGACACGTTCCTGGCACAGCTGGCGCACGACGCCCAGCGCGCGCCGCGCGGGCGCAAGGCCGTGCTGCGGCGCGACCCCGGCCCCCTTTCCGCGCGCCAGGTGGACGCGTGGCTGCGATACTTCGGGATGGAGCCGTGACGCCCACGGACGCACCCGCGGCACGCGACGCCGCGCAAGGACCTCACCCATGATGAAGCACCCGCCCATCGAGCACGCCGCCAGCGCCCTGGACTTCGAGCACCCGGCCGCGGACCCGATCGCGTCGTTCCAGCGCTGGTTCGATGCCGCGCACGAGCAGACGAAGCTGCCGAACCCGAACGCGATGAGCGTGGCGACGGTCGATCCCGACGGCCGCCCCAGCGTGCGCGTGGTGCTCTGCCGCGGGATCGACGCGCGCGGCATCGTGTTCCACACCAACCGCGAGAGCCGCAAGGGCGAGGCGCTGCGCGCCCACCCGCGCGCGTGCGCGAACTTCCACTGGGACCCGCTCGACCGCCAGGTGCGGATCGAGGGCCGCGTGGAGCACACCACCGAAGCCGAGAGCGACGCGTACTGGGCCAGCCGCCCGCGCGAGAACCGCGTGAACGCGATCGCCAGCCAGCAGAGCCGCCCGATCGGCACGCGCGCGGCGCTCGAGGCCGCGGTGCGCGAGGTCGAGGACCGCTTCGCGGGGAAGGACATCCCGCGCCCGCCGCACTGGGGCGGGTTCCGGATCGTGCCGGACCGCATCGAGTTCTGGCAGGGGCACAAGCACCGCCTGCACGACCGCATGGCGTACCTGCGCACCGGCGAGGGCGAGTGGACGGTGACGAGGCTATGCCCGTGAGCGAGGGCGGGGCCGGGGGCGAGACGGCGGCCGCGGCCGGGTCGGAGGCCGGGCTCGGCGCCGAGGTGCCGGGCTGGCAGCCGATGCCCGCGGGCTGGCGTCCGCGCGCGCTCGTCTGGCGGCCGTGGCGCTGGCGGGCGTTCCTGGATCCGGTGCAGTGGGCGCTGGCCTTCGCGGTCGTCGTGATCGCGATGGGCCTGATCGGCGGGCTCGTC
>JBEIFT010000184.1:0-5621 GCA_040382255.1 Phycisphaeraceae bacterium
AGCAGGCGCATCCGCAGGCTTGGCAGGCGCCGGCGCGGCGTCCGGTTCCGCGGCAGGCGCAGGCTTGACCGCGCCGGCGCGCAGGATCGCGGCCTCGTCAACGGGCGGGGTCGCAGGCGCGTCGGTGCGCGAGCGCTGGGGCTTGCTGGGCTCCGGCGGCACTTCGGGTGCAGGCGCCGGCTGCGCGGGCATCACGCGCGCCCCGTCGGTGGGCTCGGGCGCCGGAACGGGCGCCGGTGCCGGAGCATCCGCGGGCTTCGTCGACTCTGCCGGCCTGGGTTCGTCGGCGGGCTTCGGTGCGTCCGGCGACTCGGCCGGCTTTGCCTCCGGCGCAACCGGTGCCGGAGCGGGTGCCGGAACCGCGGCAGGCGCGGGCACCACCGGCTCGGGCGCGGGCGGCTCGGGAACCGGCGTCGGTGCAGGCACCGGCGCAGGCATGGGCTGCTCGGCCGGCGGCGACGGCGCCACGGCGGGGTTGGACGTCGCCGCGGTCGCGGCATCGGCGGGCGCAAGCTCCGCGGCGGCGACCTGCGCGGGCGTGGCCGTCGGCAGCGTCGCATCGAGGAAGGGCATCGCCGACGGACGACGCGTAGACGGCAGCGACTTCCCGGCGCTGGCCACCGCGGCCTGACCGTCGAAGGCACGGCGGGAATCGTCGCGCGGCAGCGCGTCTACCGTGGTTCGCGGCGCAGCGACCGTGGCGTTGGCGGCGGACGGCGCATCGCTGCGGACCGGGCGCGCACCCGCGGCCTCGGGCATGTCGACCGCGTTCGGGCCGTCCGGCACGTACTCGTAGCTGTCGGCGCAGCCGGCCACGAGGGCCGCCGCGAGCGCGCAGGGGACAGCGGTGATCGTCAGCTTCGTCATTGCAGTCGTTCTCCGATCGTCGCCACCAGGCCCTCGAGGGTCCGGCGCGTGTTCGAGCTCCATCCGCTCTTGGTGCGCGCATCGACGCGCACCGCCGCATCCAGCAGGCGGGCCGCGCGGCGCGGTCCCAGGCGGCGCGCGGCCTGCATGACCAGCGCCTGTCCCTCGCCCCACAGCTTCAGCTGCTTGCCTGCCGCGAAGTCGTTCATGCCCGCGGCCTGCAGACGCGCGGCCTCGTGCACCTTGCGCAGGATGTCGGTGATCGACCACCCCACCAGCTGCTCGGGCACGCCCGAGACGCCCAGCAGCTCGCCCATCTTCTCCATCGCCGCACGGGAGCCGCGCTGCAGGAGCGCGGACTGGATCTCCCAGGCCTGCTCCTCGCGCGAGAGCCCGACGAATTCGGCCACCAGCGACCGACCGATGGGCTTTCCCTCGCCTGCCGCGGCGGCGAGCTTGGCGATCTCGGTGTCCAGGCGCGCCAGGTCGGGGCCGATCTTCTCGACCAGCAGCGTGGCGGCGGCCTGGTCCAGCGTCGCGCCGTGCGCCTTCTGCGCGCGCACCACGGACCACCGGAGCGCCTCGTCGTCGGACGGCGCCTCGCACTTCAGCACCGCGCCGCCGGCGGCCTCGACCAGCTTGTCGAACTTCCCGGGGTTCCAGCGCGATCCCGCGCGCATGAGGAGCGTGCTCTCCTGCTGCGGCGACTCAGCGTAACGCTCCATGGCGCGGCGACGGTCCTCGGCGCCCATGAAGAGCTCGGCGTTCTCGACGATCACCAGCTTGTGCTGCGCCATCAGGCCGTAGGAGCGCAGCTCGTCCAGCACCGCGCTCAGTTGCGCCGACGCGCCGTCGAACTCGAAGCGGTCGACCGCGCCGAAGGTCGCCTCGAGCGCCTCCTGCAGCTGCCGCGCGCGCTCGACGCGCAGGTAGGAATCCTTGCCCGTCAGCACGACGATGCGCATCGACGCGTCGGGCGCACCGCCCTTCGCGCCCTTGCTGCCTGAGCTGGACGACGCTCGTGCCATCGGGAGCGGCAGTGTAGGTGGAAGCGCCCGCGCGCCGTGTACCCTCCGGGCGTGCCGGAAGCGAACTTCGATGGCATCGTCGGGCCCACGCACAACTACGCGGGGCTGTCGCCCGGGAACGTGGCGAGCACCGGGAACCGCGGGCAGGTCTCGCACCCGCGCGAGGCCGCACTGCAGGGCCTGGCGAAGATGGCCGCGCTGGCGCGCCTGGGCTGCATGCAGGGCGTGCTGCCGCCGCACGAGCGGCCGCACGTGCCGACGCTGCGCGCGCTCGGGTTCGCCGGGTCCGACGCCGACGTCGTCGCCGCCGCCGCGCGGGAGGCGCCGCACCTGCTGGCGCGCGCATCCAGCGCCAGCGCGATGTGGACCGCGAACGCCGCGACCGTGACGCCGTCCGCGGAGAGCGGCGACGGACGCGTGCACCTGACCGTCGCCAACCTGCGCGCGATGCCGCACCGCGCGATCGAGCCGCCGCAGACCGCGGCGATCCTGCGCGCGGTGTTCCGCGACGAGCGCGCGTTCGCGGTGCACGACGCGCTCCCCGCGGCGCGCGCCGACGGAACTCCCAGCGAGTTCGGCGACGAGGGCGCCGCGAACCACACGCGCCTGACGGGCAGCCCCGCGGCCGGCGGCGAGGTGCCGGGCATCCACCTCTTCGCGTACGGCGCGCACGCCGACGGCAGCGGGCGCCGGCCCTCGCGGCACCCCGCGCGGCAGACGTACGAGGCGAGCCTGGCCATCGCGCGCGCGCACGGCATCCCCGCCGAGCGCTGCCTGTTCGCGCAGCAGCACCCGGCGGCGATCGACAAGGGCGTGTTCCACAACGACGTGATCTCGGTGGGCAACGGCAACGTGCTCCTGGTGCACGAGATGGCGTTCCTGGACCAGGACCGCGTGCTGGACGACCTGGCGCGCATGGTCGGGCCGGCGCTGCGCATCATCGTGGTGCCGGAGCGCACCGTCAGCGCGGACGACGCGGTGCGCACGTACCTGTTCAACTCGCAGCTGGTGACGCTGCCCGACGGCACGATGGCGCTGGTGCTGCCCGGAGAGTGCGCCGGCCACCCGGGCGTCCAGCGCGTGGTGGCGGACCTGGTTGCCGACACCGCATCGCCGGTGAAGAGCGCGATCCACCTGGACCTGCGCGAGAGCATGCGCAACGGCGGCGGGCCGGCATGCCTGCGGCTGCGGGTGCCGCTGACGCAGGCCGAATCCGGCGCGGTGGCGCCCGGCTGCCTGTGGACCCCGGGGCTCCACGCGCGGCTCGAGGACTGGGTGCACCGCCGCTATCGCGAGGCCCTGGTGCCGGACGACCTGGGCGACCCGGCGCTGCTGCGCGAGTCGCGCGACGCGCTGGACGAGCTGACGGGGATCCTGGGGATCGGTCCCGTCTACCCGTTCCAGCGGTGAGCGCAGGATCGCCGCGCGCACGGCGCAGGTAGCCTGACCCGCATGCAGCAACGGAAGCGGATCATCCTGCAGGTCGCGCTCGCGGTCGTTGCGATCGCCCTCGCCATCGCGCTGCCGCGGCTGATGCGCGGACGCGCCGTGCCGCCGCCGGCACCGACACCCGCGCCGCAGATCGCGACCCCGGAACCGCCGAAGCCGCTCGAGCTGGTGGACGCCGGAACCGAACGCGCCGCGGGTCCCGAGACCGCGCTGCGCGACTGGGTGGATCCCGCCGCGAAGGCCGCCGCCGAGGCCGCGGCCAAGGCCGCCGCCCTGCGCGCGAAGGCACGCGACGCGTTCGCGCGCGGCCTGGATGCGCAGCGCCGCAACGACAACGACGCCGCCATCGCCGCCTACCGCGATGCGCTGGACGCCGACGCGACGCTTGCCGGCGCGTGGACGAACCTGGCGCTCGCGCTGGACGCCGCGGGCCAGCGCACCGACGCCGTCGCCGTCGCACGCCGCGCCACCGAGCAGCCCGCGATGGCCGACCCCGCACGCCGCGCACACGCGTTCCACGCGCTGGGCCACGTGGCCGACCGTGCCGGCCTGCTGGACGACGCACGCCGCGCCTACGAGGAGGCGCTGCGCGCCGACGCGAAGAAGGCCGCCACCGCCGTGGCGCTGGGCGACGTGCTGGTGAAGGCCGGCAAGCCGGACGAGGCGCTTGCCGCCATGCTGGCCGCGAAGGAGGCCGGGGCCGCGAGCGCGGCGCTGGAGACGAACATCGCGGTGCTGGAGCTCCGGGCCGGCCACGCCGATGCGGCCGCGGCGCACGCCGCCGACGCGCTGCGCATCGACCGCGACTTCCCCGAGGCGAAGCTCGCGCTGGGCTACGCGCTGCTGGGACAGCGCAAGTGGGGCGACGCCGCGCAGCGCCTGGACGAGGCGGGCCGGCAGTTCAAGGGCGACGCCGACATCCAGGTCGCGCTGGGCTACGCGTACCAGCGCCTGGGGCGCCGCGAGGACGCGATGGCGGCCTTCGACCGCGCGCTGGCGATCGAGGCGAAGCACCCGCAGGCGCACGCGTTCCGCGGGATGACGCTCGAGGAGATGGGCCAGGCCGCGCAGGCGCTCGAGGAATACCGCGCGGCCATCGGTGCCGACGCCAAGGCACAGGCGCTCTCGGCCAGCAAGACGAAGCTGGCGGTCGCGGCATACAAGGAGAAGCGGCTGGCCGACGCGCGCGCGCTGGCGCAGGAAGCGGTCGCCGCCGACCCGCGCAACGCGCACGCGCGCTACGTGCTGGGCCTGAGCGCCTTCGAGCAGGGCGACCGCAAGGCGGCCAGCGAGCAGGAATACGCGCTCACGCGCCTGGACACCGACCGCGCCGCCGCGCTGCGGCAGCTGCTGGGCGAGAAGCCCGCGAAGAAGGAGTGACGGCCACGTGCTGGTGCTGCGCGTCATCGACGGACCGGATGCCGGGCGGCGCCACGCGCTGCCCGACGGCGAGCCGCAGCTCTTCGGCCGCAGCACCGAGGCGCTCGGTTCCAGCGACCCGACCGTCAGCCGCCGCCACGCCGAGATCACGCCCTCCGAGGGCCGCTGGCATGTCCGCGACCTGCTGAGCCGCGGCGGCACCTGGCTGAACGGCCAGCGCGTCACCGACCGCGTGCCGCTGCGCGAGGGCGACGAGCTGCGCTGCGGCGCCACGCGCATGGTGGTCGAGTCCGCCGCGAGCGGCACCGCGGCGGACCTGGGCGCCTTCGCGGGGGCAGACCCGGAGCGCCTGCGCGCGATCGGCGAGACGGTCGCCACCATCAGCCACAGCGTCAAGAACATCCTGCAGGGCCTGCGCAGCGGCGCGGACGCGGTCGAGCTGGCGCTGCAGCGCGGCGACCTGCAGATGGCCCGCGAGGGCTGGCCGATCGTCGCGCGCAACCTGGACCGCGTCAGCTGGCTGGCGATGAACATGCTGGCCTACGCCAAGGAGCGGCCGCTCGAGGTCGCCGAGACCGACCTGGCCGCGCTGGTGGGCGAGGCGTGCGACCTGATGCGGGCGACCGCCGCGCGCCGCGGCGTCCGGCTGGCGCTGCACGCGGAGCCCGACATGGCACCGGCGCCCGTCGACGCGAACGCAGTGCACCAGGCCGTGCTCAACCTGCTGGCGAACGCCGTCGAGGCCGCGCCGGACCGCACCGGCCACGTCGACGTGCACGTGCGGCACGACACGGCGTCGCGCACGTTCGTCGTCGAAGTGCAGGACGACGGCGCCGGCATCCCCGCGGCGCAGCGCGCGCGGCTCTTCCAGCCGTTCGCCAGCACCAAGGGGCAGCG
>JBEIFT010000185.1:0-5583 GCA_040382255.1 Phycisphaeraceae bacterium
AGGCCATCGACAGCGTCACGTACTACCTGGACGCCGACGGTGACGGCTACGGCGTGCCCGGCACGAACGCGAAGAGCTGCACGCCGGTGTTCGGCTTCGTGCTGAACTCGACGGACTGCAACGACGCGAACCCCGTCCTGAACCCCGCCACGGTGTGGTACCCGGACAGCGACGGCGACGGCCGCGGCGTCTCGGCGGGCAGCGTCACCCAGTGCGCGAACCCCGGCGCCGGCTACGTGCTGGCGGCCGGCGACAACTGCCCGAACGACCCGAACAAGCTGGCGCCCGGCGACTGCGGCTGCGGCAACCCGGACATCGACGTCAACGGCAACGGCACCGGCGACTGCATCGAGACCACCATCCCGCTGACCGCGACGGTCGTTGGCGGTGCGTCCACCTTCAAGGCGGGCGACACGCTCACGGTCCGCATCGGCCACGCGGCGCCGATCGTCCCGATCGACCAGGCGGCGGTCTCGCTCTCGTATGACACCGCGGTGCTCGAGTTCGTCTCGATCGCCGCGGTGCAGGGCAGCGCCTTCTCCACGGTGGCGCAGCAGTCGGTGAACCCCGCCAACGGCACCATCCGCTGGGTGGTGCAGAGCGCGGGCGTGATGGGCGCCGCGGGCGATGCCGACATCGTCTTCCGCGTGGTGGACGGCGCGGCGGCCTGCGCGAACGCAGGCCTGGTGAGCTTCACGTCGGTCGGCGGGAACGTCAGCGGCTTCCGCACGACGGGCGCACAGCCCTTCGCGGCGAACCCGATCCCGCTTCCCACGATCCGCGTGGACGGCGCCGCCCCGGTCTTCAGCGGCGTGCCCGCCACGCGCACGATCCCGGCGGACGCCGGCAACGCGGTGGGCGCGGTGATCCCGGTGCCGGCCTCGCTGGTGGCCATGGACACCTGCGACGCCAGCACGCCGGTGACGCTCGACGTGACCTACCCCGACAGCACCACCGGCACCGTGTGGCCTGCGGGCGGCGTGTTCCCCGTCGGCACGACGACGCTGGTCTGGACCAGCACGGACACCGCGGGCAACCAGGCCACCGAGACCCGCACCATCGAGGTGCTGAACCACCAGCTGCTGGACCTGACGCTGACGCTCGGCGGCGTGGTGCCCGGCAATTCGACGCGCACCATGCGCGTGACGGTGGGCGGCAACGCGCGCATCGAGACCGTGGCGATGACCGGCGCCAACGGCGCGCTCCCCGGGCTGCAGGTGCCGGTGGCCGCGTCCTACGCCTGCGTGGGCGTGAAGGACACGGCGCACAGCGTGACGACCCGGGTGGTGCCGACCATCAGCAACGCGAAGTGGACGGCCAGCGCCACGCTGCTGCAGGGCGACACGAACGACGACGACCGGATCGACATCCTGGACTTCGGGACGTTCGTGGCGTCGCGCGGCACGGTGGTGCCGGCCAACCACCCGTCGAACTTCAACGGCGACACGCTGGTGAACAACGTCGACCTGACCTTCATCAGCGTCAACTTCTTCCGGGTCGGCGACACCTGCACGGGCTACGCGGGCGAGCAGCCGCTCTCCCGCGTCAGCATCCCGGCCCTGCGCCGCATGGGCATGGGCCACCTGGCCGTGGCGGACGTGAACGACGACGGATGGCTGGACGATGCCGACGTCGCCCACTACCTGCAGCACGGTGCGCCGATGCCGGCCGAGCCGTGGATGCCGGTGGCGGCGGAGAACTGACGCAACGTCCCGAGATCAGTCCTCCGCCACCGGCGGATCCCACGGCTGCGCCGGAAGCGGCGCACCGACCTGCATGAACTGCACCACGTCGGCCTGGTCCACCCAGCCGTCGCGGTTCAGGTCGGCGGCCGCCAGGTACCCCAGGCCCATGCGCCGCAGGTCGCGCACGCTCACGCGCGCCAGCGGCGGGGCAATTCCGGTCATTCCGGCGCAGCCCTCGCCGACCTTGAAGAAGTTCCCGCTCAGGAACGTCAGGTCGGCGTTGTCCACCACGGTGTCGCTATTGAAGTTCGCCGGGTGCTCGGGCGCGGTGGCGCCGCCGCGCGACACCACGAACGCACTGAAGTCCAGGATGTCGACCTTGTCGTCGTCGTTCGTATCGCCCTGCGGCAGCGTCACCGCCAGCACGTAGCTGCCGCCGATCACCACCGGTGCCGCGACCCTGGACAGCGAGTGCATCGTGTCCTTCACGCGGATGCACGGGTAGCCCGCGGCCACCGGCACCTGGATGCCGGTCGATGCCCCGTTCGCACCCGCCATCGCCACCTGCACCGTCCGGGCGGTGCCCCCGGCCTCCACGCGGAACGTGCGCGTGGAATTCCCGCGAATCGCCCCGTCCAGGGTCATCGAGGCGTCGAGCAGCTGCCAGTCCTTCACCTCGACCGTGCGCACCTCCTGCACCTGGTTGCCGACCGCGTCCACCGAAGTCCACGCAAGCGTCGTGATCCCGATCGGAAACAACCCGCCTGCCGGCCACGTGCTCCCGGTGGTGCCGTCGGGGTACGCCACCGCCAGCTCCACCGCCCTGCCGCCGTCGCAGCCATCGTTCGCCGTGACCGTGGGGGCGGCGATCGCTGCACCGATGGTCGCACCGGCATCCGTGGCCACCACCCGCGCGGCGGGCACGCCTGCAAGGTCCGGCGCCGAGCCGTCGGCGCGGATCACGCCGAGCGGGCTTGTCTGCACGGCGATGGTGGCGCCCGTCGACGCGACCAGCGAGGTCTGCTGCCCCGGGATGGAGGCGAAGGCCACCAGCCCGGCTGCATCGCAGGCGCCTGCGCCCGCCCGCACCCGGAACGTCGCGTCCGCCGTCGACGCCGCGGCCGAGGTTCCCGACGCGCTGGCCACCACGAACCGGAGCGTGCCCGCGCTCGCATCGAGCGACTGCGAGATCACCGACTGGAACGGCGATCCCGCCACCGTCGTCGCCGAGACGAGCTCGAGCGCCGCCGTGCTGAAGGCCAGCGACAGGTTCGCCTGGACGATCGCAATCGCCGGCGCCGAATGGCCGATGCGCACCGTGAACAGGTCCCCCGCCTTGAATGCACTGCCGCCACCCACGATCGAAGTGCTGACCAGCGGTTGGGCCTGCAGGCAGTCCGCGATTCCGTCGGCGTTCAGATCCCGGTCCGGCGTGCCGCAGCCGCAGCCTCCCGGCGAAAGCTTGTTCGCGTCGTTCGGGCACTCGTCGCCCGTCGTCCGCACGAAGCCCGCGGGCGCCGTGCACTGCACCACGCTTCCAGACTGGACGCCGACGCCGTCGCCATCGGCGTCCGGGTACCAACGTGTCGTCGGGTTGATCGCGGCGTCGCCGTCGTTGCAGTCGCTCCCGTCGGCCACGTAGCCAGCCGGCGTGGACGGCACGCAGGACACCGTGCGCACCAGCGCATCGCCGTATCCGTCGCCATCGGCGTCCCGGTACCAGACCGTCCCTGCACCGATGGATGCGTTGCGGTCGTCGCAGTCGAGCGGCACCACGACGCCGTCGCCGTCGGCATCGATGCCGGAGATGACCAGGTCGTTGGCGAAGACGTCGAACCCAGGCCCCACACCGGCGCGGACGTTGAACACGCGGATGCCGTCGACGGTCGGAGCACCGTTGGAGAGCGTCACGGAACCCGCGTACCCGCCGACCACGACTGAACAGCTGCCGTTGCCCGTGCGCCTCACGCCGATGGCGATGCCGTCCGAGGTCACGCCCTGCGTGGTGGTCGCCGTGCCGAGCGCGTCGGTGACCTTGTAGAACGAATCACCGCCCGTGAGCGCCACGCGCAGGCCGACGGTGGTGCCGTACAGGAACTCGACGCCGACGACCGAACCGGCCGAGACGAAGCCGTTGTCGAACCGGACCGAGGCCGACTGGCCGATCGCGAGCGCACCACCCGCAAAGTCGCGCCGCGCGCCCGAGGACTGGCTGCTCCCGCTGGAGAAGAATCCCCACGCCACGGTGCCGGCGCCGGCCAGCGATCCACCGCCGTTGTTGGCGCTGTTGCCCTGGAACCAGCCGCTGGCGGCCCCGACGATCTCGCCGATCCACCCGTCCGCGCCCGGGGTGCTGCCGCCGGATGCGGACACCGTTCCCGGCGTCGCGGCGGCGGCGATGACGATGTTGTCCAGCCGGTTGTTCCCCGACCCGCTCGATGCGCCGGTGAACGTCACCCGCACGTATGCCGTGGCGGCGCCGTCGACGGCATAGGTGACCGGCAGGACCTGCTGGCCGAACGGGCGCGCCGGGCCGGTGACGGTCGCGAACGTCGTCCAGGTGGAACCGTCGCGACTGCACGACCATGTCTGGGTGTCGAACGTGCTGGAGCTGCTGGAGGCGGTGCCGTAGCTGACGAGCAGGCCGGACCTGCCGGACATCGAGATCCGGAAGGAGATCGACTTTCCGTTGGCCACGGTCGCCCGTCCCGCAAGCACCGCCAGGCATCCGGGCGCGCTCGGGCTGGGGGAAAGCCCCGTGTACGCGACGATGGAATCGCCGTTGAGGGCGGTCAGCTCGTTGTCGGCCGCGGCCGTGACCCACGCGCTGGATCCGTTGGTCCCGTTGGCGAAGAGCGTTCCTGAACCGAGGTTCGCCGCATAGGTGGTCGACGTGTTCGGTGCCGGCTGGATGCCGACGCCGGTCTGGAAGTCCCACGCGGCGATGACGTCCGCCACGCACACCGCGGGGAACGCGGCGAGCGCGAGCAACGTGACGCCGACGGCCAGGCGCATCGAACGGATTGCCTTCATCTCTCGGTCCTCTCCTCGAACGATCGGTCGCGAATGGTTAGGCCATGGATTCGCCGCCGTCCACATTGACGGTCGCAATCGCGCCGACATCGCGAACGAGCCGCGCGCCAAACGGGGAAAGATCACTTCGCGTTTCGACTGGCCAACGTGCCGCCACCACGCATGATCACGGGTTCCGAAGAAGGAGCCGCACGGCTTCCGGAAGACCTGGATTCGAAACCACCCAAACAGAGGGATACTCATGTCACATCAGAACTGGCAACGAAGGATCGGCTGCCTCGCGGCTGCGTGCGCCATCATGCTCGGCGGCGCGGCCACGGCGCAAAGTCTCGGCATCACCGCGTCCGACACGACGATCGGCGCGGGCGAGAAGCTTGAGGTCACCGTCGGGCTCCAGGGCGGCTCCGTGGCGGGTGTCGCCGCGCAGCTGGTCTTGAACTACGACGCATCGCGGCTTGCGCTCGACTTCGATGCAACGGCGGGCACCTACCACGCACTGGTGCAGTCGAGCGCGCTCGACCTGCCCATCTACGAGCGTGCCGACACCCTGGCCGGCAGCTACGTGCTGGCGCTCGGCACGACCGCGGGCACCGGGAACGTGACCCTCGCGGGTGGTTTCGTGACGCTGCGCTTCACCTGCCTGGTGGACATCGACGGCATCGCGGGCCTGGTGTCGTTCGGCTCCAGCGGGCGGTTCTCGTCGCTGGTGTCCAACGCCGCGCAGCAGGCGGTTTCGCTGGGCGCTCCGGTGAACCTGGGCGCCATCACGCGCATCGGCAGCCAGCCGTCGCTGGTGTCCGTCCCCCCCACTGCCATGTGGTGGAGCGACGCGGACGGCAGCGCGCGGGCGACGGTGTCGGTCGTG
>JBEIFT010000186.1:0-5563 GCA_040382255.1 Phycisphaeraceae bacterium
CAGCCCGTCCAAGCTGCTCGAGCGATACGTCGGGCAGCCGATCGCGCTGACGACGCCGATGGGCGACTCGGCGTACAAGCTCGGCGGGACGCTTCTCAGCGCGAACCAGGGCCAGCTGGTCGTGCGGTCCGACACGGGCGTCGTCCGGATCCTGCCCGCCGGGAACGCGCAGGTGGAACTGGGCGCCCTGCCCGGCGGCCTGATCACGAAGCCCACGCTGGTCTGGAAGCTGTCCGGCAACGGCGGCGACCACCTGGTGCGAACGACCTACCAGACCGCGGGCCTGACGTGGCGTGCGGACTACAACCTGGTGCTCGACGCCGCCGACACCGGCGCCAGCATGAATGCCTGGGTGACGCTGCTGAACCTCTCGGGTGCCTCGTACCCGGACACGGAACTGAAGCTGGTCGCGGGGAACGTGCGGAAGATCAACCCGCCGGAGAGTGCAGGCGGCGCCTTCGGGAGCGCGGGGCCGCGCGCCATGGCCATGGCCGACCGCTCCGCGGGCTTCGAGGAGAAGGAGCTGCTGGACTACCACCTCTACACCTTGCCCCGCCGCACCGACGTCCAGCAGAACTCGACACAGCAGCTGGCGCTGTTCCCGCCGGTGCCCGCGTTCACTGCCCGAAAGGACCTGGTGCTCGACCTCTCGAACATGGGCGGCATCCCGGTCATGCCGGTGCAGGACCCGGGCTACGCGTCCATCCGAAAGGGCAGCCCGCAGATCGTGGTGTTATTCGAGAACAAGGAGTCCAACCACCTCGGCATGCCGCTCCCCGCGGGGAAGCTGCGCGTCTACAAGGAAGACCCCGCCGACGGCACGCTCGAATTCGTCGGCGAGGACGTCATCGACCACACGCCGCGCAACGAGACGGTCAAGGTGACCATCGGCGACGCGTTCGACGTCGTCGGCGACCGCACGCGCACCGACTTCAAGGTGGACACCGCGGCCAAGCGCATGACCGAGACGATCCGCGTCGAGGTCCGCAACCAGAAGAAGGCCGCGCAGCACGTGCGGCTGGTCGAGCACCTGAACCGCTGGTCGAGCTGGGACATCACGAAGAAGTCGGCCGACTTCGCGAAGACCGACGCATCGACGATCACCTTCGAGCTGGACATCCCCGCCGAGGGGAAGCAGGTGGTCGAGTACACGGTCGTCTACACGTGGTGAGCCGCTGAACGCGGCGAAGGCAACGTCATGGCACACCCCGCTCCCGCACCCGTCGCCTCCGGCACCATCGTCGCGCGGTTCAACCCGCTCTACCGCCCCTACCTGGTGGTGACGATCGGCTTCACGATGGTGGTCTCCATCATCGGGATCCCGCTCGCGCTGATCTGGTTCTGCGGCGTCGGCCAGTGGTGGGCCCGCCACTACTTCGACCTGCTCGAGTGCCACCTGGACGACCGTGCCCTGCGCTACCGCAAGGGCATCTTCTTCCAGGTCGAGAAGACGATCCCGCTGGAGAACATCCAGGACGTGACCTTCGTCGAGGGCCCGCTGCTCCGGCGCTTCCACCTGGCCACGCTGAAGTTCGAGACGGCCGGTCACAACGCCGGCCAGGCGAACGACATGCACCTGACGGGCATCATCGACGCGCACGAGTTCCGCAACCGCATCCTGGCCGCGCGCGACGCGCTGCGCCACCGCGGCATGCCGCACGCCGCCGCTGCGGCCACGCCCGCCACCGACCCGGCGGCGGCCCAGGCGCAGCTCGAGCTGCTTCGCGGCATGTCGGCGCGGCTGGACGAGATCGCGGCGCTGCTGCGCGAAAGGCGTTGACCCCGCGTCGCCGCGCTCAGCGGCCCTCGAGCCGCGCGCGGACGACCGGCTCCAGCACCTGCGCCCACAGCGCGTAGCCGGCCGGGGACGGGTGCAGGTCGTCGACCATCAGGTCCTTGCGCAGGTCGCCCTGCGCGTCGATGAACCGCGCGCCGACGTCGACGAGCGTCACGCCCTCGCCCGGCGCGGCGGCAATCGCCTGGTTCACCTGCAGCCCCTCGCCGCGCGCCGCGTTCAGGCGCTGGCCGCGCGGGAAGAGCGCCGCCACCACCAGCTTCGCCTGCGGGCACTGCGATCGCAGCACCTCGAGCACGCGCCGGATGCCGGCAAGCGTCTCGGCTGCCGCGTCGGGGCCGCGCCCCAGATTGTTCGTGCCGATCTGCACCACCACCACGCGTGGCGCGAGCGGCGTGAGCGGGGCCTGCTGCAGGCGCCAGAGCACGTTCTCGGTGCGGTCGCCGCTGCAGCCCAGGTTCACCGCGCCCATCGGCACGAAGAGCCGCTCCCACGGCTCGCGGCCGGCCTCTTCCCAGCGCTGGATGATGCTGGCGCCGATGAACACGACCGGGGCGGGCCCCTTCGCGTCGCGCACGCGCTGCAGCACCAGCGCCTGACGAGCCTGCGCACCGTCGTCGGTGCGCGGGATGGGCACCACAGACGCCGGTTCGCCGACCAGGCCGAGCGCCAGCGCCACGAACGCGACGCAGAGGACGGCAGGCACGGCACGCAGCGGATTCGGCAGGCGCATCGCCCGAAGATAGCGCGGGAACCCGTAGCATCCCTCGGACCCGCGCCATCCCGAAGGGACACCCGCATGGCACACGGCACGACCAAGCGTTCCGCCTCCAAGACACCGACGCTCCGCAGCCTGGCCAACGTCGGCCCCGCGACCGTCGGCGACCTGCACCTGCTGGGCATCACCACGGTCGCGCAACTGCGCCGCCGCGACGCCTACCGCCTGTACGCGGACCTCTGCCGGCGCACGAATCAGGTCCACGACCCCTGCGTGATCGACGTCTTCCTCTCGGCGATCGACCAGGCAAACGGCGGCCCGCGGCATCCCTGGTGGCATTTCACGCCGATGCGCAAGGCGGAACTGGCCCGGCGGGCATCCCGGGACTAGATTCAGGGACCGTGCCCCGCCGCGCCCCCATGATCCTGGCCACCGCCCTGCCGCTGGCCGCGGCGTCCCTCGCCGCCGCGCTGCCGGCGCCGGTGCCGCCCATCGTGCGGCCGCCGCAGGACGAGGTCATCTACCAGATCATGCCGATCGCCTGGCGCGACTCGAACCTGGACACCACCGGGAGCGTGCAGACGCGGTTCGGCGACTTCGGCGGCCTGGCCGCGCCCGAGAGCCTGGACTACCTCCAGTACCTGGGCGTGACGATGATCTACCTGCAGCCGATCTTCCCGTCGGCCGCGTACCACGGCTACCAGCACGGGCCGGCCGACCAGCTGAACCCGCGCTTCGGCACCGAGGCGCAGTTCCTGGCGTTCGTCGACGCGGCGCATGCGCGCGGCATCAAGGTCATCCTGGACTACGTCGCGTACGGCATCAGCCACACGTCTCCGTGGTACGCGTCGGCCTACAACAACCCGGCCAGCCCGTACGACGGCTGGCTCGCGTTCACGAACGCCGCCAACACCACCTACGTGGGCAGCGTCTACAACACCTGGAACGGCGCGTCGGTCGGGTTCATCCACTGGGACCTGACGAACGCCGCCGCGGTGAACACCGTGACCGCCTGGGCCAGGCACTGGCTGGACCCCAACGGCGACGGCGACCCCTCCGACGGCGTCGACGGCTTCCGCCTGGACCACGCGTGGGCCTCGGGCGGCGAGGGCTGGGGCGCGACCATCGGCTTCTGGGAGCACTGGTGCACGCAGCTGCGCGCGGTGCGGCCGGACGTCTTCATCTTCTGCGAGCCCTCCGACTGGGGCAACTACGGCACCGACCTGCTGACGCCGAACGCGTTCGGCGCCGTGATCTCCAAGCCATGGGAGTTCGCCGCGCGCGACGCCGTGAACACCCGCGTCGCCGCCGGGCTGTACGCATCCACCGCCAACACGGCGGCCGCCGCGCCCGCGGGCAAGACCATCGTGGCGCAGACCAGCGACCACGACTCGAACCGGCTGGCGAGCGACTTCGCCACCAACACCGCGCGCCAGAAGGTGGCGGCGGCCGTCCTCTTCACGCAGCCGTTCCCGCCCAACATCTACTACGGCGACGAGATCGGCATGAAGGGCACGAAGGCGAACGTCGGCACCGACGCGAACGACATCCCGATGCGCGAGCCGTTCAAGTGGCTGGCGGTCGCGGGCGCGCCGATGACGAACTACCCCGCGGCCGTGGCGGGCACCGCGCCGCCCACGTACGAGGCGAACAACGACGGCCGCAGCGTGCAGGAGCAGAAGGGCGTCGCGGGGTCGATCCTGGAGACGTACCGCTCGCTGATCGCGGCGCGCAAGGCATCCCCCGCGCTGCGCCGCGGCGCGTACCTGCCGGTGACGTGCCCCAACGGCGGCGTGTGGGCCTTCGTGCGCAGCGATCCGGCCGAGACCGTGCTCGTCGCGATCAACCTGGGTTCGGGCACCGCGACCACCACGCTCGACCTGTCCGGCTTCGGCGTGGCGGCGGCCGGCACCGCGCCGGTGAACGTCGAGACCGGCGCCACGCTCGCCGCGATCACGCCCGCGAACAAGGGCGCGTACCCCGTCAGCCTGGGCGCGCGCGGCTGGTTCATCGCGCGCGCCGCGCTGGCGCCGCCGGTCGACACCTCACACGCCGACATCGACGGCCGCACCCTGCCCGCCGATGCCGGCGCCGCGGCGCTGGTGGCCACGCAGGGCTGCCTGTCCTCCTTCGGCGACAACGCCGGCGAACTGGACCAGCTGTTCGTGCGCCACGACGGCGACGCGCTCCGCGTCTCGGTCACGGGCAACCTGCCCGCGGACACCACGTCGCTCGACCTCTTCATCGACGTCGACCCCGGCGCCGGCACCGGGCAGAACCGCCTGGCCACCGCGCACCTGCCCTCGCCGCCCGCGGGGCTGGCGCCGCTCGACGGCCTGACCTTCGACGCGGGCTTCGCGCCCGACGCGCTGTACTACGTCAACACGAACGGCGCGCAGGTCTACGTCGACCGCGTCTCGCTGCCCTCGGGCGGCGCGCTGGCGGCCAAGGACTACCGCGGCGCGGGGTCGCTGAACTCGGGGCGCGGTGCGCTGACGGGCGGCAGCAACCCCAACGGCGTCGAGGTCGCGTTCGACAACACGAACGCCGCGGGCATCACCGCGTCCAGCGTCGCAGGCGCCGCCACGGCCGCGACGGGCCTCGAGTTCCGCATCCCCTTCGCCGACCTCGGCCTGCCGGCCACCTTCCGCGGCACGGTCGCGGTGGCCGCGTTCATCCAGCGCACGGGCGGCGCGGCGTCCAACCAATGGCTGCCCGCCCTGCCCCTCGGCAGCGCCGACCCCGGCGTCGCGCCGAACATGGCGACGTTCGCCGGCACGCAGCACGTGCTGGTCACGCTGGCGCGCCCCGGCGACGTCACCGGCGACGACGCCGTCGACGGCACTGACCTTGGCACGCTGCTGGGCAAGTGGGGCCCGGTGCCCCCGGGCGACGCGCCGGCGCGGGCCTGCGACCTGAACCGCGACGGCACCTTGGACGGCGCGGACGTGGGATTCGTGCTTTCGAACTGGGGCTGAGGGGCGCGCGCCCCGGGCACGGGGCTTTCAGGGCGCCGCGGGGGCAGGCTTCACCGGCGCCTCACCCCGGAC
>JBEIFT010000187.1:0-5517 GCA_040382255.1 Phycisphaeraceae bacterium
CAGGAGACCGGCGACGCCGGCGCCGTCTACGTCGGCCGCGACTGGACCGCGCAGGGCACGGTCATCTCCGGCAACCTGTTCAGCGGCATCCGCGGCACCGACGCGCGCTACCAGAACGCCGTCTACCTGGACGACATGGCCAGCGGCATCACGGTGCGCGGCAACGTCTTCGTGCGCTGCAACTGGGGCATCCTGATGGGCGGCGGCCGCGACAACGTGATGGCCGCGAACGTCTTCGCCGGCTGCGGGAAGGCCGTCTCGATCGACGCGCGCGGCGTGGGCTGGATGGCGAAGTCGATCCAGGACCCGGACACCTCGACGCTGCTGCGCGGCTTCGCGGCGATGCCGGTGGGCGCGGAACCGTGGAAGACGCGCTACCCCGGATTGGCCGCGTACCTGACCGAGCGCTTCGGCCGTCCCGTGCGCGACGTGCTGGAGGATTCGCTCCTCATCGGCACGCCGCTCGGGCGCATCGAGGACCGTGAGGGTGTCACGGAGCGCGGGACGCGGACCGAGGATCTCACGGGCCAGGCGCTGGCCGCCCGCTGCGACGCGATCCTGGCGCAGGTGCGCGCGGGCCCGTGCACGGTGGGTCCGGCCACGCTCGAGGGCGTCGGGCCGCGCGGCCACGTGGGCGCGCCCACGCGCCAGGAGCATTGCGTCCGCTGAGCGCGCGCCGCGTCGCACGCATCCCGCGCCGGGATCAGAACAGGAGCTGCAGCTGCGAGACGATGCCGCAGCCGTTTCCGGCGGGCATGACGCCCAGGCCGCCCGCGATGTTCGTCTGGCCGTTGATCTGGCCGCTCCCCAGCGGCACCACGACCTTCGTGGTCAGCTTCACGGCGTTCGCCGCGGCCACGTACCAGTTGAATCCGGCCTGCACGATCCACGGCACGCCGGCGTCCTGCATCCAGGATCCGGACGCGAACGGCTCGAGCTCGGGGCTCAGGAACGCCGACGCCTGGAAGTTGAGCCCCGACGCCCATTGCAGGTCCGGCACGCCGACCGCGTCGCGCTCCAGTGCGTACTGCGCCAGGAGCGTCGCGCCCGCCAGCGCCCCGCGCAGGTCGAACGTGAAGCCCTGTGCCGCGCGCGTGCCCGGCGGGTTCTGCGCGCGGCCGGTGGACCACACGAACCCGAGGCCCGCCACGATGCCGGGGCGGTCGCCGGGCCGGCTCGAGAGCCATGACAGTTCGTCCCAGTCCGCGCCCAGCTTCGCCTCGGCGCGCGCGGCCACGGCCCAGGAGAGGTTGTCGGGGTTGTCCCACGTGAACGACGACTGGTTCAGCTGGGAATACGTGCCCGCCTTCACGCGGACGTCCGTGCCCTGCCACAGCATGGAGACACCCTCGTGCTTGCCCATGCCGAAGCGGTAGTTGAACACCGAGAACTCACCTGTCGTCAGGCGGCTGCTGCCGAAGAAATCGCTCTCCACGTCCCACGGCACGTTGTGCAGCCCGATGATCGTGGTCCAGCCCTCGCCCCAGTCCTTGCGCACCAGCCCGTAGAGCAGGCGGATCTTGCCGCCCTGCGTGACGAACCGGTCGGGCTGCGAGTTCCATGCCAGCGTCATGTTGTAGGACACGCTCGGGTCGATCACGTTGCCGGTCAGCGTGAGGTTGATGCGGTGCACGTCGAAGCCCCACTGGTTCTGGTCGGAAACGTCCTTCGCCGCCGGGGCGAAGCCCGCGACGAAGCGCTCCTGCGCCAGCACGTTGACCTTGAGCTTCCAGTTGCCGTCACCGCTGCGCACGTACGCGCCGTGGTCGTAGCCGGTCGTCCCGGCGTCCTGCAGGAACGACGTGCGCGTGCCGGCGTCGGCCAGGACGTCCTGCACCGTCGCGCGCACGGATTCCACGCGGCGCGCGTCGGTCCACTGCGCGTCCTGCTGCGCGCGGATCGCCGCCAGGTCCGCGCGCATCGCGTCGAGCGTGGCCTGCACGTCGGCGGGCGGCGGTCCTGCAAGCAGCATCGGACGTCAGTCCAGGAACCGGACCTTGCCGGTGTCGACGTCGTAGATCGCGCCGAGCACCTGCATGCCCTTGGCCTTGGCTTCGCGCAGGATGGCGCTCTCCTCGAGCTTCTTCATCTGGAAGCGGACGTTTGCCTCGATGGCGGCGTCGATCACGGCGTCGCGGCCCTTGTCCTTGTTGGCAGCCATCGCGGCCTCGATCGCCGGGCGGATCTCGCGCACCAGGATCGGCATGTTCCCCGGGAGGTCCTTGCCGTCGACGGCGGCATTCACCGCGCCGCACTTGGTGTGGCCCAGCACCAGCATCGTGTGCACGCCCAGCGCGGCCACGCCGTACTCGAACGTGGCGGTGGCACCCGGCGTGTCGAAGTTGCCGGCCATGCGCACCACGAACAGGTCGCCGACGCCCTGGTCGAAGATGATCTCGACGGGCACGCGCGAGTCCGCGCAGCTCAGGACGCCCACCGACGGCGACTGGCCGAACTGGCCCGTCTGCACGACGCTCTCGTCGTGCCACGCGTGCGCCTGCATGCCGCCTGCCAGGAAGCGCCGGTTGCCGGCCTCGAGCTCGGTGCGCGCCTGGCCGCGCGCGATGCCGGAGTCGGTGGCGGGCGCCGGCGTGGCCGTGCCCGCCGAGGGCGAGGTTGCGCACGCGGCGCCGAGGCCCGCCACCGCGAGTGCGACAAGGAGGCGGGTCATGGACGACGTTCGTGCGTTCGGGATCATCGGTGCAGTATGGCCGTTCGGAGGGGGCGCCGCAATCGCGCCTGCGCCGATACAGTTGCGATCATGCGCCTGTCGTCCGCCGCCTTGCCCGCATCCGCCTTCGCCGCCGCGCTTTTCGCCGCCTGCGGCAGCCCCGCGCCCGCGCCCGTCGCTCCGACGCCCGTGGCCGCGGCGCCCGTCACCGACGAGGCGCGCATCGACGCCGTGCGCGCGTACGCGGCCGACGAGCCGGCGCGTGCCGCCGCCGCGCTGAAGGCCATGCGCCCCGACGCGATGTCCGCCGATGACCGCCAGGCGTGGGCGCGCCTTGCGCGGACGGTCGCGGTGCGGACGGGCGACCGTGCGTGGCTGGACGCGATCGAGGACCCGCAGGACCCCTTCTCGCAGGTCGTGATGTACCGCGTGCTGCTGGCCGGCAGCCACGTGGAGGAAGGCGACTTCCGCGCCGCCGAGGCCGAGCTCGCGCGCGTCGAGGACATCGACCACGTGAACCCGCGCGACCGCCGCCGCTACTGGGCGCTGCACGCGCGCATGGCGCAGATGCGCGGGGACGCCGTCGCCGAGCGCCACGCGATCGAGACCATCGTGGACGAGCTGCAGTTCTGGCCGAACGCCCGCTGCCAGACGTGCCACGACGACCGCCGCCGCCCCGGCATGGTGACGCAGCTGGACGTCCGCGGGCGCTGGTTCGTCACGCGCTACGCCGAGATCCTGCGCCGCGACGGCGACGCCGCGCGCGTGCGCGCCGAGGCCGAGCGCGCCCTCGCGGTGGACCCGAAGGACAACGCCGCGCGGCTGCAGCTTGCGTTCGCGCTGATGGCGCAGGGCGACGCGGCGGGCGCGGATGCACGCATCGCCGAGATCCCGTGGGCCGAGGCGCCCGGCCGCGAGCCCATGCCTGCCCGCATGGTGATGCCGTACCCGTGAGCCGCGCACGGGCGGCGGTGCGGGTCGCTACGCTCGTCCGCATGCCCGTTTCCCTGCTGCTTGCGCTGGTCGCCTGGTGCGCGGGCCATGCGACGCCGCCGATCGTCCCGGTCACCCGCAGCCCCGACCGCCCCAACGTGGTGCTGGTCGTCGTGGACGACCTCGGCAGCTCCGACTTCTCCTGCACCGGCGGCACGCGGACGCGGACGCCCGCGATCGACCGGTTGGCGTCGCAGGGGACGTCCTTCACGCAGGCATACGCGGCGTCGCCCGTCTGCTCGCCCTCGCGGGCGGCGCTGCTGACCGGCCGCTCGCCCGCAGCGCTGGGCATCACCGACTGGATCCCCGGCGACCATCCGGCGGGCATGCCGCTCGCGACCCCGCAGACGGCGCGCGCCCTGCCCGCGGGCGTGCCGACCGTTGCCGGGGCGCTGCGGGCCGCGGGATACCGCACGGCCTCGATCGGCAAGTGGCACCTGGGCGGTGCGGGGTCGCTGCCGACCGACCACGGCTTCGACGTCAACCTGTTCGGCAGCGAGGCCGGGCAGCCGTCCAGCTACCGCTTCCCGTTCGGGAAGGGCGATGGCGACTTCTGGCAGGTGCGCCCGCTGCCGCCCGGCGCGAAGGAGGGTGACGAGCTCACCGACCTCCAGGCGCGCGAGGCCGCGCGGTTCATCGAGCAGTCCTCGCGCGACGGCAAGCCGTTCTTCCTGTACCTGCCGCTCTTCGCGGTGCATGCGCCGCTCGACGCGCCGTACGCCACCATGGTCGCGCGCGTGGATGCCGCGGTCGGGCGCGTGCTGGCCGCGCTGGACGACATGGGCGACGCCGGCCGCACGCTGGTGATCGTCACCAGCGACAACGGCGGCGTCGAGCGCGTGGGCGACAACGGCGCGCTGCGCGGGTTCAAGGGCACGCTTTGGGAGGGCGGCATCCGCGTGCCGCTCATCGTGCGCTGGCCGGGCGTCGGCGCGCCGGGGACGCGCAGCGACGTGGCGACCATCGGCCAGGACCTGGCCGCGACGATCCTCGACGCCGCGGGGCTGCCGCCGCCGGCCGGCGTCGCGGGCGACGTGCACGCGCAGAGCCTGCGCGTGCCGGCCTCCGCCGCGGCCCTGGACGCGCGCCACCCCGCGGGCTGGGACGATCGCCCGCTGCTCTGGCACTACCCGCACTACCACACCGCGCAGCGCCCCCCGATGACCGCGCTGCGCGAGGGCGCGTGGAAGCTGGTGCGCTTCGACGGCACCGACCGTGTGGAGCTGCACGACCTGTCGAAGGACCCCGAGGAACGCAGCGACCTCGCCGCGCGAGAGCCCGCGCGAGCGGCCGCGATGACCGCGACGATGGACCGCATGCTGGACGCGGTGCATGCGCCGCGGGCCACGGTGCCTGCCGCGCCGGCTGCCGTGCCCGCCGCGCCTGCTGACGCACCGCCCGCCGCTCACCCGAACCTCGTCGTCATCCTCTGCGACGACATGGGCTGGGGCGACGTCCCCGGCTTCGCCCTGCCCGGCTTCACGCCGCCGGCGTACGTGCGCGAGATGCCGAACCTTGCGCGCCTGGCCCGCGAGGGTGCGTCGTTCACCGACTTCTACGTCGCGCAGCCGGTCTGCAGCGCCTCGCGTGCCGCGATCCTGACCGGCTGCTACCCCAACCGCATCGGCATCTCCGGTGCGTTGTTCCCCGGTGCGAAGGTCGGCATCGCGGACGAGGAACGCACGCTGGCGGAACTGCTGCGCGCACAGGGATACGGCACCGGCATCTTCGGCAAGTGGCACCTGGGCGATGCGCCGCGCTTCAACCCGCTGCGCCACGGATTCGACGAATGGCTCGGCATGCCGTACTCGAACGACATGTGGCCGCTGCGGCAGAAGGCGTCGCCGCGCCTG
>JBEIFT010000188.1:0-5463 GCA_040382255.1 Phycisphaeraceae bacterium
CGGGAAGATGCGCATCGGCACCTCGGCGGGGTCCTCGCCGACGAACTTGCGGTAGATCTCGATGATGCCGCCGAGCTTGTGCTCCAGGTACTCGCGGCCCAGGTGGGTCAGGTCCAGGTAGACCTGGCGCTCGCCGTTGACGCCCAGGCCGTCCTCGACGCACACGCTGAAGATCTCGCGCGTGGCGATGTCGCGGGGCACCAGGTTGCCGTAGGAGGGGTAGCGCTCCTCGAGGAAGTAGTAGCGCTCGGCCTCGGGGATCTGGCGCGGGTCGCGGGTGTCGCCCTTCCTGCGGGGCACCCAGACGCGGCCGCCCTCGCCGCGGGCGCTCTCGCTCATCAGGCGCAGCTTGTCGGCGCCGGGGATGGCGGTGGGGTGCACCTGCACGAACTCGCTGTTGCCGAACAGCACGCCGTGGCGGTAGCAGCGGCCGGTGGCCGCGCCGTTGCACATGATGCTGTTGGTGCTCTTGCCGAAGACGAGGCCCAGGCCGCCGTTGGCCATGACCACCGCGTCGGCGCGGAACGCGCGCACCTGCATGGTGCGCTGGTCCTGGGCGACGATGCCGCGGCAGTTGCCGTCGGCGTCGACGATCGGGCGCAGGAACTCCCAGTGGATCCACTGCGTGACCTTGCCCTCCGCGGTGGCGCGGCGCGCCTGCTCGTCGAGCGAGTACAGCAGCTGCTGGCCGGTGGTGGCGCCGCTGAAGTGCGTGCGCTTGTAGAGCGATCCGCCGAAGAGCCGCAGGTCGTGCCGGCCCTCGCTGGTGCGGTTGAACGGCACGCCCATGCGGTCGAACAGGTCGATCACGCGCGGCGCCCAGTGCGCCATCTCGTAGACCGGGGGCTGCTGGGCCAGGAAGTCGCCGCCGTAGACGGTCTCCTGGAAGTGCTCGAACTCGCTGAAGCCCTGCTGGCGGGCGACGTCGTTGCAGGCGTTGATGCCGCCCTGGGCGCACACCGAGTGGCTGCGCTTCACGGGGACGACGCTGAAGAGGTCGACCTGCAGGCCGAGCTCGGCGCACTTGACGGCGCCCGCGAGCCCTGCGAGGCCGCCTCCGACGATGATCACGCGCTGGGTCTTGGTGGACATGGGTGGTGTTCCGTGGAAAGGGTAGGCGTGGTTCAGCGGACCGATCCGGCGGAGGCCGGGGCGATCGCGGCGGGCTTCTCGGCGCCCATCTTGGCCTCCTCGGCCTTCGCGGTCGCGATGTCGAGCGTGGCGAAGCCGTAGACCGAGAGCACCGCGGCGACCGCGAGCGTCGCGCCGACGCCGGCGCAGGCCAGGCCCCAGCGGCGCATCGCGCCCTGGCTCAGCGTGAAGCCCCAGGTGATGCCGGCGGTCCACAGCCCGTTGGCGAAGTGGAAGACGATCGCCAGCGTGCAGACCAGGTAGAAGGCGGCCATCGCGATGCCCATGCCGCCCTGCTGGAAGTGCGCGGCCAGCGTGGAAGCGGCGGCCTTCGGGTCGAACGTCGGGAACAGCCCGCCGAAGGTCCAGCCCCAGCGCAGGCTGGCCAGGTGCATGAAGATGAAGACGAAGGCCAGGTAGCCGGTGAGGCGCTGCCAGACGTAGCGCCAGTTGTCCTGGTAGCCGTAGGCGTTGGTGTTCAGGTGCGCCTGTTTCGCGATGTAGAAGCCGAAGCCCGCGTGGAACGCCAGCGGCAGCCAGATGCCGAAGACCTCGATCAGGAAGAGGAACGGCGTCGAGTGGATGAAGTTGACCTCCTCCTGGAAGAGCGTGATGCCCTTCACGACGGGCGCCTCGGGGTTCGAGGGGCTGATCCACCGGCCCCACATGATGGAGCTGTTGGTGAAGAGGTGCGGGAACAGGAAGATGCCGATCGGGACGATGCCCGAGAGCGAGTGCAGGCGGCGAAGCAGGAAGTAGTGCTTCGCGAACGGCGAGGAGGCGGCGGGCGCGGCGTGTGGGGTCGTCGTCACGGTCGTGTCTTCCGGGGGGGTGCGGTCGGTGGTGCGCGGGGCGCGTCAGGACGGCATGATCAGCTTGCTGCTGGCGGGCTTGGACGGCTCGATCGTGCCGATCGGCGCGGTGCCGGTGGGCGCAGTGGGGGTGGCGTGCACGGAGCCGGGGTTCTGGCGCATCTGGTCGGCGATCATCTGCGTGATCTGCCCGAAGCGGGTGGTCAGCGAGCGGATGACCTCGCCCAGCTCCTTGGCCTCGTCGGGGGTGAGGTTGCCGGTGGTCTTGGCTTGGAGCATCTTGAGCAGGTCGATCGCGAACTGCGAGCCGGCCAGGTCGACGACGACGCGGCCCTGCTCGTCGGCCATCGTGCCCAGCCCCATGATTGCCTGCGAGGTCAGCATGCCGACCAAGCTGCGGAAGTCGGCCGGCGGGAGTTCGTCGGGGTTGCCCTGCGGCTCGCGCGCGGCGCGCGCGGCCTCCTGCTGCGCCAGGCGCTCCTTCTCGGCCTGTGCCTGCGCCTTCCAGTCGGAGTCGACGTGCAGGCTGGGGGCGGGGGTGTTGCTGGGCGCGGTCGGGTCGGTCACGTCGGCTCCGTTCGTAGGGGGTTCCGGAGTATAGGACGGTTCCCCGGCCGTTCCGTACAATCCGGGCACTCGCATGGACCGCGACACCGTCATCCGCCGCCTTTCCCGGGCCGCCGCCGCGGCGCTCCTGGCTGCGCAGGCCATCGGCCCGGCGGGGTGCAGCCTGCTGGCGGACGAGCGGCAGCAGGACGTGCTCGACGTCAACCTCGCGGCCTTCTCCACGCCGCCGAAGGGCCCGATGCCCGAGGTCGTCGAGATCCCGATCGCCGACATCGAGCCGCCCTCGACCACCGAGGTGACGCAGACCGAGGTCCTGGGCGACGGCGACAAGGTCACCACCAAGAAGGAGCTGGTGACGGCGCTCGACCCCGCGACCCAGAAGACCACCACCCAGGTGACCAACAAGTCCGTGGTGCAGTCGGTGCGCATCGGCCAGCGCTGGCCAGTCGAGGGCCTGGTGGGCCAGATCAACGGTCGGCCGATCTTCGCCAACGACTTCTTCCGCTCGATCGAGGACCGCATCCTGCTGGAAGCGTCCAGTCCCGACCAGCGCGCGGCGCGCCAGCGCATCGACTCGATCGTCCACCAGCGATTCGTCGAAGTGGTGGACTCGGAACTGGTCCTGGCCGAGGCCGAGAGCCGCCTCTCGCCCGAGATGAAGCAGGGCCTGCTCGGCTGGCTCCGCGACCTGCAGGAGCAGGCGATCGCGCAGCGCGGCGGCAACCGCGCCAGCGCCGAGGAGGCGCTGCGCGACGAGGGCGGCAGCACCATCGAGGACTTCGTCAACACCACCAAGAACTACCAGCTGCAGCAGGACCTGCTGAACCGCAAGGTCCGGCCGCGCGTGATCGTCAGCTGGCGCGACATCGAGCGCCGGTACGACAAGGACCGCGCGATGTACGCGCCGGACCCCAGCTACAAGGTGGCCCGCATCCGCCTGTTCAAGGACACGCAGGCCGACAAGGTCGAGCAGGTCAAGAAGATGCTGGCGGAGAAGAAGCCGTTCGGCGAGGTCGCCGAGGCGGTCGGCATGCAGAACGGCGGCTTCTGGCGCGAGGTCCGCGTGCGCGACGGGAAGATGGACCTGGGCGACCTGCTGGACCCCGTGCGCTCGGCGCTGGACAAGCTGCTGCCCGGCATGGTGTCCGAGCCCATCGACCAGCGGACGTCCGTGATGTGGCTGGCGATCGTCGGTTCGGACGTGCCGCCCTCGGTCTCGATCTTCGACGGCCCGCTGCAGCTGCAGCTGCGCGGCCAGCTCTACAGCGAGCGTTTCCAGGTCGAGCGCGCCTCGTACCTGCAGTCCCTCCGGCGGCGATGGCTCTCGGGCAGCATCGCGAAGATGGAGGAGCGCCTGAAGAAGATGGCGCGCGACCGCTACCTGGACCCCACCAAGCTGCGCTGACCGTCAGCCGTGGCCGCGGGGGGCGTCGAACGCGCACGGCCAGTGGATCACCTCGTGCCGGCCGTCCTCCAGGATGCCGACGGCCACGACGTCGAACTGCACCAGCCGGTCGCGCCACGCGTCGGTCGCGAGCAGCGCCTCGGCCAGCCGGGCCATGCGCGCGCGCTTGACGTGGTCGACGCGCTCCTCGGGGTGCCAGGCGCCGCGGCGGGCCTTCACCTCGACGACCGCCAGCGAGCCGCCGGGGGCGATCGCGACGATGTCGGCCTCGTCGCTCCCCACGCGCACGTTGCGGCCGATCACCGCGTAGCCGCGCGCCGCCAGCCACTCTGCGGCGGCGGATTCGCCCCGCCGGCCCAGCTCGGTACGCGCGCGTGCGGCGGCGCGCGCAGCGGCGCGGTCCGGTCCCCGATCGTCGGATCGCGGCATGCGCGCCGACGATAGCGCGGTCCCGGGCAGGGGCCCTGGGACCGCGCGGAAGTTCGTGCCGGATGCGGCGCGTGGTTCAGTGGTGGATCCAGCCCGGCGCCACCAGCCCGGGCTGCAGCCGCGATGCGGGGAACAGCACCGAGTTCACCGTCTCGAAGACGCGGTGCGAGCGGCGCTCGGCGTCGGCGGCGAACTCGGCCGTCGCGTCGCGCACCGCCTGTCGGGTGGTGCCGGCGGCGGCCAGGTCCGCATCGCTCATCGATGCGAGCTCGGCCGTCATCGTCTCGCGGGTCCACTCGGGGTGGTACTGGAAGCCGTAGCTGGTGGCGCCCACGCGGAACGCCTGGACGGGGCACGCGGCGCCCTTCCAGACGACGGTCGCGCCCTCGGGCAGCTTCGCGACGTGCTCGCCGTGGCTCGAGAAGACCTTCTGCGACCAGCCGATGCCGGGGTGCAGCACGTCCTCGACGCCGATGCCGGTCGCGCGGACGTCGATCCAGCCGAACTCTGGCTTCGCCATCTTCTCGACGGTGCCGCCGAGCGCCTTGGCCAGCATCTGCGCGCCCAGGCACAGGCCAAGCACCGGGATGCCGGCGGCGTGCGCGTCGCGCAGCAGCGCCTGCTCCTGCGCCACCCACGCGTCGCCGTCGTTGGCCGACTGCGGGCCGCCCAGGCTGACGATGCCGTGCAGGTCGTTCAGGTCGGCCGGCAGGCGGTCGCCCTCGTCGATGCGCACGGTCCGGGTCTTCTGGCCGTGGCGGCGGAGCGCCTCGCCAAGGTGTCCGATCGGGGAGTTCTTCGAGTGCTGGATGACGAGGATTGCCATGGTCCGTCCGTGGGTTCGTGGGTTCGCGTCGTCAGACCGCGGCGGGGGCGGGGTGCGCCGCCGTGCGGGTGGGGGTGCGGCGTCCGTCGATCGCGGCGCGCACGGTGCGGGCGATCGTGGCCGTGTCCAGGCCCGAATCGACCAGCTGCTCCTTGCGCTCGCCGTGGTGGATCCAGTGGTCGGGGATCGCCATGCGGGTGACCAGGCGCGTGTCCAGGCCGTGCTCGTTGCAGGCCTCGAGCACGCAGGCGCCGAAGCCGCCGCGGATCGAGTGGTCCTCGATGGTGATCACC
>JBEIFT010000189.1:0-5456 GCA_040382255.1 Phycisphaeraceae bacterium
CGCGCCTGGCCGCGAACGGCGGCGGGGCGGGCGGCGGCGCGGGCGGCATCCCGGGCGGCGACGGCGCCGTGGCCGCCGACGACTGGTTCCTCGACTTCAAGAACATGGCCGCGATCGACGCGCGCCTGGACGAGTTCGCCGCGGCGAACCCCGGGCTGGTGCAGGTCGTCACGGTGGGGACGACGCACGAGGGCCGCACGATCCGCGGCGTCCGCATCTCGCGCGCGGCCGATCCCGCGAACGCGCCGGCCTTCCTGTTCAACGGCTGCCAGCACGCGCGCGAGTGGGCGACGCCGATGACCACGATGTACGTCGCCGACCGCCTGGTGGCCGGCGCGACGTCGGACCCGCGCATCGCCGGAATCCTGCAGCGCTCGGCGGTCTACGTCATCCCCGTCGTCAACAAGGACGGCTACGAGTTCACCTGGGCGAACACCGCGAACCGCCTGTGGCGCAAGAACCGGCAGCCGAACGCCGACAGCAGCATCGGCACCGACACGAACCGCAACTGGGGCTACGCCTGGGGCGGCGGCGGCTCCAGCGGCGTGACCACCGACGACGCGTACCGCGGGGCGGCGGCGTTCTCGTCGCCCGAGGCCGCGGCGCTACGCGATTTCTACGTCGCGCACCCGCAGATCCAGGGCTCGATCGACTTCCATGCCTACAGCCAGCTGATCCTGTGGCCGTGGGGCTGGACCAACGCGCTGTGCGCCGACGACGCCGCGCACCGCGCGATCGGCGGCGGGATGCGCAACGCGCTGCTGGTCAGCGGCGGCAAGACCTACACGCCCGGCCCGATCTACACCACGATCTACCCCGCGGCCGGCGGCGCCGTCGACTGGACCTACGGCGACCAGGGCGTGATCAGCTACACGATCGAGGTGCGCGACACCGGCGCGTACGGCTTCATCATGCCGGCCGGCGAGATCCTGCCGTGCGCCCGCGAGAACTACGAGGCATCGATGGCGATGATGGAGGGCATCCTGGACCCCGCGATCATCGGGCCGAACGGCACGCTCCCCACGACGGCGCTCTCCGGCCAGGCCACGCCCGTCTCGATCCTGGCGACGCCGACCACCGGCACCGTGACCGGCGCGACACTGCGCACGCGGATCGGATCGGCGGGCGCATTCGATGCCGTGGCGATGTCCGGCGCGGCAGGCGTCTGGAGCGCATCGCTGCCCGGGGCGCCGTGCGGCCGGGCGATCCAGTACTTCTTCGAGGTCGCGACGACCGCCGGCACGGTGACCTTCCCGGCGGGCGGCGCCGGCGCGCCGCTCGGCGCCCTGGCGCAGGACCGCACGGTGGCCTTCGAGGACACGTGCGAGACCAATGCCGGCTGGACCGTGGGCACGGCCAGCGACAACGCCACCGCCGGCCAGTGGGTACTGGCCGACCCCGTGGGCACGCTGGCGCAGCCCGAGGACGACCACACGCCCGGAACCGGCATCAAGTGCTGGATCACGGGCCAAGGCGCGGTCGGCGCGGCGATCGGCGCGGCCGACGTCGATGGCGGCATCACCACGCTCACGTCGCCGCCGCTCGACGGCAGCGACCTGGGCGCGGTGCTGGTCTATTCACGCTGGTACTCGAACAACCAGGGATCCGCGCCGAACGCGGACTCGATGCCCGTGCTCTGGTCGCGCGACGGCGTGACGTGGACGCAGCTGGAGGACGTCTCCGAGAACGCCGGCGCGTGGGTCGAGAAGCGCTGGCCGCTGGCGTCGTTCCTGCCCTCGGCGGGCACGTTCCGCATCCGCTTCCAGGCGCGCGACCTGGCGATCGGCTCGATCGTCGAGGCCGCCGTGGACGACGTCCGGATCGAGAAGGTCGGCTGCCCCCACGCGCCCGCCGACGTCAACCGCGACGGCCGCGTCGACGGCACCGACCTCGGCCTGCTGCTGGCGGCGTGGGGGCCGGCGAACGGCTCGGCGGCGGACGTCGACGGCAACGGCATCGTGGACGGCTCGGACCTGGGCCAGATGCTCAGCGGCTGGGCGCCCTGATCCTCACGCCACCCGGCCGTCGACCAGGTGCACCACGCGGTCCGCGCGCGACGCGATCCACTGGTCGTGCGTGACCATCACGATGGTCAGCCCTGCGCGGTGCTGCTCGGCGATCATGTCCAGGATCGACTCGCCGGTCTTCGCGTCCAGGTTGCCGGTCGGCTCGTCCGCCAGCAGCACCTCGGGGTTGCGCATCAGCGCGCGCGCGATCGCGACGCGCTGGCGTTCGCCGCCCGAGAGCTCGGCGGGGCGGTGGCGGAACCGGTGCGCCAGCCCGAAGCGCTCCAGCAGGCCGCGTGCGCGCTCGCGGATCTCCTCGCGGCGGCGCAGCCACTCCCAGCGGCCGATGCCGATCGTCGCGGGGAGCATGGTGTTCTCCAGGACGTTCAGCTCGGGAAGCAGGTGGTAGAACTGGAACACGAAGCCGACGTGCGCATTGCGGTAGCGGTCCAGGCGGCGCGGCGCGAAGCGGCTGATGTCCTCGCCGCGGAACTCGACGGTGCCCGCATCCGGGCGGTCCAGGCCGCCCAGCAGGTGCAGCAGGGTGCTCTTGCCGCTGCCGGACGATCCCAGGATCGCGACCCATTCGCCGTGGCGCACCTCGATGCCCGCGCCCTTCAGCACCGGCACCGTGACGCGGCCCATGCGGTAGGTGCGCTGCACGTCGCGCGCCAGCAGCACGGGCGATGCGGGCGTCGCCGGCGCGTGCGTGCCGTTCGTGGCGTGCGGGTGGATGGGGGCGGCTTCGTTCATCGGTGGCTCACTCGTAGCGCAGCGCCCGCACCGGGTCGATGTCGGCGGCGCGCGCGGCCGGCACCGCGGCGCCCAGCACGCTGAACACCACCGCGCCGAGGCAGGTGATGCCGGCGTTGGTCCAGTCCATCGCGCTGGGAATGGTCGCGAAGTAGTAGACGCTCGGATCCCAGATCAGGAAGCCCTTGTGCAGCATCAGGCCGGTCGCGGCGCCGGCGGTGACCAGCGTCAGGACGGTCCAGAGCAGGAACCCCAGCGCGCGCGAATGCCGCCCGGCGCGCACCGTCATCACCAGGGCGCCGGCGGCCAGCAAGTAGCTGCCGACCCACACGAAGGCGGGGACCTCGTTGCCCATCGCCTCGTGGATCGCGTTGATGTTGCGGATCACCAGCCACGCGAGCCCGGTCCCGATGCCCGACCCGACCACGCCGATCACCAGGCCGTAGTGCAGGAAGATCGCCAGCACGCCCGAGCGGCTGGCGCCCGTGGCGCGCAGGATGCCGATGTCGCGCGTCTTCTCGCTGACGATCGACCAGAAGATCGCCAGTATCAGGCCCGCGCACACCAGGTAGGTGATCGAGAACAGGATGCGCATCATCTGGCGCTCGCGCTCGACCGGCCCGATCAGGTCGCGCAGGCGCTCCTCCCAGGTCAGGATGCTCACGTAGGCCGGCGACGGCGCCTTGACGCGCGCGTCCGTGTCGGCGGCGGTGCGCAGGTAGAACTGCTCGTACGCTTCGGTGACCTGCTGCTTCAGCTCCTGCGGCGTGACGCCCGGCTTGGCGCGCACCAGCACCTGCGTCGCGCGCGCGGGCGACGTCCCGATCACCGGGTACTTGCCGTCCGGCCCGGGCTCCGCGGTCGTGTCGACGATCGGCGCCTCGTCCAGGCGCAGCAGCTCCTGGCCGTCCTTCAGCGGGATGAACACCCGGTTCTTGTCCACCTGGAAGACGCCGGACATGACCTCGTTCACCACCTTGAAGGCGCGGCTGTTCGACTGGCTGATCGTGCCCTTCTCGCTGATGGGGACCAGCGTGACGGTGATCTCGTGCCGGGGCATCCACCAGTAGTCGACGCGCGGGCGGTAGGTGCCGTCGCGCTGGCGCTGGTTGACCACGGAGACGTGCATGCCCAGCACCGCGCCGGGGCGTCCGGTCGCGCGGTCCTTCATCGCCAGCGCGTCCTGGTGCAGCGTGTCGTCGATCGAGCGGCGCGGGTCGTCCTCGCGCATGGCGAGCGCCTCGGCGGCGGTGCCGGGCTTCCACCAGATCGTGCGGTCGAACTCGGTCACGCGGGCGAAGCTCTCGGGCTCGATGGCCCACACCTGCGCGGTCACGACGTCCTTGTTGCTGCCCTCGGGGTAGGGCATGCGGATCAGGCCGTAGGTGTCCACCAGCGGGCTGGCCGCCGCGGCGCCGGGCAGCTTCTCGATGTCGCGGATCAGCGTTCCGTAGTGGGGGATGCCCTGCACCGGGTAGCTGACCACCACGTCGCCCATGAGCGTGCGCCCTGAGTTGCGCAGGTTGTCGAGGAAGCCGCTCATCACGCTCACCACGATGACCACCAGCGCCACGCACAGCGCCACCGCCGCGACGGCGATCAGCGGGATGATGCGCGTCGTCAGGTACCGGCGGACCAGGAGCTGGACGTAGATGCCCAAGGGAGCCGGATCCTATAGCCTGCACCCCTCGCGGTGGTTCGGCCGCACCAGCATGGACCCCTTCGGACCCATCCTCGTCGTGCTCTCGGCCGGATCGGTGGCGGAGCTCGCCAACTGGCTGCTGGTGGCGTGGCGCGTCCGGCGCGAGCTGCGGGAGACTCCCTACGTGCGCGACGCGCTGGCGGCCCCGGCGCCGGCTGCGTGGCCCACGGTCTCGGTGGTGGTGCCGGCGCACAACGAGCAGCGCGTCGCCGCGGCGTGCGCGCGTTCGATCCTGGCAAGCGACTACCCGGCGCTCGAGCTGGTGTTCGTGCTGGACCGCTGCACCGACGGCACGCGGGCAGCGCTCGATCCGATCGCCGCGGCGGACCCGCGGCTGCGCATCGTCGACAATTCCAGCTGCCCGCCGGACTGGGCCGGCAAGTGCAACGCCGCGCGCGTCGGCGCGGGCCATGCGCGCGGCGAACTGGTGCTCTTCACGGATGCGGACACGTGGTTCGACCCGGCGCTCGTGCGTGCGTCCGTGCAGCTGCTGCTGGCGCGCGGTTGGGGCATGCTCTCGCTCCTCAGCGCGCCGACGCACGACCACTGGTTCGAGAACGTCGTCCAGCCCGTCACCAGCTTCTGGCTGCTCAAGATCTTCCCGATCAGCCGCGCCAACGCCGGAGAGCAGCGCCGCTCGTTCGCCAACGGCCAGTTCATGCTCTTCCGCCGCAGCGCGTACGACGCGCTCGGCGGGCACGAAGCCGTGAAGGACGACCTGCTCGAGGACCTGGGCTTCGCGCGCCGGCTGAAGCAGGCGGGCGTCGGGCAGGGGGTCGGTGTGGGCGACGGCATGCTGGTCGTCTCCATGTACGACTCCTGGCGCGGGTTCCGCGACGGCTGGCGCCGGATCTACATCGAGTGCTGCCGCCGCAGCCCCGCGAAGATGCGCACGCAGGCGCTCCAGCTGCTGTCGCTGGGCCTGCTGGCGCCGGCGCTGCGCACGGCCGCGATCGTGGTCGGCGCGCTGGTGCTTGCCGGCACCGTCGGCGACG
>JBEIFT010000190.1:0-5430 GCA_040382255.1 Phycisphaeraceae bacterium
CGCTGGCCGAGCGCGGGCTGCGCGTCACCGTGCTCGATGCACGCGCCGCGCCCGCAGCGGGCGCAAGCGCCGCGCCGCGCGCCGTGCTGGCGCCGCACCTTGCCAGCTGGAGCAGCCCGCAGGCACGCGTCGTGGCGCAGGCGTTCCTGCACGCGGGCGCGGTCATGGAGCGAATCGGCGCGCCGCTCGAGCGCTGCGGACTGCTACACCCCTACCACCCAGACGACGAATGGGGCTACGAACAGGCGCTGGACGAATGGGGCTGGCCGCACGAGCTGCTGCACCCCATGGACCCCGCCGCCGCCGCGCACGCCGCGGGCCTGCCGCTCTGCAACGCGAACGACCCGTTCCCCGCGTACCGCGTGGCGAACGCCGGCACCACGTGGCCCGCGCGCACGGTGGCCGCGCTGCTGGCGCACCATGGCATCCAAGTAGTGACGAGCGCGCCGGTGGAGCGCCTCACGCACGACGACGCCGGCTGGACCGCGCACCTGGCCGCGGCCGCCGCCGGCACCGCGCGAGGCGCCTCCGGTGCACCCGCCGCACCCACGCATACCGCCCCCATCTGCATCCTGGCCACCGCGGGACTTCCATCCGGCACGCTTCCCGACGAACCCCAGGCGCTCGCCGCCGCCGCGCTGCCCAGCGTGCCGTTCGACGCCACGCGCGGCCAGCTCTCGATGCTCGCCTTCGACGCGCTGCCCGCAACGCCCGCCGCCGTCGTCAGCGCCAACGGCTTCGCGATGCCGCCGCACGATGGCGCCACCTGCTGCGGCGCCACGTTCGAGCGCGAGGATCTTGCCGCCGGCGCCACCCCGCGCGACGACGCGCGCAACCTGGAGCAGCTGGAGCGCCTGCTGCCCACGCTCGCGGCGAGCGGCACCCCGCGCCGCGCCGGCGCGTGGGCCGGCCTTCGCGCCAGCGTGCACGACCACTGCCCGGTGATCGGCCCCGTCGTGGCCGACGCCGCGTTCCGCGACGCCTTCGCGCGCCTGGCGCACGGCCCGCTCGCGGCGCCGTGGCCCGCGGCACCGCTGCGCCCGGGCCTCTTCACCACGCTCGCGCACGGGTCGCGCGGCACGTCCACCGCGCTCCTCGGCGGCGAACTGCTGGCCGACATCGTCTGCGGCACGCCGCGCTGCATCGGCGACGACCTGCTGCCCGCGGTCCTGCCGCAGCGGTTCCTGGTGCGCGAGCTGCGGCGGGCGTAGGTGGGCGAACTGCGAAGCCCGCGCATGTGCCCCCGCACACGCGCCCCACGCGAACCGCGCGGCTACCTCACCCGCTCCAGCAGGTGCACCGTCCGCACCGGCCACCCCGGGAACGACTCGCGCACGCGCAGCATGGCCGCCAGGTCCGCGTGCTTGCGCGCAAGCGCGGCCCACGTGTCGTCCGACATCACCACCACGCCGTCGGGGTTGGCACGCATCCATTCGGCCAGCTCGCCGAACGTCTCGGCGTACGGCAGCCAGTCACCGCGGTAGAAGTCGATCGTCAGGTCGGGCAGCGCGCACACGATGGCGGGCTTCCCCGCTGCGCGGATCGCCGCCTCGACCGGCTGCGAGCCCATCGCGCCCATCGCGCGGTTCTCCACGCCCTGGATCGCGATCAGCATGCACGCCGTGCCGGCGAACGCGATCGCGAGCCCGGCGCCGCGGCGCTCGGGGCGGCGCCACCACGCCAGGCACGCCAGCCAGCCCACCGCGGCGGGCACGAACACCAGGCTCCACACGAGCAGCGTCCATCCCGGCGCCCACGACGGGGCGTGGTTCGAGCGGATCACCATGAATGCCAGCGCGGGCGCCGCCACCGCCATCGCGGTCATCGCCACGGCGGCGGTCACCCGCACGTCGGGCAGGCGGTCGTCGGGCGCGTGGTCCAGTTCGCGACCCTCCACCCAGCGCGCGAGCATGCGCGCGGCCAGCAACGCCACCGGCGCCGCGCACGGCAGGATGTACGTGGCCAGCTTGCCCGACGCCGCCGAGAACCCGACGAACGGCAGCACCACCGCGACCACGAGCAGCGCATCCAGCGATCCCGACCGGATCACCGCCCACGCGCGGCGCCACGGCACGTTCACGCCCGGCAGCGTGAGCATCGCGCTGGCGGGAAAGCACCCGGCCAGGAAGATCGGCACGAAGTACCACCACGGCTCCTCGTGCCCGCTTCCGGTGGTGATGCGGTCCAGGAACTCAAGCCGCCAGATCTGCGCCGCGCGCGCGGGGTCCGCCCGCCAGTAGCCCCATGCGACGAACGCCAGCGGCGCCATCGCCAGCGGCACGCCGATCCACGGCTGCATGCGCAGCACGTCGCGCCAGCGCCCGGCCAGCACCAGCCACGCGGACACCAGGAGGAACGGCGCCAGCACCAGCGGGCCCTTCGTCAGACCGACCAGCGCCGACGCCATCCAGAACGCGAACAGCCATCCCGCGTGCACACGGCGCGCGCCCGGCGCCGCACCAGGCTGCGCGGCCGGCGCCGCGGCGAACGCCATCCACCCCGCGCAGAGCGCAAGCCACCACCACGCCGAAAGCAGCGCATCGGTCGAGCCCAGCCTGCCGACGAACACGGGCAGCGGCATCACCGCGTACAGCCCCACCGCCAGCACCGCCACCAGCGGTCCGCACGTGCGCCGCGCGAACCACGCCATCGCCAGCAGCAGGACGCTTGCGCCAAGCGCGCTGGGCAGGCGCACCGCCAGCTCCGTACGGCCCAGTGCCTGGATCGCGGCCGCCTGCGCCCAGTACGTGAGCGGCGGCTTCGTGACGTGCACCACGTCGCGCATGCGCGGCTCGAACCAGTTGCCGTGCTCGGCCATCCACGCGCTGACCGCTCCGTAGCGGCCCTCGTCGGGGCGGTACAGCGGGTGATCGCCCAGCGAATGCCAGATGACGGCCAGCGCGGCCAGCAGCACGGCCGGCAGCGCCCATCGCGGGAACGCGGCGCGTGCGGCGGATGCGCCGTGCAGCCCCTGCCCCACCGTCACTTCCCGTCCCCGGCGCCGTCCCTGCTCACCAGGCGCGCCAGCAGCACCGCGGGATAGAGGACGCCGATCAGGCCCTCGATCATCGCCAGCGAGCGCGCCATCGAGTTGCCCGGCACCATGTCGCCGAACCCGATCGTGGCCAGCGTCACGAAGCTGAAGTAGATCGTGTCGTTCCAGTTGAGCGGGCCGTCGTGCGGGAGGTTCGTGCCGGTCACCACCAGCGCGCGCGGGTCGATCGCCAGCATCTGCCGGTAGAAGATCGCGCAGAAGACGCCGAACATCATCATCACCGCGACGCCGCCGAAGACGCGGTCGCGCACGGGCGTCTCCAGCACGAAGATCACGCGCACCAGCGCCAGGATCACCACGCCGTAGTAGATGACCAGCAGCTTGCCCGGCCAGTGCATGATGCCCTCCTCGCCGGCCAGCGAGGGCGCGATGAACGCCGCCGCATTCGACGCCACCAGCAGCAGGAATGCGGCGATCGCCCACCGCCTCGTGGTCACCAGCAGCACGCCCAGCATGGGCACGGACGCGTAGAGCGTGATGACGAACGGCTTGACGGGCCTGCCCGGCTCTTCGAAGAGCCACGTGAGCCCCAGCAGCAGGAACATCGCCACCATCAGCGGCAGGCAGCTGGACTGCACGCGCGCCATCGTGCGGCGGCCGTGCTCCCGCAGCCGGTGGTGCCAGCGCTTGTGGCCGTGGTGCGGCGCGTGGCCGTGCACGTGGCCCTCGCCCTGGCCGTGATGCTCGTGCGCGCCCTGCTCCATCGCCGCAGTCTATGCATGCGGCCGGTGCTGCGAGCCGCGACGCGTCACTGCCCCGTCTGCACGACGGGCTGCGCGCCGCGTTCGCTCACCAGCACCACCAGCAGGTTGGTGACCATCTCCGCCTTCTGCTCCGGCGTGAAGTCGGCCAGTCGCTTCTCGTGGATCGACTGCATGGCCAGTTCCACCATCCCCACCGCACCCTCGACGATCTTCTGCCGCGCGGCCACCACCGCCGTGGCCTGCTGCCGCTGCAGCATGGCCGCCGCGATCTCGGGCGCGTAGCTCAGGCTGGAAATTCGGCTCTCCAGCACCTCGACGCCGGCGCCGCCCAGGCGGCCGTCCAGCTCCTCCTTGAGCTTCGCGCCGATCAGGTCGGTGCTGCCGCGCAGGCTGGTGCCGCCCGGCTCGGGCGAGTCGTAGTGGTAATGGCTGGCCAGGTTCCGCAGCGCGGCCTCGCTCTGGATCTCGACGTAGCGCTCGTAGTCGTCCACCGCGAACAGCGCCTCGGCCGTGTCGACCACGCGCCAGACGACGACCGCGGCGATCTCGACGGGGTTGCCGTCCAGGTCGTTCACCTTGACGGGGTGGCGCGTGCGCGTTCCCTCGTGGAGCACCTTGCCCTGCGCGTCGACGACCGGTCCGCTGGTGTGCGATCCCGTCTCGAACGTGCGCACGCGCAGCGAGACGCGTCGCTTGAACGTGAACGGGTTGGTCCAGTGGAAGCCGATGCGGCGCACCGTGCCGCGGTAGTGGCCGAAGAGGACCAGCACGCGGCCCTCGTTCGGGTTGACGACGAAGAAGCCGGCCGAGCAGACCAGCGTGAACACGGCGACCGCCAGCGCCGCGATGATCGCGGCGGGTACCTCGTTGCGCACGCCGTGGATGAGGATCCCAAGCGCCAGCAGCAGGCCGCCGATCCAGGCCGGCAGCATGAGCCAGCCGGGGAGCGACCGGAACCCGGACTCGCGGAAGGCGCCGTCGGCCAGGCGCGGGGACTGAGGGGAGGCATTCGGGACGGTCGGGGCGGTGCTCATCGGGGAGGCTCCTGACCCGCATGATATCCGGCAAATCACGGGAAATTCACCCCGGAAGTGGCTTGCAACCAGTACTGTAGCCGCTATAGTACTGGACCGATGGCCGGCGACCTCTCCGAGAAGCTCCAGCGCGACCTCAGCGTCGGCACCGCGTGGCTGGTGGTGCTGGCCGCCGTGGCGCGCGCCGAGGAGCCGATCCACGGCTACGAGATCGCGCGGCAGCTGGCCGACGAGGCGCCCGAGGGCATCACGTTCAAGCAGGGCACGCTCTACCCCATGCTGCGCTCGATGGAGGCCGACGGGCTGCTGCGCAGCACGCTGGTGCCGTCCACCGAGGGCCCGGCGCGCAAGTGCTTCGTGCTGACCGCCGAGGGCAAGCGCGTCCTGGCCGCATGGACCGACACGTGGCGCCGCACCGGCCGCTGGGTGAACCGCATCCTGGGAGGCATCGATGGACTCCGCTGACCCGATCCGCGCATACCTGCTCCGCTTGGAGGCCGCGATGGCCGGGCGCGACGCCGCGCTGGTGCACGACGCCGTGCTGGACGCGGACGCCCACCTGCGCGCCGCGGTGCGCGCCGGCGCATCGCCCGAGCGCGCGGTGGCCGAGTACGGCACGCCCGAGGAGGTCGCGCGC
>JBEIFT010000191.1:0-5369 GCA_040382255.1 Phycisphaeraceae bacterium
AGGACCAGCTCTTCGGCCACGTCCGCGGCGCCTTCACCGGCGCCGACCGCGACCGCGAGGGCGTCTTAGAGTTAGCCGACAAGGGCACGCTCTTCCTGGACGAGATCGGCGACATGCCGCTGGCGATGCAGCCGAAGCTGCTGCGCGTCCTGGAGACCGGCGACGTCGTGCGCCTGGGCTCCAACGAGCAGCGCAAGACCGACGTCCGCTTCGTCAGCGCCACCAACCGCGACCTTGGCCAGATGGTGCGCGAGGGCCGGTTCCGCGAGGACCTCTATTACCGCATCCGCGGCGCCGAGATCGTGATCCCGCCGCTGCGCGAGCGGCGCGAGGACATCCCGCTGCTCGTGAACCACGCCGTGGGCAAGTACGCCGCCGAGATGGGTCGCCCGCGGCCCGAGGTCTCGCAGCCGGCGATGATGCGCCTGGTCGGCTACTCCTGGCCCGGCAACGTGCGCGAACTCTTCAACGCGGTGCACCGCATGGTGGTCACCTCCGCCGGTCCGGTGATCGACGTCCGCGACGTGCCGCCCGAGATCCGTTCCGACGACGCTGCCGCCGAGGCGCAGGGGGGCGTCGGCTCGCTGGCCGGCGTCGGGCTGGAACGCCTGGAGAAGGAGGCGATCCGCCAGACCCTGGCGATGACCGCGGGCAACCGCGAGCAGGCCGCGCAGCTCCTGGGGATCGGCGAGCGCACGCTCTACCGCAAGCTGAAGGAGTACGGGCTGCGCTGAGCGCCCGTCACCGATGGCCACCAACGGCATGCGCCCCGCCGACATCGCCGCCGCCGACGCGGCCGCGGAGCGCCGCCTCTCGGGCACGCCGTGGATCCTGTGGCGCCACGTCGGGTGGGAACTGGTCCGCGTGCTGGCCGTCACCACCGGCATCATCGTCACCGTCATCGCCTTCGGCGCCGCGGCCAAGCCGCTGGCCGAGAACGCGATCGGCGCCGAGACGGTGATGAAGTACGTCACCCTGGCGATCATCCCGATGCTGCAGTTCGCGCTGCCCTTCGCGGCCGGCTTCGCGGGAACCCTGGTGCTGCACCGCTTCGCCACCGACAACGAGATCGTGGCGATGGCGACCGCGGGCATGAGCTATCGCCGGATCTTCGCGCCGGTGTTCTTCCTGGGCACGGCGCTCGGCCTGTTCATGCTGGTGCTGGTCGCGTTCGTGATCCCGCACTTCTGGACGCGCATGCAGGAGCTTGCCACCGCGGACGCCACGCAGATGCTGGTGGCCGCGGTGCGACGCGGCGAGGCGCTCAGCATCGACGGCGGCCGGCTCATGATCTACGCGGACGCCGCATCGGTGGTCGACCCGCCGGCCGACACCGGCGCCGAGAAGCGGCTGGTGCTCACGGGCGTCGCGGCGATCGAGGGCGGCAAGCGCGGCGCGATCACCCCGCAGACCGAGTTCACCGCCGAGAGCGCGGCCGTCGACATCTACGCCACCGCGTCCAGCACCATGGCGAAGGTCGCGTTCACGAACGCCACGATCTTCCGCCCGGGCGAGGGCGCGATCGCATCCGTGCCGCGGGCCGAGCCAGAGGCCGCGTCGCTCGACAGCGGCTTCTACCGCGGCCCCAAGTTCCTGCCGCTCGACGAGATCCTGGTGCTGCGACGCGACCCCGACAAGGCGTCCATCGTGCAGGCCGCGAAGCGCCCGCTGGTCGGTGCGCTGGGCGAGGTCGACCTGTGGCGCTGCCTGGAGTCGCAGGCGGCGTCGGGCGCGTTCTCGTTCACCGAGCCGGGCACCGCACGCAGCTTCAGGATCGAGGGCGCGCGCATCGTGGCCGGCGAGCTGCTCCCTGCGGCCGGCCGCGCCACCTTCACGGTCACCGAGTCCGTCCAGGGTCGCCCCGCGCGGCGCGCCGAGGGCGAACGCGGCACGCTGCGCGCGATCGGCGAGGCGGGCTTCGAGCCGCGGATGTCGATCTCGCTGCCGTCGCCGCTCCGCCCGCGCGACCTGGCCGCCAACCTGCCGGGCCGTTGGCCCGCGCGCATCGACGACCTGCTTCCCGCCGGCTGCACCCCACGCGCGTGGGGCGAGGCATCCAGCTCGACCGTGCTCGAGGCGATCTCCGCGGTCCCCGCGTCCGACGGCTTCGCGCCGTACTCGGTCGTGCGCAAGAACGCCGCCCGGGCGCGCAGCCGCCTGGAGTATTCGCGGAACGACGTGATCTTCGAGAGCGACTCGCACGTGGTGCAGCGCATCGCGCAGCCGGTCAGCATCGTGCTGGTGCTCCTGCTGGGCGCGGGGCTCGCCGTCGCGCTGCGCCATGCGCTGCCGCTCACCGTCTACGTGCTGGCGTTCCTGCCGGCGATCGCCAACATCCTGATGATGTCGGGCGGCCAGCAGCTGATGCGCAGCGGGTGGTACGTGGTCGGCGGCTCCATGATGGCCGGCGCGAACCTGCTGCTGCTGGCCGCGGTCTGGGCGTGCTGGGCACGGGTGAGGAGGACGTGACCATGCGGATCCTCGACCGTGCGATCATCTTCCGCTTCCTGTCCAACTTCTCGATCCTGTTCGCGCTGCTCTACGTCCTGGCCGCGTCGATCGACGTGATCCTGCAGATGCGCGAGTTCGTGTCGGCGTCCACCGCGTCGGTGAAGGCGGGCGCGCACTCCAACGTGGTGACCGCGTTCGTCTCGATGGTGGTCGGGTTCCACGGGCCGCGCCTCTTCCAGTTCTTCCAGTTCATGGTCGGCCTGGTCAGCATCGGCGCCATGGGCTTCACGTTCTCGCAGATGCACCGTGCGCGCGAGCTCACCGCGATCATGGCCGCCGGCGTGCCGCTCCGGCGCTGCGTCTGGGCGGTGCTCGTGGGCGCGCTCGCGCTGAACCTCTTCGAGGTCGCGAACCAGGAGGTGATCCTGCCGCGCCTGGCCGAGCGGCTGATGCTGGACCACGGCGACCTGGGCAAGCCCGGCGGCGCCTCGTTCACGGTGCCGCTGACGTGCGACACCTCGGGCAACCTGCTGTACGCGTCGAACCTCGACCCCGAGACCGGCCGGATCACCGGCTTCCTGGGCCTTGAGCGCGACGGCCAGGGCAGCCTGGTCCGCCGCGTCACCGCGACCGGCGCCAGCTGGGACGCCGCGCGCTCCGCGTGGATCCTGGAGTCGGGCACGGCGCTGAAGCGCGATCCCGCGGTGCGCGAGGGCAGCACGGTGCAGGAGCCGCCCGCACCGGCGGAGGCCTGGCCCACCGATCTCTCGCCGCGGGCGCTCACGGCGCGCAACTACCGTCTCTTCGCGCACGTGCTGTCGAGTCCCGAACTCAGCCGACTGGCCGACGCCGGCGCGCTCGACCGATCGCAGGCCGAGCGCATGCAGCTTGGACGCATCGGCAGCGTGTTGGTGAACCTCCTCGTGCTGGTGGCCGCGGTGCCGTTCTTCCTGCAGCGTGGGCCGGCGAACATGATGCGAGAGACGGTGCTCTGCGCGGGAACCTGCGTACCGGCGATCATCCTCTCGGCGGTGCTCATGGCCGCGCCGATCCCGGGCCTGCCGCCCACGGTGAGCGTGGCGCTGCCGATCGCGGTGCTGGTGCCCCTGGCCGTCGCGCGGCTCTCGTGGCTCAAGTCCTGACCCGTCAGCGGGGGTTCGCGGCCGCGCGGTTCCACGCGTCCGCAAGGGAGTCGTCGAAGATGGTCGGCTTCGCGTTCCGCACCAGGTCCTGCGCCAGCTGGTCCATCTTCGCGCGTTCCTGCGCGATGCGCACGGCACGCTCGGTCTCGGCGCGCACCGCGGCCAGCTGCACGCCGTCGCCCGGCACCTCCCCATCCCAGCGCATCAGCACGTAGCCCGTCCCGACCAGCACCGGCGGCGAGATGCCGCCCGGCTGCTTCACGGACCAGAGTGCCTCGCGAACCGCCACGGGGAACGCGGGATCCAGCCGGCTGATCGGCGCGATGAGCCCGCCGCGCGCGGCGCTGACGTCGGTGCTCTCGCGGGCGGCGATCTCCTCGAACGGGGCGCCCGCTGCCAGGCGCTCGGTCACCGACTGCGCCGTCCGAAGGTCCGGCACCGCGATGATGCGGGCCTTGCGCTTCGCGCCGTGCACCGCGTCGTGCGCGGCGGCCAGCTGCGGCTCCTGCACCTCGACATCGCGTGCGACCAAGGCGCGCAGCGTCGCGTTGCGGCGCAGCAGGGCACGCCAGCGCACCGGGCCCAGGCCCTGGCATGCGCGGACCTGCTCGAGCGCGCGCTGCGCGCGGTCCGGATCCTTGTCCAGGAGCTGCAGCAGCGTCGCCTCCTCGGACCTCAGCTGCTGCTCGGTGACGGTGATCGCGCGCTCACGCGCGCGGTCGTCGATCAGCGCGTCCAGGATGGCCTCCTGCAGTGCCGCGGCGCCGGCCAGCTCGACGGCGATCGGGCGCAGCGCGTCCCACTTCACGGCGTGGTTCTGCCACACGGCGGCGATCCCGGTCTCGGCGGCGGTGGCGGTGCGCGCGGGAGCGGTCGCGCCGGCGGGTACATCGGCCTGGCCCCCGGCAGGGGTGCCCTGCGCGGCGGGGGCGGGGCCGGGCGCGGTCACCGTGCCGTCGGCCGCGGCGGCGTTGCAGGCGATCAGGGCGGCGAACGCAATGCTTCGGACGTGCGCGGGCATGGCCGCGAGTGTAGGGCCGCGCCGGGGGCGTCCGGCACGCGCGCCTCAGCGGCCCTCGGCCGGCAGCGCGTACAGCACGCCGCCCGATGCGAGCCGCGCGACCGGCCTGAGCCGCGCCGCCACCGCCCGCACGCGCTCCGGCGTCAGCGCGGGGTCCAGCCAGCCCGCGGACTTCCATCGCGCCAGCATCGCCTCGCCGATGGCCAGGTGCGTCAGCCCGCGCGCACGCAGGGCACGGACCGCCGCATCCGCGTCGTCGCCGTGCGCGCGCAGCGCCGCCGCCAGCGGGCCGCCGTCCCAGACATCGCCGTAGTCGGGCGTGCGCGCGAACCAGTACACGTCGGCCTCTCCCTCGCATCCCAGCCGGGCGTCGGCGGGCAGCGTCCAGTTGGCGATCCACGCAAGCGGCAGGGGGTCGCCCACGGCGACAGGGCCCTCGGCCGCGGCGCGCGAGCCCGGGCCGATGATCGCGCGGTCGTCGCCGGCGGCGGACCACATCGCGGCGTTCGCCGACGTGCGCGGATCGCCCTCGAGCGCCGCGAACGGCTGCAGCGACCAGGCGAGCAGCAGGCCCGCGGTCGCCAGCGTCGCCGGGGCCCATCGCACGCCGGGTGCGCGCGGCAGCAACGCGCCCGCGCATCCGATCGCGCACGCCAGCGGCACCGCGCACGGCAGCAGGGAGCGCGCCTTCAGGTGCGTTGCCGCAAGCCAGAACGCAAGCTGCAACGCCAGCATCGCCGCGATCGCCGCCGCGC
>JBEIFT010000192.1:0-5363 GCA_040382255.1 Phycisphaeraceae bacterium
GGCGCGCCGCCGCTCAGTCCCGGCGGCGGCGCGTCACGGGGGTCGCGACGGCGGCCGGCGCAGCCTGCGGCTGGGCGCGCGGCGCGATCGCCGCGGCCTTCGTGTTGCCCGTCTTCGCCTGCTCGGCCAGGCGGCGCGCGGTCTCCTGCGCCACCTGGTTCAGCGTCTGGATGCGCTTGAGTGCCAGGTCGAACTGCTCGCCCGTCAGGCCCTGCAGGTACGCGGCCGCGACGGCCGCCTGCTCGTTGAAGCCCTCGATGCGCAGTTGCCGCGAGGGGGCGTCCACCAGCATCGAGCGCACGCCCAGGTCGGCGGCCAGCTCCAGCGCCGCGCGCAGACGCAGATCCTTGTCGGTGGCGCCCTGCGCCAGCAGTTCGGCGACGTAGCGCGCGGCCGTCAGGCTGGCGTCCTCCTTGCCGGGCTGCATGCGCTTCTGCAGCTCGGCGCCCTGCGCCTGCAGCAGTTCCAGGTTCACGGGGCGGATGGCCAGCTCGACGCCGTTGATCCGCACCTGGCGGTTCGTGGCGATCATCAGCGAAGCGGCCAGCGCGCGGCCCTCGCGCGCGCCTTCCTCGGTGAAGTGCTCGATCACGGGACGGCTGCCGATCGAGGCGTGCGTGCCCGCGTCCCAGCTGACGCGCGCGTCGGCGCCCTCGCCCTCGGTGCGGATCTTCGCGATGCCCATCTGCCACAGCACGTTCAGCACGGCCTGCACGCGCGGGTCGTCGTTGGCGACGTCCTGCCGGGCGGCGTCGAGCGCCATCATGGCCAGCAGTCCCTGGAGCGGCGGCACGCCCTCCGGCTTGCGCAGGTTCATGTAGACCTGCCCGGCCAGCCAGCCGTAGACACCGCGGTCCTGCGGCGCGAGCGGCACCTTGGTGCCGTTGAGGTCGAAGACCGGGGCGTCGGTGCTGGCGGGGGCGGCGGTGGGCGGCGTCGGATCGGACATGGGGCGTACAGGCTACTTCACCACTGCATCGGGGTGAGCGTGACGCTGCGCAGGTTGATGAACGACTCGCCGGGCTTGGTCAGGGCGCGGACGGTCACGCGCACGGGCGTGTCGGCCGGGATGGTCGCGGTGCCGACCTCCACGGTCGCGAAGTCGCCCCAGTCCTTGCGGGGCGGCAGGGTCGCCTTCAGCTTCGTGCCGCCGACGTCCACCTCGATCTCGCCGCCGCACGTCTCGTTGCAGGCGTATTCCAGCGCCACCCGGAAGCCGATCGCCTTCGCGACCTTGATCTCCCACGAGGCCGTGCTGGCGGTGTCGCGCCACCAGCCCAGGTTCTCGTAGTGGCTCTCGTACTGGATGCTGCCGGTGGTCACGGCGTCCGCCGCACGGCAGGTCACGGTGCCGTTGGCCGCGGGCAGCACGTACACCGGGTCCACCTGCGGCGTGCCCGCGACGCGCAGCTGCACGACCGTCGCGTCGGCATCCACGGGCGCGGCGCCCAGGCCGGTGACCACCACGCCGCGGTCGTCGCGTGCGGCGGTCGCCTTGCGGCCGGCGTCGCCCAGCACGGTCACGCCCATCGGGTCGCTGCGCAGGCCGTCCAGGCGCAGCGTGCCGTCCTTCGGCCAGTCGAACACGAAGAGGTTGAGCACGGTTTCCGCCGTGCCCGCGGTCACGCCCGGCTTGCACGTCACGCGGCCCCACGGCAGCGTGCGGGGGAAGGGCGAGGCCGTCGTCCCGTAGATCGCATCGCCGTTCATCTTCATCCACGCACCCATGCGGTGCAGGCGCTCCACGCTCTCCGGCGGGACCGTGCCGTCGCCGCGCGGGCCGACGTTCAGCAGGAAGTTGCCGCCCTTCGAGGCGATGTCGCACAGCTTGCGGATCAGGTCCTGCGCGCTCTTCCAGCGCGTGTCGCTCAGCTTGAAGCCCCACGTGCCGTTCATGGTCATGCACGTCTCCCAGTCGCGGCCGGGCATGCCGTTCGGCGGGATGGTCTGCTCGGGCGTGCCGTAGTCGCCGCGCGACTTCTCGTCCGCGCTGAAGCCCTCCATGCCCGCGCGGCCGGTGTCCACGCGGTTGTTCACGATGATCGTCGGCTGCAGCGACCGCACGAAGTCGTCGGTGCGCTTGCCCAGGTCGTGGTTCCAGGTGTTCTCCCACTCGCCGTCGAACCACAGGATGCCGATCGGGCCGTAGTTCATGAGCAGTTCACGCAGCTGCGCGTTCATGTACTCCACGTAGCGCGGGTAGCTGGCGGCGTCGGCCGGCCGCTTGTCCCACTCCCGCCGCGGCAGGTAGTCCGGGTGGTGCCAGTCCATGATCGAGTGGTACCAGCACATCGTCAGCCCGTCGGCGCGCACGGCGTCGGAGAGCTCCTTCATGATGTCGCGCTTGAAGGGCGTGGCCATCACGTCGTAGTCGCTGACCTTCGAGTCCCACAGCGCGAACCCGTCGTGGTGCTTGGTGGTGATCACGACGTACTTCATGCCCGCGTCGCGGGCGAGGTCGGCCCACTCCTTCGCGTCGAACTTCACCGGGTTGAAGGTCGGCAGGAGCGTCTTCTCGTACTCGATGGGATCGGCCTTCGCGTTGTGCAGCAGCCACTCGCCCGCGCCGGGCCAGTCCTTGCCGGCCCAGACGCCGGCAGGCTGGCTGTACAGGCCGAAGTGGATGAACATGCCAAAGCGCGCGTCGCGCCACCACTTCATGCGTGCGTCGCGGGCGGGCTTGGATTCGGCGGGGGTGCCGGGGGCGCCGGACGGCGACGCGGCGGGCGCGGCGGCGAGGAGCAGGGCGGAGACGGCGGCGGCAGAGGCAGCAGCGGCGAGCGCGGGAGTGCGAGTCATGGTGAGCGGTGTACCACCGTCAAATGGAGACGGGCGCCGGCTGGGTCGCCGTCGCGCATCTCGCCGCTGCCCTGCAGCCCGCGCTTGGCGGCACGGCGGCGGCGGCGGATCTCCTCGCGGATGCTCAGGATCAGGCCGTTGATGAGCCAGCGGCGCAGCGTCATGCCGCTCTGGGCCCACGCGTCCATGTAGTCGTCGCGCGCGAAGCGGCTGACGAAGAACGCGCTGACCAGCTCGGCGCTCTCGCCCAGGTGGCGGTACGAGCTGCCCTTCACGTAGATGCGCAGCGGCTCGAAGTAGCGGCCCATGATCACGCTGCGCAGCGCGCGGCGTCGTTCGTCGCCGGCGGACAGTTCGTCGCGGATCCAGGTGTCGTTGGTGGACGGGAAGGCGTCGTCTGGTCGGGGTTGGCGGTCGGGACTCACGCGCGCGAGACAGGCCGCGCGCGCCGCTGCCGACGCGTGGTTCCGGAAAAAAGGCCGCTGATCCCCGAGAAGCCCGGTTTGCACGCCATCATGATGCCGTCCGGGCGGATTTAGTGCCGCGCCGGGCGCAGGGTTGGTTAGCGTCTAACCAGAATGGCCATGCACGACACCCCTTCCAACCATGTGGGCATCTTCGATGCCAAGACGCGCCTGAGCGAGCTGGTCGAGCGCGTCCGCAAGGGCGAGTCGTTCGTCCTGACGCGCCACGGGCACGCGGTCGCGCGGCTGGTGCCGGTGGAGGGGGCGGCGCCGGCGGTGCCGGACGCGGAGCGCGCGGCGAAGGTGCGGGCCGCGCTTGACCGGCTCTTCGAACTCCGCAAGGGCGTCACGCTGCCGCCCGGGATGACGGTGAAGGACATGATCAACGAAGGGCGGCGGATGTGAATGCGATCGTGGTCGATGCGAGCGTGGCGTCATCCTGGTGCTTTGACGACGAGACGTCCTTGACGCGCGAACAGGTCGGCGTGCTCTTCGAGACGTTCGCATGCCACGTTCCCGCGATCTTCCGCATCGAGGTCGCCAATGCGATCAACGTGGGCGTGCGCCGCGGAAGGCTGACCGAGGCGCGGGCGATCGAGACGCTCATGCAGGTGCAGTGCCTGGCGTGGAACGTCGACGATGCGGATGTGGATGGCGCGATCGGCACCTTCGCGATCGCGCGCGAGCACGGATTGACGACCTATGACGCGTGCTACCTGGAACTGGCGCGTCGGCTCGGGGTGCCGCTCGCGACGAATGACCGCGACATGCTGCGTGCGGCCGTGGTCGAGGGCGTTGCGGTCGTTGACCTTGGCGGGTGATCCCCGCCCTTACCCCCCCAACACCACCACCTGCTCCGCATCCGCCGTCAGCGCCACCGGCTCGCCGCGCCGCGACCGCTGGCGCGGGTTCAGCTCGAAGACGCGGACGCGCGTCCCGGCGCAGTCCACGTGGTGCTCGGCAAGTTCGCCCAGGTAGGTCGTCTCGGCGACGACGCCGCGCAGGGCGGGCTCGGTCGGCGCCACCTGCGCGTCAGGGTGCAGCCGCAGGGCCTCGGGTCGCACGGCGACCAGGAGCGGCGTTCCCGCCGGGACCTCGCCGGCGCCGGTCGTGCGCAGCGTGCCGGCAGCGGTGCGGATGGTGCGCGCGGCGGGGGTCGGGTCCGCGCCGGCGGCGCCGCCCGCTCCCCGCGCGATCGTGCCTTCGGCCGCGGCCTGCAGGAAGTTCGCCTCGCCCAGGAATTCCGCGACGAAGCGGTTCACGGGCCGCTCGTACAGCTCGCGCGCGCCGCCCATCTGCTCGATGCGGCCGTCGCGCAGGACGACCACCTTGTCGGCCAGGCTCAGTGCTTCCTTCTGGTCGTGCGTCACGTAGATGGCGGTGACACGCGTCTCGTCGACGATGCGTCGGATCTCGTGGCGCAGCTCCAGGCGCAGCTTCGCGTCCAGGTTGCTGAGCGGCTCGTCCAGCAGCAGCACCTCGGGGCGGTAGACGATCGCGCGCGCGAGCGCCACGCGCTGCTGCTGGCCGCCGGAGAGCTCGTTCGGCTTGCGGTCGGCGTAGGCCGCCATGCGCACCAGCTCGAGCGCCTCGGCCACGCGGCGGCGGCGCTCGTCGGCGGGCACCTTGCGCACTTCCAGCCCGAACGCCACGTTCTGCGCGACCGTCATGTGCGGCCACAGCGCATAGCCCTGGAAGACCATGCCGCAGCCGCGCTGCTCGGCGGCCAGCGCGGTGACGTCGCGGTCGCCGAAGTGCACGCGGCCAGCGGAAGGCTCGGTGAAGCCGGCCACCATGCGCAGCAGCGTGGTCTTGCCGCAGCCGGACGGGCCCAACAGGAAGGTGAGCGCGCCGCCGGGCGCCTCCAGCGTGACGTCCGCCACGGCCACCACGGGGCCGAAGTCCTTGCGGATGTTCTGCAGGCGCACGGGAACCATGTGCGGCGCAGGCTACCTGCGCACCTACGATGCGACCGATGGCCCGGAAGACACCAGGCGACGGATCGCGGAAGCGTGCGGCAGGCGCCGGCGCGGCGGGCGATGCCGCGCCCGTCGATCCCGCGCTGCTGCGCGCGCGCGCGATGTGCGAGCGCCGCGCCCC
>JBEIFT010000193.1:0-5341 GCA_040382255.1 Phycisphaeraceae bacterium
GAGACCGACCTGGCCGCGCTGGTGGGCGAGGCGTGCGACCTGATGCGGGCGACCGCCGCGCGCCGCGGCGTCCGGCTGGCGCTGCACGCGGAGCCCGACATGGCGCCGGCGCCCGTCGACGCGAACGCAGTGCACCAGGCCGTGCTCAACCTGCTGGCGAACGCCGTCGAGGCCGCGCCGGACCGGACCGGGCACGTCGACGTTCAGGTGCGGCACGACACGGCGTCGCGCACGTTCGTCGTCGAAGTGCAGGACGACGGCGCCGGCATCCCCGCGGCGCAGCGCGCGCGGCTCTTCCAGCCGTTCGCCAGCACCAAGGGGCAGCGCGGCACCGGCCTCGGGCTGCCGGTCGCGCGCAAGCTGGCCGAGCAGCACGGCGGCACCCTCGAGCACGCCGACCGCACGCCGCACGGGACCGTGATGCGCCTGGCGCTGCCCGCGGACCGCACCGACGCGGGCGCCGACGAGACGCGCGGCCCCGTCCCGGGCGCGCCGCTCTCGATCGAGTGGGAGTGAGGCCCGCCCCGCGCCCGGGGTTCAGGCCACCGCGTCCGCCGCCGCGGTGGGCACGGTGTCCAGGATGTTGGCGATGATCTCGTCGGTCGTCTTGCCCTCGGCCTCGGCCTCGAAGTTGAGGAGCGCGCGGTGGCGCAGCGCGGGCAGCGCGACGGACTTGATGTCCTCGAAGGCGACCTGGGGGCGGCCGGCCAGGAGCGCCTTGACCTTCGCCCCCAGCACGATCGTCTGCGCCGCGCGCGGCGACGCGCCGAAGCGCAGGAAGCGGTTGACGAGCGGCGTGGCGAACTGGCCCTGCGGGTGCGTGGCCAGCACCAGGCGCACGGCGTAGTCCTGCACCTGGTCGGTGATGCGCACCGCGCGCACCAGCTTCTGGTGGCGCAGGATGGTCTCGGCGTCGATCACGGGCTGCGGCTCGGCCTGCGCACCGCTGGTCGTGCGGACCAGGATCTCGCGCAGGTCGGCGCGCGTGCTGTAGCCGACCTCGAGCTTGAAGAAGAAGCGGTCGAGCTGCGCCTCGGGCAGCGGGTAGGTGCCCTCCTGCTCGATCGGGTTCTGCGTGGCCATCACGAAGAACGGCTTGTCCAGCGGGTACGTCGTGCCGCCCACGGTGACGCTTCGTTCCTGCATGGCCTCGAGCATCGCGGACTGCGTCTTCGGCGTCGCGCGGTTGATCTCGTCCGCCAGCACGATCTGCGCGAAGAGCGGGCCCTTGCGGAACTGGAAGTCGCGGCCACCGGCGGCCTCGACGACGATCGTCGTGCCCGTGACGTCCGCGGGCATCAGGTCGGGCGTGAACTGGATGCGGCTGAACTTCAGCTGCAGCGCCTGCGACAGGCTGCGGATCAGGAGCGTCTTGCCCAGGCCAGGCACGCCCTCGAGCAGCGCGTGTCCGCCGGCGAAGAGGCAGACCAGCACGCCGTCGATGATCGCCTCGTGGCCGACCACGGCCTTCTGGATCTCCGTCTTCACGCGGGCGTGGTCGGTGCGAAAGGCGGCGATCAGGGCTTCGGTCTGGTTGGCGTCGGCCATCGGGGATTCCTCCGGGAACGCAGCGCATCGTAAGGGTTTGCGAAACATCCGACGAAGCGTGCCTCAAATGCGTCGCCGTGCCTTGCCCCGCCGCCGCCGCGCGCTATCTTGCGCCCGGCCGCACGCACGCGGCCACCTGGACGCCCGGAGGAATGCGGTCAAATCCCGCAACGAAGGCGTCACCGTAGGCGGCACCCGCGTGGGTGCATGCGAGTCGGGTCGACCGGCGTCCAGGACACACCCCGTTCTCCCGCGCACCTCGGGAAGGAACCACCATGGACCGGACCCTGTCCGCCGCCGCGCTCGCGGCCATCGCGTTCACCGCCTCGCACGCCACCGCCGGGATCGTCGCGTCGTACGACGTCGGCGCCGGGAACAACCTGGCCACCATCCAGGTGGACTTCTCCAATGGCAACGGCTACCTGCTGAACCTGCGCTGGTCCGACGCGCAGAACGGCATGACCGGCTTCGGCGCCACGCAGTCGATCGCGGCGGCGGTGCCCGGCGGCCAGCTCACGTTCGAGTCGTACTCCTTCGGCGCATTCGTCACCGGCATCGGCATCGGCGGTGACTACGAGTACGGCACCGGCGACCTCTGGCCGGACGTCGAGAACTACTGGCACTACTGGGTGAAGTCGAACGGCCAGTGGGAGCAGGCGATGTTCGGCCCGTCCGACCACGTGCTGGCCAACGGCACAGACTTCGCGTGGGTCTTCGGCAGCGGCGCGGCGCCGCAGGCGGTACCGGGACCGGGGGCGCTGGGAGCCCTTGCGCTCCTGCGCCGCGGACGCCGGCGCTGAAGCAGACCCAATGCCCGAGAAACGAACCGCCCGGCGCGCAGCTCGCGCGCCGGGCGGCTTCATTCAGGGAGACTGCGCCGGAATCACTTCCCCGGCAGCCGGTCGAGCACCTTGTCGATCAGCCCGTACTCCAGCATCTCCTGCGCGTTGAGCCACTTGTCGCGGTCGCAGTCGGCGTGGATCTTCTCCACGGTCTGCCCGGTGTTCTGGCTGTAGAGCCGGTAGAGCTGCTCGCGCAGGCGCAGGATGTGCTTCGCCTGGATCTCGAGGTCGGTCGCCTGCCCCTCGATGACGCCGGGGATCAGCGGCTGGTGCATCAGGTTCTCGGCGTGCGGCAGCGCGAAGCGGCGGCCCTTGGTGCCGCTGCACGCGATCACGCTGCCCATGCTGGCGGCCATGCCGATGATGTACGTCGCCACCGGGCACGGGATGAACCGCATGGTGTCGACGATGCCGAGGCCGGCGCTCACGCTGCCGCCCGGGCTGTTGACGTAGAGGCTGATCTCGGCCTTCGGGTCCTCGTTCGCCAGGAACAGCAGCTGCGCGACGATCAGGTTCGCCACCTGGTCGTTGACGCCGCCGCCCAGGAACACGATGCGGTCGTTCAGCAGGCGGCTGTAGATGTCGTAGGCGCGCTCGCCGCGGCCGGTCTTCTCGATGACGATCGGGATCAGTGACATGGGTGGTTCCTTCAGGAGGCCGCGGGCGCCGTCGCCGGCATGCGGTCGATGATCTTGTCGATGAGGCCGTACGCGAGCATCTCCTCGGCGGTCAGCCAGAGGTCGCGGTCGCAGTCGGCGGCGATCTTCTCGATCGTCTGGCCGGTGGCCTCGGAATAGAGCTTGTTGCAGACGTCCTCGATGCGCACCATCTGGCGCATGAAGATCTCCAGGTCCGTCGCCTGCCCCTCGAAGCCGCCGATGCGGCCCTGGTGCATCATGTGCTCGGCGTGCGGCAGCGCGAAGCGGCGGCCCTTGGTGCCGCAGCACGCGATCACGCTGGCCATGCTGGCCGCGACGCCCACGATGTACGTGGCCACCGGGCACGGCACGCTGCGCATCGCGTCGATGATCGCCAGGCCGTCGCTGATCGAGCCGCCGGGGCTGTTGATGTAGATGCTGATCTCGGCCTGCGGGTCGTCGTGCGAGAGGAACAGGATCTGCGCGGTCACGACCTGCGCCATGTGGCGCCCGACCGGCCCGCCCAGGAAGATCACGCGGTCGCGCAGCAGCCGGCTGTAGAGGTCGACCAGCTCCTCGCTCTTGCCGCGCTTGTCGACGACCAACGGCACGGGGATGTACCGCGGCGAGTCGTCATCGTCGTCCTCGTCGCGGCGCGGCGCGCCCGCCTGCGGCATGGCGATGCCCGGGAGCGCGGGGAAGCCGCTCTCCGACCGCCACGGATGCTTGCTCCGCGACTCGATCAACGCTTGCCCTTCTCGGGGAACGCGGCGACCTCGTCGACCAGGCCGTAGGCCTTCGCCTCGTCGGCGCTGAAGTACTTGTCGCGCTCGGCATCCTTGGCGATGCGGTCCACCGGCTGGCCGGTGTGGCGCGCCAGGATCTCGTTGAGCTGCGCCTTCATCTTCAGGATCATCTCGGCCTGGATCTGGATGTCCGAGGTCTGGCCGTAGACGCCGCCGTGCGGCTGGTGGATCATCACCTTCGCGTGCGGCAGGATGTGGCGCTTGCCCTTCTGGCCGACCGAGAGCAGCACGGCGCCGCCCGAGTACGCGCGGCCGATGCAGTAGGTCGCGACCTCGCTGCTGATGAACTGCATCGTGTCGTAGATGGCCAGCGTGTCGTCGACCGCGCCGCCCGGGCTGTTGATGTAGAAGTTGATGTCCTGGCCGCGCTTCTGGTTCTCCAGGTACAGCATCTGCATGATCACGCGCGCCGCGCTGGCGTGGTTGATCTCGCCGATGAGGAACACGACGCGGTTCTCGAGCAGCAGCTCGTCGATCGTCATCTCGCGCGTGCGCTGGTACGCGACGCTGGCGTAGATGTCGGGGCGGATCATGTCGCGGCCGATGCCGGCGGCGGCGAGGGTGTTCGGGGTCGCCGGCATGCCGCCGTGGACGCCGTTCTGGTAGTTGCCGGTCGGGAGGTTCAGGTGCATGCGTTCCTCGTGGAAAAACCGCCGATAAGCGGCGGGACGCGGGATCATAGCCCTCGCCCGGGAGGCATATCGGCATCACGGCGCGGCGACTTGCGCATTCTTCGGGGGGAATCGGGAGAGGGAGCACTGCCAGTCACGCGTCGGCCACGGGAATCGCCTCGCCACGCTCCAGCATCAGCAGGACCGTCGACACGGCCGAGGGATCCAGCCCGAACATCGCCGCGACGACGCGACGGTAGCCCGCCATCTGCGCGCGGTACGGCGCAATCCGCGAATCGAGCGCCTCGCCCGCCAGTCCGGCCGCGCCGGTCTTGTGGTCGAGCACCTCGGCGCGCACGACGCGCCCGCCGCGGAAGCCCAGCACCACCCGGTCCATGCGCCCGCGCTGCATGCGCCCGGCCACCTCGGCCACGTACGGGAACTCGTTCCGCACGGCCAGCGATTCGCAGCCCCACGCCGCATACCGCTCCGGCCGCAGCGCAGCGCCGAGCGACCCGGCGCACGCGCGCTCGACCAGCGCGCGCACATCGTCGGCCATCGCCCCATCGATGGGACGGCCGACCTCGATGGCGACCGCGCGGTGCACCTCGGACCCCAACGCCGGATCCACGCGGCCATCGGCGGGCAGCCACTCGATCCGCTCCATCCAGCCGTGCGCCAGCGAACCGCGCGCGCCGTCGTCGCCCCCCGCGTACTCGGCCTCGAGTTCGGGCACGTCCCCGCCGCTTCCCTCGTGTGAGCTCGGCGGCCGCGCCGCACACGCGCCGGGACGCGCCACCCACTCGATCCGCGGCGCGGCACGCACGGGGCGCGGCGCAGCGGCGTCGCCCGGCGCTGCGCCGTCGTCCACCGACGCCCCGCCGGCGACCGCGTGC
>JBEIFT010000194.1:0-5329 GCA_040382255.1 Phycisphaeraceae bacterium
CGCCGGCGTCCATCGAGCTGGAGGCCCGCGACGCCGCCGGCGCGCCGCTGGGCATCGAGCTTGGGACGCGCGACGCGGCCGGCACCGCGCGCCTCGACGTCCGCCCCGAGGATGCGGCATCCCCCATCCGCGTGCGGGTGCACGCGGTCCCGCCGTCGCAGCGCGCACGCTGACCGCCGCGGCGGGTCAGTGCGGCCGCATCGCCTTGGACATGTTGAAGATCGGGAGCAGCATGGCGGACGCGATGCCGCCGACCACCAGGCCCATGCCGACGATCATGATCGGCTCGATCATGCTCGTGGTGCCCTTGATCGCGATGTCCAGGTCCTCCTCGGCCGCGGCCGAGGCATGCTCGAGCACCTCGGGCAGGCGGCCGGACTTCTCGCCGCTGGCGATCATCGCCACGACGTTGCGCGGCACGAAGCTGAACTCGCGGAACGTGGGCGAGATGTCGTGGCCGTGGCTGATGCGCTCCTCGAGAAGCAGCCACATCGCCTCGTAGTGGACGTTCCCGGTGACGTCGCGGCAGATGCGGACGATGTCCACCAGGCCGACGCCCGCGGCCAGCAGCGTGGCCATGGTGCTGGAGAAGCGCACCAGGTACAGGCAGCGGAACATGGGCCCGATCACCGGCGCGTTCAGCTTGATGCGGTCGATGGTGCGCCGGCCCGTGACCGAGCGCGCCCAGAGCCACGAGCCGACGGCGACGGCCAGCAGCGCGGGCACGTACAGCTTCCAGCCCGTGCGCAGGAAGTCGCTCAGCCAGATCAGGGCCTTCGTGGGCGCCGGCAGCATGTCGCCCTGCGCCTTGAAGAGCGGCCCGAACTTGGGCAGCACGAAGACCATGATGACCGCGACCGCGACGATCGCCACCACCAGCATGATGGCGGGGTACATCATCGCGCCCTTGATCTGCTTGGCGGTCTTGCGGCTCTTGGCCAGGTCCTTGCCGACGCGCCCCAGCATCTCGTCCAGCTTGCCCGACGCCTCGGCGGCGCGCATCAGGCTGACCAGGATGGTGGGGAAGGTCTTCGGGTGCTTGGCCAGGACGTTGCTGAAGTCCTCGCCCTCGCAGACGTCCTGCTTCACCAGCCGGATGAAGTCGCCGACCTCCTTGCGGGCGGCCTGGTCGGCGAAGGTGTCGAGCGCCTCGGCCAGCGGCACGCCGGTGCGGAGCATGATGGAGAGCTGCTGGCAGAACGAGATCACGTCGTCGCGCGTCATCGCGGCGGCAAGCCTGCGGCGCAGGCGCTCGGGATCGGTCTCCTGCGCGACCTGCGCGCCGATCTCGCCGAGCTCGACCGAGAGGATCGCCAGTCCCTGGCGGCGCAGCTCGCGCACGGCGGCGGCGTGGTCCGTGGCCTCGATCACGCCGCGGACGACGTCCGACTGGTCCGCGCGGCGGGCGCGGTAGCTGAACTTGCGGGCGTTGGATGCATCAGCGGCGGCAGGCACCGAAGACCTCCTCGAGCGTGGTCAGCCCGTCACGGACCTTGAGCATCCCGTCATCCCACAGCGTCCGGAACCCGCCGTCGCGCAGCACCTGGCGGATCTTCGCGGGTTCCGCGTTGGCGCAGATGGCGTCGACCAGCGGCTCGTCCGGGATCATCAGTTCGTACAGGCCCACGCGGCCGGACATGCCGGTGTCGTGGCACTTGCGGCAGCCCTTGCCGCGCCACAGGCGGTCGCAGCCCTCGCCGTAGGGGCCCATGCTGGACAGCTGCTGCGCGTCCGGCACGAACTCCTCCTTGCACTGGCTGCAGATGCGGCGCACCAGGCGCTGGGCCAGGACGCCCTTCAGGCTGGCGGCCACCAGGAAGGGCTCGGTGCCCAGGTTCTGCAGACGGGTGATCGCGCTCGGCGCGTCGTTGGTGTGCAGCGTGCTCAGCACCAGGTGGCCGGTCAGCGCGGCCTGCACCGCGATCTGCGACGTCTCCGAGTCGCGGATCTCGCCCACCATGATGATGTCGGGGTCCTGGCGCAGCAGGGCGCGCAGCGCGCCGCTGAAGGTGAAGCCCGCGCGCGGGTTGACCTGCGCCTGGTGCACGCCGGCCAGGTTCGCCTCGACGGGGTCCTCGACGGTGCTGACGTTGTAGCTGACGGTGTCGAACGTGCCCAGCGCCGAATAGAGCGTGGTGCTCTTGCCCGAGCCGGTCGGGCCGGTCACCAGGACGATCCCGTACGGCTCGTCGATCACGCGGCGGAAGCTCTCGAGCATCTCGGGGCGGAAGCCCAGGCGCTCGAGGCCCAGCTTCGCGGTCGAGACGTCGACGATTCGCATGACGATCTTCTCGCCGAACTTGCCGGGCAGCGTGCTGACGCGCAGGTCGATCGGCTTGCCGTTCACCTTCACCGAGATCTCGCCGTCCTGCGGGACGCGGCGCTCGGAGATGTCCATGTGCGCCATGATCTTGATGCGGCTGGCGATCGCGGCATGCATCCGGTACGGCGGCGACATCTTGTGGAACAGCACGCCGTCGATGCGGAAGCGCACGCGGATCGTGTTGTCGTCGGGCTCGATGTGGATGTCGCTCGCGCCCTCCTGCACGGCCGAGCAGATGATGAAGTTCACCAGCTTGACGACGGGGCCCAGGTCGTCCTCGCCGCCGGCGCCGACCATCTCCTCGACGGTCTTCTCCTGCAGGCTGAACTCGTCGGCCGCGCCGTGCTGGATCAGGTCGGCGACCAGCTCCTCGGCCTGCTTGCCGACGTCGTTCGCGGCCCGGGTCGGGTCCGCGAGCAGTGCGTCGATCTTCTCGTCGGGCGATGCGACGAAGCGCACCTTGAAGCCCGTCTCGCGGGCGATCAGCTCCTCGACGAAGTAGTTCTGCGGGTCGGCGGTGGCGATCACCAGCTCGTTCTGCGCCAGGAACAGCGGGCAGACGCGGTGCTCCTTGCGGATCGCCTCGGGGACCAGCGCCATCGCGCCCTCCTCGAAGAGCGCGGCCGGCTCGTCGACGAACTCGACGCCGCGGCTGCGGGCGACGGCGCGGAGCAGCACCACCTTGTCGACGACGCCCATCTGCAGCAGGACCTCGCCCAGCAGCAGGCGCTGGCCGCCGCGCGCCTGGGAGGCGAGCGCCTCGCGCAGCTGCGGCACGGTGAGGACGCCGTCCTCCACGAGCACCTGCCCAAGGGGCGGGAGCGTGGCGATTTCGGCGTTGCTTGGGCGATGGGGGGACACGGCGTGCTCCTTGCCCCCGCCGGAGCGGAGGGCCGTCCCAACGGTCGGTTACTTCCGTGCCGGACTCAAGGAACCTGCCGGGGTTTGGGGCCGCTTTTTGGAATTGGCCGCATAACCAAGCTCCGCCCGGCGCCCGCCTTCGCGCAGCACCACGCGCCGCTCCTGGATTTCCTCGACCACGAAGGCCTTGCCGTCCGGGTCCAGGATCTCGTCGCCGACGCCGAGGGTCTCGTCGTTGATGACCGCCAGCTCGCCGGCCACGATGGCCTTCAGCACCAGGCCCTTGGGGGCCGGGGCGGCGGTCGTGGTCGCGGCCGACGCGCCGGCCGGGCCAGGCGCCGCCGCGGGGGCGGCCACCAGGAAGAACGGACGGAACGGGTCGCGCGCCGGGCGCGTCTCCAGGGTCAGCTGGATGGTGCGCGTGGATCCCGGCGGGGCGGCCTCCGGCGTGCCGGCCGAAGCCGACGCCGCGGGGAGTGCCGCCGGCGCGGGGGCCGCGGCCGGAGCCTTTGCGACCGCAGCCCCCGCAGCGCGTGGCTTGATGAACGTCTTCGCACCGAGCGCGCCGACCGCGACGGCGCACACGGCGATGAGGATGCCGAACTGCTTGGGCTTCACGCCCAGGCGGGAGCAGGTCTCCTCCCAGCGTGCCTTGAGTGCGCTCGTGGCCATGGTCAGCGTCCTCCTGCCTTCTGGGCGGGCGCCGCCGCGGGGGCCGCGAACCACTCGTCAAGCACCATCGTGGCGCGCACGGCGGGATTGCCGGACTGCGCCAGCTGGATCGGGTCGCCCAGCACGGTGATCTCGATGACCCGCGGCGTGACCAGCTGGTCGACGTCCTCGGCGGCGTCGATCACGCCGAACACCGCGTCGAACGAGCCCGTCATGTCGACGTCCACGGTGCGGCGCTGCACGCGCAGGTCGGACCCGGGGATCTCGTGCGCGGCCACGGTGCCGGTCCGGATCGACTGGTCGCGCACCGCGACGCCGTCGGTCGGTCGGGTGATCGCGGCCAGCAGCCGGTCGCGCTCGGCCTGGTCGCCCAGCGGGCGACAGCGCCGGTCACGCGTGGTGCGCAGCTTCGCGACGTTGGACTCCAGGTACTGCAGGTTGTTGCGCTGCGAGATGTTCTCCGCGCTCACGGCCTGCAGCCGCTGCGACTCGTCCTGCAGCGAGAGCGCGCGGACGTAGTTGGGGACGGCGAACAGGCCGGTCACCAGGGCCGCGGCCATGGCGGGCACGATGCCCCATGCCAGGAAGTCGCGGTCCAGGCGCGGAAGGCGTGCGGCGATGGATGCGAACTGGGCGTTCATCGTGATGCTCCCTGCTGCACGGCGGCGACGGCGGGACGCGCGTCGCGCCCTCCCTCGTAGCGCACGCCCGTCAGCGGCACGCGGCACGAGATCGAGAACTCCTGCACGCGCGAGCCCGGGACGTCGACCGCCTTGTTGTCGGTGACGGTCACGCGCTCGAACGGCGCGGCATGCGCCAGACGGCGTTCGAATTCGTAGAGGTCGGCGTTTCCGCCCGCGTAGCCTCGGATGGTCACCTCGAGCCAGCGCTCCGGGTCGCGGCGCGCGCCGGGCTTCGCGCCGGGCGCGCCGGCCTGCCTGGCGGCGTCGGTGGCTTGCTTGTCCTCGGTGCCCTCGATGCGCATCGACGCCAGGCTCATGCGCTCGGGCATCAGGTGCGTCAGCGTGGCGAACAGGTCGCGCGGGCTCACGGGCAGCGCCAGCCGCTCGTACGCGGCGATGTACCGCGAGAGCTCGTGCTGCTCGGCGGCCAGCCGGTCGACGACTTCGTCGAACTTGCCGCTGGACGTGGTCAGCTGCATCGCCACGCCGCGCTCCACGTCGGCGTTGCGGTAGCGGTTCCACGAGTGCGCCGCCACGCCGACGGTCATCGCGGCCAGCAGCGCCACCAGCAGCGTGCTGCGGCGGCGGCTGGCCATCATCACGCCGCGCAGGCGCATGTCGGCGGGCAGGAACTCGACCAGGTACTCGTTCATGCCGCCGCTCCCTTGCGCTGCGGTGCCGCGCCGGTGGTCTCGACCAGCGCGATCGCGGCGCTGCCGGGGGTGACCTGGGTGACGGGGACGGCGGCACGGCCGCTGCGGGCCGGGCGCGCGGGGGCGGCCTCGGCGGC
>JBEIFT010000195.1:0-5251 GCA_040382255.1 Phycisphaeraceae bacterium
ACCCGCATGGCCCCGGCCTTGCAGTGGTCCGTCAGGCCCCCGGCGACCCCGGCCAGGATGACCAGGCTTCCCGGCGGCAGGACCGCAAACTGGCCCCAGCGCCGCACCTGCGCGGCTCCGGGCCCCGTGCAGGCCAACGCCCAGCCCCTTTCCCGGGCGGTCCGGGCCAGGGCGGAACATTCGAACTCCAGTGCACAGACGACCTGCATGGGTGGCAGGGGGCTGGTATACTCTCCCGCCTGTTCGACGGCCCCATCGTCTAGCCCGGTTCAGGACACATCCCTCTCACGGATGGAACAGGGGTTCGAATCCCCTTGGGGTCACTCCCACCGGCCGCGCGGCAGTCCACCGCGCGGCCCTTTGATTCACGGATCCGCGTCCTCGGATCCAGCCCACGCCCACGCGGCGGGGGCAATTGGCCTGGCCCCATCGTCTAGCCCGGTCCAGGACACCTCCCTTTCACGGAGGTGACAGGGGTTCAAATCCCCTTGGGGTCACTCCGCTTGCCGGACGCCAGCGCACCGCGCGGCGTCCGGCGGTGCTTTTCGGGCGTTGCACTGCGCGAAATGCCGGCCACAGGCGCGCGATTCCCGCCACGCCCCCTTGGCCCCGGCCGCGATCCGTGCCACCATGGGGAGCCCCTTCGGGGGTCCCCACCATGCGATCCCGCCACCTGCACGCGCTGTCCCTGTTCGCATCGCTCGCCGCCGTCGGCTCCGCCGACGCCGCGGTGCGCTACGTCAACGCGGGCTTCGCCACCGGCGCGAACACCGGCACCAGCTGGGCCGACGCGTACCGCGGCGCGGGTGCGCTGCAGGTCGCGCTCTCGGCGTCGGTCTCGGGCGACGAGATCTGGGTGGCCGCGGGCACGTACCTGCCCTCGACCACCGGCCTGCGCTCCGCCAGCTTCACGATGAAGACGGGGGTCGGCATCTACGGCGGCTTCGCCGGCACGGAGACCGCGCTCGCGCAGCGCAACTGGCGCACCAACGTGACGGTGCTCTCCGGCGACCTGCTGGGCAACGACAGCGGCGCGACGAACGTCACCGAGAACGCGTACCACGTGGTGGTGGGCACGGGCGCCACGGCGACGGCGATCCTGGACGGCTTCACGGTGAAGGCCGGGAACGCCAACGGCGCACCGGCCAGCAACTACGACAAGGGCGGCGGGATCATCATCTATGCCAGCGGCGCACCGACCGTGCGCAACTGCGTGTTCTCCATGAACCGGTGCACCTTCGGTGGCGGCGCGGGGTACATCTTCTCGGCGCAGGCCACGTTCACGGATTGCGAGTTCAACGACAACGCGGGTGGCAGCTACGGCGGCGCCTTCGACACGAACGCCGTGACCAGCACGTTCACGCGCTGCCGCTTCCAGCGCAACGCGGCGGCCCGCGCCGGCGGCGTCGAGACCTACGGCGGCGGGAACACGACGTACGTGAACTGCCTGTTCGCGGGCAACCAGGCCACCGGCACGGGCGGCGGCGCCGCGGTCTGGATCGGCGTGAGCTCCTCGATCGTGCGGGCCTACAGCTGCACGTTCGCGGGCAACGTGGCGACCAGCGTCGCGGGCGGCGTGAACACGACCTCGGGTGGCACGCTGAATGCCTACAACTGCGTCTTCTGGGGCAACAGCGGCCCCGGCGGCACGACCGCGGCGAACCAGGTGAACGCCGGCGGAGGCACGAACGCCGTGCAGTACTCGGTGGTGCAGGGCACGTTCGCGGGCACGGGCAACACCGCGACCGATCCGCTCTTCGTCTCGGCGGCCACGGGGAACTACGCGCTCCAGGCGGCCTCGCCCGCGATCGACGCGGGCAGCAACACGCTGGCGGCCGCGGTGGCGATGGCCACGGACCTCGCGGGCGTCGCGCGCTACGTCGACATCGCGGCGGTCGCCGACACCGGGGTCGGTCCCGCGCCGGTCATCGATCGTGGAGCGTTCGAGGTGCAGCGCCCGCCGTGCGCGGCCGACCTGAACCGCGATGGCCGGGTGGACGGCGCCGACCTGGGCGCGCTGCTCGGGAACTTCGGCGGGGCCGGCGCGGGCGACCTGGACGGCAACGGCCTGGTGGACGGCGCCGACCTGGGCGCGTTGCTGGGTGCCTTCGGTCCGTGCCCCTGACGCGGCCGCGCTAGCCTGCCGCGCGTGCAGCCCCACACGATCGACGTCCAGACCGAATCCGCTGACTACCGAGTGCTGGTGGGGCGTGGATTGGTGCGCGAGGTCGGTGCGCGCCTGCGATCGGCCGGCATCCGTCCGCGGATCGCCGCGATCGTGTGCGACGAATCGGTCGGGGCCGGTGCGGGCTCCGCGGTCGAGGCATCGCTTGCCTCGGCCGGCATCGCGACGCTGCGGCTGCCGATGCCCGCGTCCGAGGAGCGCAAGACCCTCGCCACGGTCGAGTCGCTGTGCGCGGCGATGCTTGACGTCGGCCTGGACCGCGCCTGCGCCGTGGTCGCCGTGGGCGGCGGCGTGGTGGGCGACGTCGCGGGCTTCGCCGCGGCGACGTACATGCGCGGCATCGCGTGCATCCAGGTGCCGACGACGCTGCTCGCGATGGTGGATGCGTCGGTCGGCGGCAAGACCGCGGTGAACCTGGTGCGCGGCGACGGCACCCTGGCGAAGAACATGATCGGCTCCTTCACGCAGCCCGGGATGGTCGTGTGCGATCCCGAGGTGCTGGCAACGCTGCCCGCGCGGGACCTGCGCTCCGGCCTGGCCGAGTGCGTCAAGCACGCGCTGATCGCCGACCCGGCGATGCTTGCGTGGATCGAGGCGAACGCGGACCCCTTGCACGCCGCCGACCCGGACACCCTCTGCGAGCTGGTCGCGCGCAACGTGCGGATCAAGGCACGGATCGTCGGCGAGGACGAGCGCGAAGCGGCCCTGCGCGCGTACCTGAATCTGGGCCACACCTTTGCCCACGCGATCGAGGCGCGGATGCACGGCGCGGTCACGCACGGTGAGGCGGTGGCGATCGGCCTGGTCGCGGCCTGCGCACCGGGCGAGGCGATGGGCGTCACGGACCCGGCGCTGCGCGTGCGCACCGTGGCGGTGCTCCAGCGGGTGGGTCTGCCGGTGACGCTGCCGCGGGCGGTCCGGGCCGGCGAACTCCTGGACGCGATGGCCAGCGACAAGAAGAAGCGCGACGGCGCACTGCGGTTCGTGGTGCCGCACGCGGCGGGGAACGTCCAAGTGGAGTTCGGGGTGCCGGCGGCGCTGGTCGGGCGGGCGTGGGCGGCGGTCGGGGGCTGAAAAACCGGTTCGGGATATCCCGAACACAATTTCGACTCCGCGCGGCCTGCGGTCCGATGGAACGGGTGCACGGATGCGCACCATCGCGATCGTCAACCAGAAGGGTGGCTGCGGCAAGACCACCACGAGCATCAACCTTGCCGCCACGCTTGCCGAGCGTGGGGCGCGCGTGTTGCTTGTGGACATGGATCCCCAGGGACACTGCGCGGCAGGGCTGGGGATTCCCGAGGCGCGCATCGAATACGGCCTGGCGCAGGCGCTGCTCTGCGACCCGCCCGGAGGCAGCGACCCGCTTGGGTGGCTGTGGGACGCGGCGCGCGGCGTCCGCCTGGCGCCCAGCACCGTGGCGCTGGCGGGCCTCGAGAGCGCGCGCGGCGGGCTGGCCTCGCTGCCCGACCGCGACCGCCGGCTGGCCGGCTACCTGGAGCGCGTGGAGCGGCACTTCGACTGGTGCGTCGTCGACTGCCCGCCGACGATCGGCTACCTGACATTCAACGCGCTTCGCGCGGCGGACGAGACGCTGGTGCCGGTCGAGACCGGCTATTTCGCGCTCAAGGGCGCCGAGCGGCAGCTGGCCACGATCGGGGCGCTGGTCGAGCGCCTGGGCCGTCCGCTCCCCGTCCGGCTCCTGCCCACCCTGCACCGGGACGGCAGCCAGCTCTCCCACGACATCCTGGGCGCCATCGGCCGCAAGTTCGGCCTGGCCGCGGCGCCCGCCGTCATCCGCGACCACGAGGTCCTGCGCGAGGCCGCCAGCTTCGGCCAGAGCGTGGTCGAATTCGCCTCCGGCAGCCCCGCCCACGACGACTTCCGGGCCCTGGCCGCCTGGGTCGCCGAGGCGCCGGTTCCCGCCCCCGCCCAGTTCCCGGCCCCGCAAACCGGGGTCGATTCGGGGGCCGAAGGTGGCGCGCCCGTTATCGGGGTGTATGTTCAGGACGCCGCGGCGCTCCTCGATGGGGGCCCCGGCGTTGGACGTGGCGCAGGCAACGATCGCGCGGCGGAGCTCGCGCAGCGCATGCGCCTCACCGGCGCCCCCACCTCGGGGCGTGAGCAGGGCCCGACGGCCGAGTCCGCCTGACTCGTGTCGCCTGGGCCCGGAGTTGTTCGCTCAGGCTGCGGAGCAGCGCGGAGACGTTGATGAGTTCGACTGGCGATCCGTTCGGTCCCCTGGCAGCGTTGTTCACCTCGGGTTCCAGCCCGCAGGCGGGTGCCGCACCGTCGGGCGAGGCCACGCTTGCGTTCGGCCCGGTGGTCACCGTGCTGGTCGGCAACCTGCCCGTCATGGCCGGGCTGTGGACCACGCAGTTCGCCGATGAGGTCGGCCGCGTCGCCGGCCCGACGGCGCTGGTGCGCTTCGAGCGCGGCGAGGTCACCGTCGAACTGCTGCGCGCCGACGGCCGGCAGCTTCCGCCGGCCAGCCCGAACGCGCTGGGCCGTTGGCTGCCGCGCGGTGCGTCGTCGATGCGCCGCTGGGTGGTCTGCATCCCCGCCGAGACGCCGGCCGCCGAGGTGCTCTCGGGCGGCACCGAGATCCTGATCATGAGCGGCGCCGACGAGGCCGCCGTCACCGGTGCCTACCTGCGCCTGAAGCACCTGGCCGACGAGGCCACGCACCGCGGCACGCCGCTGGAGCGGGTCGGTGCCGTGCTGGTCGGCGCGACGCCTGATCAGGCGACCGCCGCCGCCGCGCGCCTCTCCGATGCGGCGCGGTCCTTCCTGGGCATCGAGGTCGAGGTCGTCGCCCGCATCCCGCGCCTGGAGCGCGTGGATTCGAGCGCGCGCGCCACGTACCCAAGCACCGATTCGCCCTCGTTCGAGGGGTTCATGCGCGAGCTGGCCCGCGCGCGCGAGGAGATGGCCCACCGATTCGACGCCGGCGAGTCGCCGGCTGCGCCGCCGATCGACCTGGCCGTCCAGCCGAAGCAGCAGCTGCCGGCGCGCGCGCCCGCGCCCGAGTCGGCCGCGCCCGCATCCACGGCTCCGGTCGTGTCC
>JBEIFT010000196.1:0-5225 GCA_040382255.1 Phycisphaeraceae bacterium
CGCCCATGCCGCCGCTGCCGGACCCGCCGCGCGGCACGTTGCCCATGCCGGCGGGGCTCGCCGGCAGGCGGCCGCCTGCCAGCGCGCGCTCGAAGCCGAGCACGGCCAGCGCGCGGTCGCGCTCGGCACGCGCCAGCTGGATGCGCACGTGGTTCTCCTGGTGCTCGCTGCGCCAGAGGTCGATCGGGCGCCGTTCGCCGGCCTCGACGGATTCCGCCAGCAGCCGCTTGTTGGACTCGAAGCCGGCCAGCGTGCGCCCGCGCAGCGTGGCCACGTGGTGGTCGGCCGCCGCCACCGCGGCCAGCGCGCGCCGCGCGTCGACCACGGCGCGCTGCCACACGCGGTCGGCGTCGACGCGCGCCATCTCGAGCTCGGCCCGCGCCACGGCGATCCGGTAGCGCTGGTCGTTCCAGAGCGGGAGCTGCGACTGCAGCTGGAACATCACGGCGGAGTCCGATTCCATGTCGCGGTCGTAGCCCGCGCCCAGGATGAGCGACGGGATCTTCCCGGCCTCGGCCAGCGCCACGCGCGCACGCGCGCCGTCGACGCGCGCCTCGGCCGCGCGCAGGTCCATGCGCTGGGCGCGCACCATCGCGTGCAGCGCGGCATCGTCGTCGGGCGGTGCGGGCGCCTCGATCGCGCACGCGCGGCGCGCGTCGGCGGCAGTGGCGTCCGCGGTGCGCCACTCCAGGCCGGCGGCGCCGCGGCCCATCGTCTCCAGCAACCGCGTCTGCGCGCCGAGCAGCTGCAGGTCGGCCTCCATCACGCGGTTGTCGGCCTCGGCGGCGTTCATGCGTGCCTGGTTCACCGCGGTCCCGGTGGCCTCGCCGGCGGCCTGCGCGGCCTCCTCGGCGGCCAGCACGCGGGCCGCGACCTTCGCATCGCGCTTCGCCAGCTCGCGCTGTTCCAGCGCGCTGGCTGCCTCGACGTAGTCGGCGCGCACCTCCACGGCGGTGGCCACCGTGACGGCCGCCGCCTCCAGGAGCATCGTGCGCAGCTGCGCGTCGGCCTCGCCGACGATCGCGTCGCGGCGCCAGACCCAGTCCACCTGCTGCGCCAGCATCGCCAGGATCGGCACGGCGCCCATCGAGACGGGGGCGCCCAGGGCAAGCTCCAGCGTCGGGTTCGGCGGCAGCTGCGCGTCCTGCGCGGCGGCGCGCCGGCGCTCCAGCTCCAGGAGCGTGCGGCGCAGCATGCGGTTGTTCGCCAGCGCGCAGCGGACGGCGGCGTCGGCGGTCAGGGGCGACGTGCCGTCCCACGCGGCGCTGGCGGCGTCCCAGCGCTCCTCGAACGCGGCGCGGACGGTGTCGGCGGGCACGTGTGTGCGCGCGTCCAGGGTGGGCGCGGCCTCGTGCAGCGTGGCGCCGGGGGGCGCGGTGCATGCGGCGGCGGCAAGCGCGGCGGCCGCAAGGGCGGTGCGGGCGGCAGGGCGCCAGCCCGCGAAGGTCGTGTGGATGTGCATGGCGTGATCCGGTGGAGACGCGACAACGCCGCGGCACGCGCCGCGGTCGGGACTTCGCATTCCCGGTTCAGATCACGAGGACGGAGTGCATCGCGAGCGCCGTGCGCCCGCCCGGCGACCCCGGCGGCCCGGTGTCGTGTGCGGCGGTCCCGGGCGCCGCGCAGGCGGCGCGGACCGGCAGCGGCGGCAGCGCGCAGACGGCCTGCGCCACGAAATCGACCGTGCCGACGGTGTCGACGTCGATCGTCGGCGCCGCGGCGGGCAGCGCGCGTTCCTTGCAGCTGACGCAGCAATCGCCCTTGGTGGGGGCCTTGCCGTCGTGGTCGTGCTGGTCGGCGTCGGGGGCGGCGTTGCAGCAGCCGGCGGGGCTGCAGCAGTCGTCGGCGGCCTCATCGACGCAGCAGGGTCGCGGCTCGGCATCGGCCGCGCGGTGGCCGGCGTGCGCCACGACGGCCGCCGCCGCTCGCACCTGGCAGCAGCAGAACGGCAGCCACGCGGCGAGGAAGGCGACCAGGAATTGGCGGGCGAGCGTCCGCATCGACGTTGGATATGTACGCACGTCCGGGCCCCCTGTCAAAGCGATTCGCCCGAAGCAGGGAGAAATCACCGCTCCGTGTACCGTGCAGGGCATGAACATCCGCATGGATTCTCGGTCGCTGGTCGCCTCGCTTGCCCTCCTCGCCGCCCCGGCGACCGCTTGGTCGCAGGCGGCCGCCCCCGCGCCCAAGGCCGCGGACGCGTCTGCCGCGAAGGCTCCGAAGACCGCCGCCGCCGAGCGCGGCGACCTGGTGCTGACCGTCGAGCGCACCGGCCGCGTGGAACCCGCGCGGCGCACCGTGCTTCGCTTCGAGCCCGAGGCCTTCAGCGGCCAGGTGACCGTCAAGGACATCGTGCGCCGTTCGGGACCCGTGAAGTCCGGCGACATGGTCGCCGTGCTCGAGGGCAAGGATTTCGACAAGGGCCTGGAGGACCTCCGCACGCAGGTGACCGAGGCGAAGCAGCGCCTGGCCATGCAGAAGGAGGAGCGCACGATGCAGGCGCGGCAGTCCGCGGCGTCGGTCGAGCGCGCGGAGCTTGCGGCCTCGCTGGCCGACCAGGCGATGCAGCTGTGGCAGGACTACGAGCAGGCGAAGGCGCTCGAGATGAACGACCTGAGCCTGAAGAGCACGCTCGACGGCCTGAAGGACGGCAAGGACGAGCTGGCGCAGCTGGAGAAGATGTACTCGGGCACGTCGCTGCAGACCGAGACGAAGGACATCGTGCTGGAGCGCGCGCGCCGCTCCGTCGAGCGCGGCGAGACCTTCGCGCGCTACGCCAAGCGCGACAACGAGATCTTCAAGGCGATCAAGCAGCCGAACGACGCGCGGCGCGTGTCCGACAGCGCGAAGTACTCGAAGATGGACCTGGAGTCCGCGCGGCTCTCGCAGCGGCTGGGCGAGATCCGCTCGACGCTTGAGCTTGCCGGCGCCGAACGCGGCCTGCGCGACCTGGAGCGGCGCCTGGACCGCATGGAAGGCGACGCGAAGCGCATGACCGTGAAGGCCGAGGGCGACGGCTACCTGGTGGTGCAGTTGAAGGACGCGGGCGACGCCGTGCAGGCCCGCCAGGCCGTGGCCGAGCTGGTCGACCTGGCCGCGCTGCGCGTGCGCGGCAACGTGAACGCCGACGCGATGCGCGTGCTGAAGCCCGGCGACGTCGTGCAGGTGTGGTTCCCCGCGCGTCCCGAGGCGCGCGCCGAGGCCGTGGTCGACGAACTGGTCGGCGTCGGGTCGCCGGACGGCGACGGCGCATCGTTCCCGTTCGTCGCGACGCTGCGCAACGTGGACGGCAGCGTTCCGCCGGGCATCGAGGCGCGCATCGTGGTGCGCGGCACGCTGGCCGGCCGCACGCTGGTGCCGAACAAGGTGATCAAGGCCGAGAAGGGCCGCTTCACCGTGAAGGTCTGGGCCGACGGCAAGGAGTCCGAGCGCGAGGTCCGCACGGGAGCATCCGACGGCACGCGCACCGAGGTCCTCTCGGGCCTGCAGGCCGGCGAGCAGGTGGTGGTGCCCGATGCGTGAGCGCGCGTTCCTGCGCACCGCGGCCGTCGGCGCATGCACGCTGGCGGCGTGGGGCTGTGCGGCGCCGGGCGCGCCCGGCGCAGGCGGCGACGCGGCGTCCGTGAAGGACGCCGCAGCGGCGCCCGTCGTGGCACCGGCTCCGGCGCCCGCGGTCGTCCAGCGCCCCGCGATCTCCGGCTCGCAGCGCCCGATCTCCGACGCGCCGCGCGCGCTGGCCACGGCACGCGCGTCGTATGCCAGGGGCCTGGCCTGGATCCTTGCCAACCAGCGCCCGGACGGCAGCTTCGGCACGTTCGAGAGCCCGCGCGCCCGTGAGATCTACCTGGACACCCAGGCGAGCCACCGGGCGTTCCATACCGCCACCACCGCGCTGGTCTGCTGGGCGCTGCTCGCGCCCGCGCACACCAACCCGGCCGCGGCCGCCGCGCTGGAGCGTGGCCTGGCATGGCTCGAGGACCAGGGCGAGATCGGCCGCGCCAGCGGCAAGACCTTCTACAGCGTCTGGACGCACACGTACCTCATGGAGCTTGCGGCCGCGGTCCTGCGCGACCCCGGCCAGGCCGCGCACCACGCGGCGTGGCGCGCCATCGGTGAGCGCGAGGCCGCGGTCGCGCGTCGCGAGCAGAGCGCCGAGGGCGGCTGGGCGTACTACGACTTCAACCACGTCGGGCAGAACCCCAGCGGCAACGAGAGCACCAGCTTCAACACCGGCGCCATGATCGAGGCGCTGGCGAACGCGCGCGCGCAGGGCATCGCGGTGCCCGCCGGGACGATCGAGGACGCCGCGACCTGCATCCGCCGGATGCGCGTGCCCTCGGGCGCGTACGCCTACGGCACCTACGCCGAGCTCAACCTGCGTGCCGAGTACAACAAGGTCGACGGGTCCAGCGGCCGCCTGCAGGCCTGCAACATGGGGCTGCTGCGCGCGGGCGACAAGGACGTGACGCCGGAGGTGCTCGTCCGCGGCGTCGAGCTGCTGCGCGAGACGCACCACTACATCGAGATCGCCCGCGGCCGCGTGATGCCGCACGAGGCGTTCTACCGCTGCTCGGGCTACTACTACTTCTTCGGCCACTACTACTGCGCGCGCGTGCTGCAGGAAGCGCCCGCGGGCGCCCGCCGCGACGCGATGGTCCGCTGGCTGGCCGACCAGATGGTGGCCGACCAGAACAAGGACGGCAGCTGGTTCGACTACCCGCTGTACGGCTACGGCTTCGCCTACGCGACGGGATTCGCGATGCGCACGCTGGAGATCGAGATCCCGATGCTCGAGCGGCAGGTGGGCGAGCCCGCCGCGTCAGCGCCCCAGCGCTGACTTCGCCGCGGCCACGATGCCCTCGGCCGTGATGCCGAAGTGAGCGTAATTCCTCTCCGCCGGTGCGCTGGCGCCGAAGCTGCGCATGGACACCACGCGTCCGTCCAGGCCCGTCCAGCGTTCCCATCCGAGCGCGCTGCCCGCCTCGGCGGCCACGCGTGCCCGCACGGCGCCCGGCAGCACCTCGTCGCGCCACGCCTGCGTCTGCTGCTCGAACGCCAGCCAGCACGGCATGCTGACGACGCGGGCCTTGATGCCCTCCTTCGCGAGCGCGTCCTGCGCGGCCAGGCACAGGCTGACCTCGCTGCCCGACGCCATCAGGACCGCGTCCGGCTTCGCGCCGGCGGCCAGGCCGGCGGCCTCGCGCAGCACGTAGCCGCCGCGCGCG
>JBEIFT010000197.1:0-5165 GCA_040382255.1 Phycisphaeraceae bacterium
ACGCCTGCCACGCCGGCCACAGCGCGCCGCCCAGGCCGGCGACCACGCTGCCCGCCAGCGCGAGCGCCACGCCCGGCCAGCTCATGAAGAACCCGTCGGAAAGCCAGGCGCGGAACCACCACACCAGGAGCCGCGCGAGCGCGATGCCCAGCGGCAGCCCCGCCAGCGCCGCCGCCGCGCACAGCGCCGCGCCGGCCCACACCTGGCTCATGAAGACCTGCCCGCGGCTGGCGCCCACGCAGCGCGCGATCGCCAGCTCGCGCTGCTGCTCGGCCACCGCGGTGGTCATGCCCGTGCCCACGATGAACGCGCAGCTCATGAACGCGATCGCGCTGATCAGGACGAAGCCCAGCCGCATCGCGCCCACCTGCCGGTCGAAGCCGCTGGTGTAGAGCTCGCTGGGCTCGAGCGAGAGCGGCTCCTCGAACGCCGGCGCGTGCTCGGCCACCCACGCGCGCACGTCCGTGCCCGGCTTCAGCGCCACCAGCACGGTGTGCACGTCGTCGCTGCCGTTCGCGTCGACCAGCGTCGCGCGGTCGACGATCACGTACGCCCGCTGCAGCGCGCCCAGCGTGGCGCGGTCGATGATGCCCACGACCTCCAGCGCGATCGCCGGCCCGAACCGCTGCACCTCGAGCCGCGCGCCGACGCCCACGTCCAGCGCCTTCGCGGTCATGGGGTCGATGGCGATCTCGCCGGCGCGCTCGGGCACGCGGCCCTCGCGCATGTCGGTCTTGCGGAAGCGCGCGTCGCCGCCCGAATCCAGGCCGCGCGCCTGTGCGACGATGCGCCGGGGCCGCCCATCGGCACCGGCCGCGTGGTCGGCCCGCACCAGGCTCAGCGACCCGCCCAGGCTGGTCGCCATGGCATCGACCCCGGGCAGCGCGCGCACGCGCTCGGCCTCGGCCCCCGGGAACGACGCGCCGAAGCGGTTCACCAGGCGCGCGTCGGCCGCGCCCATCGCGCGGCGGATCGAAGCCTCGGCGTTCCCGCGCGCGCTCTCCAGCCCGCACGCGACCGCCGTCACGAGCGCGCTCGCGACCAGCACCGCCGCGGCCAGGAGCGCGGTCCTACCGCGCCGCGCGGCCAAGCTCTGAAGCGCGAACCACCAGGTCGCTCGCATGCATGCCTCGCGTCTCGAAGGAGCCCGCGACGACGCCGTCGCGGATCACGAACACCGTGCGGCAGTGCGCCGCCGCGGCCGGCTCGTGCGTCACCATCAGCACGGCGATGTTGCGTTCCGTCGCCAGCCGGTCGAGCATCTTCCACAGCCGCTCCGCGTTCGCGCTGTCCAGCGCGCCCGTCGGCTCGTCGGCGAAGACCACGCCCGGCTCGAAGAGCAGTGCACGCGCGATCGCCACGCGCTGCTGCTCGCCGCCAGAGAGGGCCTCCGGCCGGTGGTCCATGCGGTCCTCGAGGCCCAGCGTCGCCAGGAGCCCGCGGGCGCGGTCGGCCAGCGCCGCGCGCGGCATGTCGTCCAGGACGCCCGGCAGCATCACGTTGTCCAGCGCGCTCAGCGTGGGAAGCAGGTTGTACTGCTGGAACACGACGCCGATCTTCCGCCGCCGGAACAGCGTCAGCGCGTGCTCGTCCATGCGGTCGATGCGCTCACCGCCGACCTCGATCTCGCCCGCATCGGCCCGGTCCAGGCCCGCCAGCAGGTAGAGCAGCGTGCTCTTGCCGCTGCCCGAGGCGCCCATGATCGCGTAGAAGCCCGGGCGCTCGATCACCAGGTCGGCGCCCCGCAGCGCCTCGACCGGCCGGTTGCCGGTGCGGTACGTCTTGCGCACGCCCTGCGCGCGCACGATCGCCCCGGGGCGCGTCCCCGCCGTGGCTCCCCCCGGCAGGGCCGTGGGCTCAGTGGGCATTCTTGGCGTCGTAGGTCTTCGCGTCCATCAGGCCCGCGAGCTTCGACACGTCGCATCCCTGCAGCTTGACCAGCCAGCCCTTGCCGTACGGGTCGCTGTTCAGGAGCGAGGGGTCCTTGGCGGCCGCGTCGTTGACGGCGCAGATGGTGCCGGCGAACGGCGAGTAGATCTCGCTGCTCGTCTTCACGCTCTCGACCTCGCCGACCACGCCGCCGTCGCCGACCTTGGTGCCGGACGGCTTCATCTCGCAGAAGGTGATGTCCGTCAGCGCGTCGGCCGCGTGCTGGGTGATGCCCATGGTCACGGTGCCGTCGGCCTCCTGGCGGAACCATTCGTGCGTCTCGCTGAAGCGGCAGTCGGTGGGGGTCGGCATTGGGTCGGTCCTTCCTGGGGGTTCGTTCGTCCGCGCGGATCCTCCGCGGGGGAGCGGGATCATAGCCGGGTGGCCCGCGGTTAGACTGCCCCGGTCGTGATGCAGCTCATCGTCACATCCCGGTCGCTCCAGCACGTGAAGCGCGCCAAGCAGGGCCCGCTCTCGCCGATCGAGATGCCGGACTTCGTCGCCGGGGAACTGGGGCTGAAGGGCCTGTCGTTCCACTCCGGCGCCCTCCGCGGCCTGAGCATCACGCAGCTCGAGGCGATCCGCGACCGCGCCGACCGCGCCCGCTGCCCGGTGCTCCTGATCACCCAGGACGACGCGCTGGACTTCGTCGCCGACCCGCCGGCCGCGATCGACCGCGTCACCAAGCTGGGCCTGGCCGCCAGCAAGATCGGCGCACCCGCCGTCGCCGTCGAGGTCGCCGACTTCCCCGCCGACATGGCCGAGCGCGCCGCCGCGAACGTGAAGCGTGCGCTCGTCGCCATCGAGCGCTTCGACGCGCACCTGCTGCTGCGCCCGGGCGAGGGCTTCCTGTCCGACGCGCAGCGCATCGCCGACTTCATCAAGCGGATCGGCGGCTTCCGCATCGGCAGCATGCCCAGCTTCGAGCGCGCCGCGGCCAGCGGCGACGTGCTGGCTGCGCTGCGCAAGCTGGCGCCCTATGCGCAGGCGCTGGAGGCCAGCGTGAAGTCGCTGCCCAAGTCCGGCGCGCACACCGCGTGGCCGCTCGCCGAGTGCCTCGATGCCGTGATCGGCGTGGGCTACGAGAACCCCGTCGCCATCGACTACCTGGGCAAGGTCGATCCCGTCGGCGCGATCGAGCGCGCCCGCGACATCTTCCTTGGCCTCATCGATGCCGAGGAGCCCGTGTGAGCGGGCGGGACGGGGTCATCGTCACGATCGACGGACCCGCGGGGACGGGAAAGAGCACGGTCGCCAACCTGCTGGCCGAGCGCCTCGGGCTCGAGATGCTGGACACCGGCGCGATGTACCGCGCCGCCGCGGTGGTCGCGCTGGACGAAGGCGTGCCCGCCGACGACGGCCCGGCGCTCGCCGCGCGCATCGCCGAGGAGGGCCTGGTGTTCGACTGGTCCGTGCGCCCGCCGCGCATCCTGCTGGGCGGCCGCGACCTGACCGAGCGCGTCCGCGACGCCGACGTCAACCGCGCCGTCAGCGTGGTGGCGCGCCAGGCCGCGTTGCGCGCCGCGTTGGTCGACGCGCAGCGCGCGATCGGCCGCTCGCACCCGCGCCTGGTGACCGAGGGCCGCGACCAGGGCTCCGTCGTGTTCCCCGCCGCGGCCGTGCGCTTCTACCTGGACGCGCACCCCGAGGTCCGCGCCCGCCGCCGCGTCGAGCAGATGCGCGCGCAGGGGCGCCCCGCCGACTACGAGGCCGTGCTGCGCGCGATCGTCGAGCGCGACTACCTGGACGAGACGCGCGCCGACGGCCCGCTGGTCTGCCCCGAGGGCGCGCAGCGCGTCGACACCAGCGGCCTGACGCTCGCCGGCGTCGTCCAGGAGCTGGAGCGCCGTGTCCGCACCGCCGTCGACCCCGCGCACCTGGCGCCGCCACGTGCGGCGCAGCACGCATGACCACGCTCTTCCAGGCCGCCCGCCGCGCTCCCGGGCGCGGGGCGCTGTCCGTCGCGTGGTTCACCGCCAGCGCGTCGTTCCTTCGCGCGCTCTTCGCGGTGGCGTACCGCTTCCGCGTCACAGGTGCGTCGAACGTGCCGCGGGCGGGCGGGATCATCGTCGTCAGCAACCACCAGAGCTTCCTGGACCCGGTCAGCTGCGGCACCGCCACGATCGACCGGCCGTACACGATCATCGCGCGCGAGAGCCTCTTCCGCTTCCGCCCGTTCGGCGCGCTCATCAGCAGCTACGGCGCCGTGCCCATCGAGCGCGGCTCCGGCGACATGGGCGCGCTGCGCACCGCGCTCAAGCAGCTGGCGATGGGGCGCTCGGTCTTCATGTTCCCCGAGGGCACCCGAAGCCCCGACGGCCGCACGCAGCCGCTGAAGCCCGGCATCGGCCTGCTGATCCGCAAGGCGAAGGTCCCCGTCGTGCCGATGGCGGTCGACGGCAACCACGACCTGTGGCCGCGCGACCGCAAGCTGCCGAAGCCGTGGGGCTGGATGGAGTGCGAGATCGGCCGGCCGATCGCGCCCGAGGAGCTCGAGGCCTGGGCGAAGCAGGGGAACGACGTGCTGCTCGAGAACCTGCGCCGCCGGATCGAGGAGCTGCGCATGCGCTGCCGCGAGCGGCTGCGCGCGCGCACCGGCGGCGCGTTCCCGCCGCACGGCCCGGCCGACCGCCCGTACTGGCAGGGGGACGCGCCGTGAGCGCGCCCACCGCGACCGCGCGCGAGGCCGCGTCGTGGGTCGCCGCGCGCCTGCAGGACTCCGGCTTCCGCGCGCTCTTCGCGGGCGGGTGCGTCCGCGACCGGCTCATGGGCCTGGAGCCCGCCGACTACGACGTCGCCACCGACGCGCAGCCCGAGCAGGTGCGCCGCGTCTTCCCGCGCGCGATCGGCGTGGGCGAGGCGTTCGGCGTCATGCTCGTCGTGCACGGCGGGCGCCCCGTCGAGGTCGCGACCTTCCGCAGCGACGATTCCTACGTCGACGGCCGCCGCCCGCAGGGCGTGCGCTTCACCGACGACCGCGAGGACGCGCTGCGCCGCGACTTCACGATCAACGGCCTCTTCGAGGATCCCGTCACCGGACAGGTGATCGACCACGTCGGCGGCCGCGCCGACCTGGCCGCGCGCGTCCTGCGCGCGATCGGCGACGCCGATGCGCGCATGGCCGAGGACCGCCTGCGCTCGCTGCGCGCCGCGCGGTTCGCCGCGCGCCTGCAGGACTCCGGCTTCCGCGCGCTCTTCGCGGGCGGGTGCGTCCGCGACCGGCTCATGGGCCTGGA
>JBEIFT010000198.1:0-5147 GCA_040382255.1 Phycisphaeraceae bacterium
AGCTGGAACAACGACCGCGCGATCGTGTACCGCAACAAGTACAAGATCCCGCACGAGTGGGGCACCGCCGTCAACGTGCAGGCGATGGTCTACGGCAACATGGGCGACGACTGCGCCACGGGCGTCGCGTTCACGCGCGACCCGGCCAACGGCGAGAACGTCTTCTACGGCGAGTACCTGGTGAATGCGCAGGGCGAGGACGTCGTCGCCGGCGTGCGCACGCCGCTGCCCGTCGCCGAGATGGCCAAGGACAAGATCCTCCACAAGAGCTTCGGCCAGCTCGAGAAGGTCCGCAAGACGCTCGAGAAGCGCTTCGGCGACGTCCAGGACTTCGAGTTCACCATCGAGAACAAGAAGCTCTGGATGCTGCAGACGCGCAACGGCAAGCGCACCGCGCTGGCGTACGTCCGCATCGCGCACGACATGGTGAAGGAGGGCCTGATGTCGCCCGAGCACGCCGTGCGGAGCGCCGACCCCGAGACGATGAACCAGCTGCTGCAGCCGATCTTCGATCGCGCCGGCTACGAGCAGGCGCGCAAGGACGGCCGCATCCTGACCAAGGGCCTGCCCGCCGGCCCCGGCGCCGCGTGCGGCGAGATCGCGTTCAGCGCCAGCAAGGCCGAGGAACTGGCCCGCAAGGGCAAGCACGTGGTGCTCGTCCGCATCGAGACCAGCCCCGAGGACCTGCGCGGCATGATCGCGGCCGACGGCATCCTGACCACCCGCGGCGGCGTCAGCAGCCACGCGGCGCTGGTCGCCCGCCAGATGGGCAAGGTGTGCGTCGCCGGCGCCGGCGAGATCGCCATCGACTACCACGCGGGCACCATGACCTGCGCGGGCCGCACGCTGCGCGAGGGCGACTTCCTCTCGATCAACGGCACCACCGGCGAGGTGATCGAGGGCAAGCTGGCCACCGCCGACAGCGAGCTCAAGCAGGTGCTCGTCGCCAAGACGATGAAGCCCTCCGAGAGCCGCGTCTTCAAGGACTTCGACTTCATCATGGGCCTGGCGGACAAGTACCGCCGCCTGGGCATCCGCACCAACGCGGACACCCCGGAGCAGGTGCGCCAGGCCGTGGCGTTCGGCGCGGAGGGCATCGGCCTCTGCCGCACCGAGCACATGTTCTTCGAGGGCGACCGCATCGACGCGATGCGCGAGATGATCCTGGCCCGCGACATCGAGGGCCGCCGCCGTGCGCTGGCCAAGCTGCTGCCGTACCAGCGCGCCGACTTCGACGGCATCTTCCGCGCGCTCGAGGGAGCCCCGGCGTGCATCCGCCTGCTGGACCCGCCGCTCCACGAGTTCCTGCCGCACGGCAAGGAGCAGCAGGCCGACCTGGCGAAGAAGCTGGGCGTGCCCGCCGAGGACATCGACCGCCGCGTGCACGAGCTGCACGAGTTCAACCCGATGCTCGGCTTCCGCGGCTGCCGCCTGGGCGTGATCTTCAGCGAGATCACCGAGATGCAGGCGCGCGCCATCTTCGAGGCCGCGGCCGCCGTCCAGCGCTCGGGCATCAAGACGAAGCCCGAGGTCATGATCCCGCTCATCGCCTTCAAGCGCGAGCTGGACCTGCAGGTCGAGACGGTGCACCGCGTGGCGCAGGAGGTCATGGCCGCCACCAAGCAGAAGATCGACTACGCCGTCGGCACGATGATCGAGCTCCCGCGCGCGGCCGTCGCCGCGGGCGAGATCGCCGAGACCGCGCAGTTCTTCAGCTTCGGCACCAACGACCTGACGCAGACCGGCCTGGGCATGAGCCGCGACGACTCGGGCAGCTTCCTGCCGCGGTACCAGGAGCTGGAGATCGTGAAGGACAACCCGTTCGCGTCGATCGACGTGGGCGGCGTCGGCCAACTGGTCGACATGGCCTGCGTGCGCGGCCGCGCCACGCGCCCGGACATCAAGCTGGGCATCTGCGGCGAGCACGGCGGCGACCCCGCCAGCATCAAGTTCTTCGAGAAGGTCGGCCTGGCGTACGTCAGCTGCTCGCCGTTCCGCGTCCCCGTGGCGCGGCTCGCGGCGGCGAAGGCGGCGATCGAGCTGGGCACGTCGCCGAAGGGCGCGAAGGGCGCGAAGGGCAAGAAGGCCGGCAAGTCCGCCAAGGCCTCCAAGCCCGCGAAGGCGTCCAAGGCCAAGAAGGGCGGGAAGCGCAAGTGAGCCGCGCGCGCGCACGCTTCGCCGGTGCCGTGGCCGTGGCGGGGACGCTCCTCGCCTCGGCCTGCTCCGGATGGCAGTGGGCGCCCGTCGCCCAGCCGCTGGCGGAGCCGCTGAAGTATGCGGCCCCGTACGCGAAGACCGCGCCCGCCGGCGCGGGCGACGCGGGCGTCGACGTGCTCGAGCAGGGCGCGTGGGCGTCCGCGCCCTGGACCGCGGACTTCGTCGACATCCAGGGGCCCCGCAAGCCCAATCCGCCGTACCGCACGCGCGCCAAGATGATGTGGGACGACCGCTGCCTGTACCTGGGCGCCGAGCTCAGCGACCCGCACGTCTGGGGCGCCCTGAGGCAGAACGACCAGGTCGTCTTCCAGGACAACGACTTCGAGGCGTTCATCGACCCCGACGGCGACGGCAACGAGTACTACGAGATCGAGATCAACGCGCTGGGCACCGTGTTCGACCTCTTCCTGCACCGCAGCTACCGCAACGGCGGCCCCGCGGTGCACGAATGGAACGCGGACGGCATCGTCCGCGGCATCGCGGTGGACGGCACGCTGAACGACCCGAAGGACATCGACCGCCGCTGGGTCGTCACGATGGCGATCCCCTGGTCGGCGTTCGCGCCGCCGAAGGACCCCCGCATCGACGCGCTGCCCGCGGACCAGCGCGGGTTCGGCGAGTCGGCCCGTGCGCGCAGCGCCCCGAAGGCCGGCGAGACGTGGCGCATCAATTTCTCGCGCGTGCAGTGGCGCAACAACCACGAGCCGGCGCCGGCCGCGCGCCCGCGGTCGTTCGACGCCTATTCGACCGCCGCCGCGATGCGCCAGGACGGCGCGTTCAACATGTACGCCAAGCAGGCGAACCTGCCCGAGGACAACTGGGTCTGGAGCCCGCAGTGGGCGATCGACATGCACCTGCCGCAGTACTGGGGCAGGGTGACCTTCGTGAAGTGAGGAAGGAAGCCACGCCATGAGCCAGCATCCGCGCCGCGGTCCGTTCACGCCCAGCTCCGTCAGCAACCCCCGCGTGGTCTTCGAGGACCTGGGGATCGGGCGCAACCCGTCCAGCGTGTTCCACCAGTCGCTGGGGCACATGCTCAGCGCGGCCGAGCTGGTCGGCGTGAAGCACCACCACCAGCTGATCCTGGCGCAGCCCAAGAACGAGATCGCCGTGAACTTCCCCGTCCTGATGGACGACGGGCAGCACCGGCTCTTCCGCGGCTGGCGCGTGCAGCACAACGCGGCGCTCGGCCCGTTCAAGGGCGGCCTGCGGTTCCACCCGACGGCGGACCTGGAGTCGATGCGCGCGCTGGCGCTGCTGATGACGCTCAAGTGCAGCCTGCTGCGCCTGCCGTTCGGCGGCGCGTACGGCGGCGTGAACTGCAGCGTGCGCGAACTGACCCGCGACGAGCTGGAGCGCGTCACCCGCCGCTTCTGCTGGGCGATCAGCCACCAGATCGGGCCCGACCACGACGTCGTGGGCCCCGGCGTCGGCACCGACCCGCAGGTCATGGCGTGGTTCGCCGACACCTATGCGCAGACCGCGCCCGAGCAGCTGCGCAACGCGGCGCAGCGCGTGGCGACCGGCAAGCCCCACGAGGCGGGCGGCAGCGCCGGTCGCGAGAACGCCGGCGGCAACGGCCTGCTGGAGGTGCTGCGCGAGATGCTCCCCGACATGGGGATCGACCCGTCGGCCATGACCTTCACGGTCGCGGGCTTCGGCAACGTCGGCCGCTCCAGCGCGCTCGCGCTCTCGGCGGCGGGCGCGCGCCTGGTCGGCGTGCTGGACCGCAACGGCGCGATCGTCTGCGACGGCGGCATCGACCCCGTGGACCTGGCCGCGCACCTGGACGCGAACGGCACGCTCGAGGGCTTCCCGCGCGGAGACTTCGTGCGTCCGCAGGAGTTCTGGCAGCTGCCCTGCGACGTGCTGGTGCCGGCGGCGCTCGAGCAGATGATCGACGCCGACGTCGCCACCGCCGTGGGCGCGCGCGTCGTGGCCGAGGTGGGCAGCGCGCCCGTGACGGCCGATGCGGACGGCGTCTTCCTGCAGCGCGGCATCGACGTGATCCCCGCCATCCTGTGCAACGGCGGCGGCGTGGCGGTCAGCTACTTCGAGTGGCTGCAGAACCGCAGCGCCACCAGCTGGACCTCGACCGACATCGCCGAGGCGCTGGCCGAGACGATGGTCGCCGCCGCGCGCCGCGTGAAGCTGGCGCGCCACCGCTACGAATGCGACCTGCGCACCGCGGCCACCTGCGCCGCGCTGGAGCAGATCGCGCGCGTGTACGAGGTGCGCGGCATCTGGCCGTGACCGGCGGCGCCGCGGCGCGTGCTGCGGCCGGCGCCCGTGCCCCCGCCGAGCCTCACGCCATCGCCGCCCGCACCGACTCCGCGAGCGCCTTGCCCTCGTCCGCGCCCAGCGTGCCGGCGTTCCAGCCGATCCCCAGCCCGGTGCCGTCCGCGTGCTTCGGGATCACGTGGAAGTGCACGTGCATCACCGCCTGGTGCGCGGCCGCGCCGTTGTTCTGCAGCACGTTGTAGTCCTGGGCGCCGGTGGCCGCGACGATGGCCTTGGCCACGCGCTGCAGCGCGGCACCGCACGCGGCGGCCGCGGCGGGCGAGAGCTCGTGCAGCTTCGCGCGCTCCTCCTTGGGCACCACCAGCGCGTGCCCGCGCGAGAGCGGCATGATGTCCAGGAACGCGATGACGTGATCGTCCTCGTACAGCCGGTGGCAGGGGATCTCGCCGTCGATGATGCGCGTGAAGATGCTGGCCATGGCGGGTTGGATACCATCGGGGCGATGCCCGCGCCCGTGCCGCCGCCCGACCTGGACCCGCTGCCGCTCCCCGAGCTGCTGGCGACGCTGGTGCCGCCCGCGGAGCTTGCCGCGCAGGTGGCGCGCGCGCTGGCCGAGGACCTGGGCGTGGCCGGCGACGTCACCAGCCTGGCGACCGTTCCCGCGGACGCCCGCGCGCAGGCCGTGGTGC
>JBEIFT010000199.1:0-5130 GCA_040382255.1 Phycisphaeraceae bacterium
GCCGCGCCGCGATGCCGCGGTCCGCGCTCCGGCGGTCGAACGGCAGGCCCGTGGGGCGCGAATTCGACGCGCGCGTCGCGACGTTCGGGCCGGAATCCCCGCCCGGGACCACCAGGTCGACGTGCGAGGCGTGCTCGCCCGCGATGCCCTGGGGCAGCACGAACGGCACCTGCGTGCCCTGCGCGTCGAGCGCCTTCGTCAGGCCATGGCATGCCGTGCCGAGCCCGCCCGTGATGAAGGGCGGAAACTCCCAGCCGAGCATGACGACCTTGACTGGACGGTCGGTCACTCGCCGTCACCACCCTGCATGTCGCCCAGGTTGGCGAACGCGGCCTCGAAGGCGAGCAGGTACGTGGCGACGGCCGCCACGCGGTCGCTGCCGGCGGCCTCGAGCGGCACGCGGCTGCGGAAGACGTACTGCTTGGCGTCGTCGCGGAAGTGCTTCACGGGCTGGCAGCGCGCGGGGAAGCCGACCTCGACCAGTTCGTCGTCGACCAGCTCCTCGGCGGTGTCGCGGCCCTCCAGCATGTCGCCCTCGATCGATTCGCTCAGCCATCGGTCGGCGGTGAGCAGCGCGACCGCCAGGCCGTCGCCCTCGCGGTCGACGACGTACCACGCGTCGGCGCCCTTCGCGCGGCAGCGCAGCGCTTCGCCGGCAAGCGTGACGTCGGCGAAGCGGCCGGTGGGCTGGAGTCGGTCGCGGAGGGCGGTGAGGATCTCGGTCATCGTTTTCTCCATGATCGCGGGGGGTGGCGCGAAGGGGGTATAGGATAGCCCCCGCATGGATGCGCCCGCACGCGACGATTCCGCAGCGCGCCGCGGCGGGGACGACCCGTCCGCGCCGTGGACCACCCGGCGCCTGCTGCGCTGGATCGACGGTCACCTGACGCAAAAGGGGGTCGATTCCCCGCGCGTGTGCGCGGAGATGCTGGTCGGCCACGTGATCCGCGCCGAGCGGATGCGGCTCTACATGGAGGCCGACCGGCCGGCGTCGCCCGACGAGCTCGAGCGCCTGCGCGCGCTCGTGCAGCGCGCCGCGCGCCACGAGCCCGTGCAGTACCTCGTCGGCGAGGCGTGGTTCTGGTCGAAGCGCTTCGCCGTGGGCCCCGCGACGCTGATCCCGCGGCCCGCGACCGAGCATGCCGTCGAGGAGTGCATCGCCGCCGCGCGCGCCGCCGCCGAGCGCGGCGCAAGCCCCGTGCGCATCCTGGAGATCGGCACCGGCACCGGCTGCATCACCGTCTGCACCGCGCTCGGCCTCTCCGGCGAGCGCCGCACCGCCGAGCCCGGCGCGCCGAAGCGCGCGGTCGAGTGCGCCTTCGTCGCCACGGACCTGGTGCCGGCGGCCGTCGAGCTGGCGCGCACGAACGCCACCGCCCACGGCGTGGCCGCGCGCATCGACTTCCGCGCCGGCAGCCTGTGGGCGCCGCTGCGTGCCGAGGAACGCGGCACCTTCGACGTGCTGGTCTCGAACCCGCCCTACGTCGCCGACGACGAGTGGGACGAGATGGCCCCCAACGTCCGCGACCACGAGCCGCGCACCGCGCTCGCCGGCGGCGCGCAGGGCATGGACGTGCTGGCGCCGCTCATCGCCGGCGCCCACGAATGGCTGCGCCCCGGCGGCCGGCTGGTGGTCGAGATCGGCCACCGCCAGCGCGACCACGTGCTGGCCGCGGCGCGCGCGAACCCGGCGCTGGCGAACGCCGATGTCCGCAAGGATTTCGAGGGGTTTTGGCGGGTGTTGGTGGCGGATCGGAGCTGAGGCCCGTGCTGCGGGGGCGAACCCCGCGACTCACAACCCGCTGCTGAGCGGCCGTTCGCCGCGCCACTCGGCGATCGCCTTGCGCGTCTCGTCGAGCAGCTGCTGCGCCTGGAACGGCTTGAAGAGGAAGCAGTGCAGGCCTTCCTGCGTCGAGCGCACGATCGAGTGGTTCGGGTCGTAGCCGAAGCCCGTCATCAGGATGACCTGCGTGCGGGGGGAGGTCTCCTTGGCCACGCGGAAGACCTCGTAGCCGTTGCGCGCGGGCATGCGCACGTCGCTGATCACCACGTCGTACGGGCGGCCTTCCTTGCCGGCGCGGATCACGGCGTCGCAGCCGGCCTGGCCGTCGGGGAAGCTGTCGACGATCGCGCCGGCCTCGCCCAGCACGCCGGCGACGGCGCCGCGGATGCCTTCCTCGTCGTCCATCACCGCGATGCGGCGGCCGGCGATGTCGGGATCCGCGCCCTTCGAGCGGTCCACGCGGTCGACGCCCAGCACGGTCTGCGGGCCGCCGGTCGCGCTGCGCATGCGCTGCTCGACGCTCGCGATCGCGCGCTCGAGCTCGGCGATCGCCTGCGGCGGGACGTCGGGGTCGCGCTTCAGCGCCTCGACCGCCGTGCGGATCGCGCCGATCGGGGCGGTGATCTCGTCGCGCAGCGCGCCGCTCACGCGCTGGTTGGTCGTGTAGCGCTCGACCACCAGCATGTCCAGGATGTTGAGCGCCATGGCCACGTAGCGGCCCAGCAGCTCCAGGCAGAGGAGGTCCTCTTCGTCATAGCGCAACGCTTCGCGGCTCTCGACGTTCAGGACGCCGACCACCTTGTCGTGCAGCAGGAGCGGCACGGTCATGCTGCTCTGCGCGCCCTCGAGGCCGGGGACGTAGAAGTGGTCCGTCGCCGCGTCGCGGCAGAGGTATGCCTCGCCGCTGGACGCGACGTGGCCGCTGATGCCGTTGCCCTCGGGGCTGGCGTACAGGAAGCGGCCCGGGGGCAGCGGCTCGATGCCGCGGCTGGTGACCAGCTCGAGCTTCTGCGTCGCCTGGTCAAGCAGGCGCACCTCGAACTGGCGCGCGCCGAAGAGGCGTTCGAGGGCCGCCACGATCTTGCCCTCGATCATGCGCAGGCGGTCGGCCACGTTCAGCGGGTTGATCGTCTTGGCGTCCAGCGCCAGCAGGTCGGCGCCGGCGGCGTCGATGTCGTCCACGCGGTCCAGGATGCGCTGGCGGGTGGTGACATCGTGCAGCACGCCGACCACGCGCTCGGCGGGCGCGGCCTGCTCGCCGTCCGGGACGAGCGGCGTGATCGCCACTTCCCACGAGCGGTCGCCGGCGCGGAAGCTGCGCAGGTGCGTGCGGCGGTCCATGCCGTCGCGCGCCAATTCATCCAGCAGGTCCTTGCAGCAGTCGGAGAAGCGGCGGAGCGTCTCGGGCGAGACCGCCTCCAGCCGGTGATTCATCCAGAGCAGCTCGCCCGCGCGGTCGACCACGCCGATGCCGTCGCCGATCTCCTCCAGGAGGAGGGCCGGGTCGCCGCCGTGCAGGTCTTTTCGGGCGTTCGGGGACATCACGCGCTCCGTGCGGTCCGGGTGGGACGTGGGGAAGTGTAGGTACCATACGCCCCCCGCGCATGATCGAGATCCACGGCATCGTCAAGCGATTCGGCCGTGTGGCCGCGGTGGACGGCATCACGTTCGCGGTGCCCCGCGGGTCGGTCTGCGGGTTCCTCGGGCCGAACGGCGCCGGAAAGACGACGACGATCCGGATCGTGGTGGGGGTGCTGGCGGCGGACGCCGGCCGGGTCACCATCGATGGCCGGGAGATGGGCGCGGATGGGGCGGCCGGCGCGGCCGTGCGGCGGTCGGTGGGATTCCTTCCCGAGGAGAGCCCGCTGCAGCCCGACCTGAGCGTGGACGAATTCCTGCGGTTCCGGGCCGACCTCTACGGCGTGCCCCGCCGCGAGCGTGCCGCCGCGATCGACCGTGCGCTGGCGCGCTGCCAGGTGGCCGACGTGCGCCGCCGGCTGTGCGGGCAGCTCTCGAAGGGCTACCGCCAGCGCGTGGGCCTGGCCGGCGCGATCGTGCACGGGCCGACGGCGATCATCCTGGACGAGCCGACCTCCGGCCTGGACCCCGCGCAGGTGCGCGACTTCCGCGCGCTGCTCCGCGAACTGGCCGCCGAGTCGACCATCCTGCTCTCGAGCCACGTGCTGGCCGAGGTCGAGGCCAGCTGCGACCGCGCCGTGCTGGTGGACCGCGGCCGCGTGGTGGCCGACGGCACCCTGGCCGACCTGCGCGCCCGCGGCGCCGCGGCGAACGTGCTGCTGCTGGAGGCCGAGCGCGACTGCGCCGCGATGCTGCGCACGCTGCCGGGCGTGCGCGACGTGCGTGCCGCGCGCGGCGAGGACGGCTGGTGGCGCGTGGAGGTCGACGCACTGGACGCGGGCATCGCCGACGCCGTGGCGCGTGCCGCGGCCGCGGAGCGCATCCCGCTGCGCCGCGCCGAGCTGCGCGCCGCGAGCCTGGAAGACCTCTTCCTGCGGCTGGTGCCGCGCGCCGGGGGTGCCGCGTGATGCGTGCCGCGCTGGCGATCGCGCGCCGCGAGTGGGCGCTCCTGATGGGCACCGCGCTCGGCTGGAGCGTCGTGGCAGCTTCGTCCGCGCTGGCGGGCACGGTGTTCGCGCTCTCGGTTTTCCAGGGCGGTGCGCCGGCCACGTTGCGCGGCACGTTCATCGCGCTGGGCTGGGCGGTGCTGCTGGTGGCGCCCGCGCTCTCGATGCGCTCCGTCGCCGAGGAGCGCCGCGCCGCGACGTGGTCCTCGCTCGCGGCGTCGCCGGCGGGGTTCGGCGCGATCGTGCTTGGCAAGTTCATGGCGCTGCTCGCGCTGCTGGCGGTGACCGTGCTGGTGCCCACGCTGGCGCAGCTGGCGGTGCTGGAGTGGTTCGCGGCGCCCGACTGGGCCGAGGCGGCGACCGGCGTCGCGGGGCTGCTGCTGGCCGGCGCGGCGTACGTGGCGACGGGCATCCTGATGTCGGCGCTGGCCGGCAACCAGGTGGGCGCGTACCTGCTGACGGTCTTCCTGTGGCTGACGTGGATCGCGCTGGCGAAGGGCGTGCCGGCGCTGCTTCCCGGGCGCGCGGCCTACGCGGCGTTCGCGCTGGACCCGCTGCGGCGGCTGGACGACTTCCTGTTCGGGCTGTTCGACACCGGGAACGCGGTGTTCTTCCTTGCGGCCTCCGGCTGGTTCCTGGGTGCGGCGGTGCTGACGGTGGCGCGGCCCGCGCTGCCGGCAACGATAAACACGGTGTCCGGTTCCATTTCCAACGCCGCGCGCAAAGCGCGGACCCAAACGGGCGGTGTCAGGCTCTCATCCA
>JBEIFT010000200.1:0-5120 GCA_040382255.1 Phycisphaeraceae bacterium
GCGAGCCCGGCGCGGCGCTCGCGGGCCGCCTGCGCGGCACGCTCGATCTCCGCGGCGTTGTCCGGCACGCGCACCTGACGCCGACGCTGCACCGCCGCCACGGCCGCACGCGCGGCCCGGTCTTCCCCGGTCGTTCCGAAGCACATGGGTTCCTCCGATCGTCTCCTTGCGACGCGGGGAATCTAAGGTCGCGCGGGCGCGCACCCGCTGCGCACGGCCCTTTTTCGCGAGCGGAAATTGGGTTCGGGATATCCCGAACCCATTTTCGCGGCTACGCCCAGTGCACGCGGACGTCCAGCGGCCCCGCGTGCGGGCGCGCCAGCGTGATCGCCACGCGCACGTCCTCGCCGGGCAGCAGCGTCAGCAGGTTCGGCTCGCAGCGCACCCAGTCGGCGTCGGGCTCGATCCACAGGTCGCGCACCAGCCCGTTCGCGCGCACGTGCACGGTCCAGTCGGCGCCGAAGCCGCTGACGTTCGTCTCGACGCGCGCCGCGGCGGGCGCGCGCTCGACGTCGCGCCGCCACCACCACCACGCGCGATGCCCGTCAACCTCGGCCAGCAGGCATTCGGCGCCGGGATCCGACGGCGCGCCGACCAGCCGCAGCGGGTCGATGCTCGCGTCCACCGCGTCGCCGGCGACGTCCACGCGGTCCTCGCCGCGCGCGATCGCGCGGCCGTCGAGCCCGATGCGCATCACGCGCACGTGCGCACGCCACGGGTCGCGCGAATCGTTCACCAGCGCGACGCGCAGCGCCCGATCGCCGTCCGAGCCGGCCGGGCCAAGCGGCTCGATCGTGGCCAGGCGCGCCGCCGCGCACTCGCGCAGCGCGTGCCAGAACGGCTTCGGCCGCAGCTTCACGTCGACGGCGCTCCAGCTGTGGCCGCTCCACACGTCGTTCCACTGCCAGAAGAGCGACCCCATCGAGCGCGGCCGGTTCGCGCGCAGCCATGCGATGCAGGTCCGCATCGCGCGCGCCTGCAGCAGCTGCGCCTGGTAGAGCCACTCGCCGAAGTCACGCGCCGGGCGGAACCACTCGGCCAGGTACGGCGCGTACTGCGCGGCGTCGCCGCCCCACGCACGCTGGCGCGCGGCCAGGTCGGGGCTGTCCATCGTCAGCGCGCCGCGGCCGAGCGCTTCCTCGATCGTGCGCAGGTTGGGCGGGCTCTGGTGCCCGAACTCGCTGGTGAACCGCGGCACCATCGTGCGGTACGCGTCGATCTTCAGGTCCCACGTGTGGCGGTCGCCGTGGTCGGGGTCGTTCGCGTGGCGGTCGAGCGTCCCGCTCCACGGGCTCTCCGTCCAGAACGGGCGCGTCGGGTCGACCTCGCGGCAGACGCGCGGCAGCAGGTCGGACCAGTACTGCCATCCCCACGACTGCCCGGGACGCAGCCGCTCGCGGAATCCCCACGACTGCCACGCCAGCACGTCCTCGTTTCCGCCGCACCACAGCACGACGCACGGGTGCGAGCTGAGCCGCGCCACCTGCTCGCGCGCCTCGCGCTCCACCAGCGCGGGCATCGGGTCGTCCTCGGGATAGCTGGCGCACGCGAACATGAAGTCCTGCCAGACCATCAGCCCAAGCTCGTCGCAGCGTTCGTAGAAGCGCTCGGGCTCGTAGATCCCGCCGCCCCAGACGCGCAGCATGTTCAGGTTCGCCTCGCAGGCAAGCTCAAGCAGCGCATCGGTGCGGCCGCCGTCCGGCGCCTCGGGGAAGAGCTGCGCGGGGATCCAGTTGGCGCCGACCACCGCGACGTGCTCGCCGTTCACGACGATCGCGAAGCGCGAGCCGTGTGCGTCCGGCGCCGTGTCGAGCGCCACGCTGCGCAGGCCGATCCGCCGGCGCCACGCGTGCAGCACGCCGGCCCCGCCGCGCACGCCCTCGACCGCCAGCCGCACGCGCAGGCCGTGCAGATGCTGCGCACCGCGGCCGCGCGGCCACCATCGCATCGGGCGCGGAACCTCGAGCGTGACGGTCGCGCGGCCGTCCGCCTCCAGCGGCGCGCTGCCCGTGATCCGCTCGCCGAGCGGCGTCTCCAGCTCCACCTCCGCCACCACCGGCAGGCCGCCGCGCGCCGCACGCACCGCGTCCACGTGCACGGCCACCGTCGCGGACGCCTCGTCGCAGCGCAGTACCAGCGGGCGCACCGACTCGATGCGCGCCGCGCGCCACGCCTCGATCCGCACGCTGCCGCCCAGGCCGCTCGTCGGCACGCGCGGCCCCCAGTCCCAGCCGAAGTTGCACGCGCTCTTCCGGACGAACGGATACGGCGTCCAGTCGCCGTTCACCGGGCGCGGGCCCAGCTGCGCCTCCGTCGCCAGCACGTACGGCACCGGCGCGCGCACCGCGACCGAGACCTCGTTGCGGCCCGGGCGCAGCGCCTCCTTCGCGTCGAATCGCTGCGTCGTGAACTGGTTCGCGGCGTCGCCCACGTGTACGCCGTTCACCTCGACGCGCGCGACCGTGTCGATCGACCCGAACACCAGTTCCACGCGCTCGGCGGCCAGCGTCTCCGCCGCCACCTCGAACGCACCGCGCCAGGTCCAGTCCGCGTGGCCAACCCACGCCTGCCGCATCTCGCCGTCGCCATGGTCGACGGGCGGGATCACGCCCGCGCGTTCCAGGTCCAGGTGCACCGCCCCCGGCACGTGCGCAGGGAAGCGGCGCCCCACGATCCCCGCGGGCGCATCGGGCGACGCGCACGACGTGCACTCGACCATCCACGCATCGGCAACCGGGAAGACGACCTGCATGCCGGGAACGCTACCGCGCGGGATGGGTCACCGCACCGTGCCGTCGTCCGCGGCATCCGCCCTGAATTCGCGCAGGTCGCGGCGCAGGCGGCGGTAGTCGCGGATGCCGCCGACGGTGAACCACACCATCACCACCGTGCTGGCCGCCAGGATGAACCACGACCATGCCTGCCAGAATCCGGACCATGCCTCGTCGGTCACCGCGCGGCCGTCCGACTTGCGCCACAGCAGCCACGGCGTGCCCACGCAGAAGAGCGCCGTGAAGAAGAGCGGCCACGAGAGCGTGATCCACGCCACGAACCGGTCCCAGCCCCTGTACTGGCTGTCGAAGCCGATCTTCTCCCAGAACGTCTGCGGCGCCTCGTCCAGCGCGGCGTCGCCCTCGACGCGGTACTTCCCGCGGTGCAGCAGCCGGTCAAGGTCGAAGCGCTTGACGCCGCCCGCCAGGCTGAACCCGACGTACGCGGCGCACGAGGCCATCATCGCGATGAACGAGATGACCTGGCCGTTGAGGTTCGTGCGCGTCCACGCGCAGAAGTCGCCCCACGCGCGCAGGGGCGCCGCGGCGTCGGCCGCACGCCACGCGTCGACCCACTCCTGCTTCGCGTTGGTCACCACCACGCCCAGGATGCAGAGCGTCATGCCCGCCAGCATGGCGCCCCACGCGCCGGCGGTGGTGCCCCACCGCGTGTACAGGCCGCCGATGATGGCCGCCCCGCCGCCCGCGACGAAGATGCTGGCGCTCAGCGCCGCGAACATCGCGATGTAGATGCCCGGCTCGTACCACAGGCTGAAGCAGAAGGCGAAGAGCGCGACCCCCAGCACGGCGGCCTTCAGGAGCAGCAGCTGCGCGCGCGGCGCCATGGGCTTCTTGCGGAACGGCAGCACCACGTCCTGCACGAAGATCGACGCCCACGAGTGCAGGTACGCCTCGTCGGTGCTGATCGCGGCGCCCAGCATCGCGGCGACGACCAGGCCGAGCAGGCCCGTCGGCAGCATCACGCCCAGCGCCAGCGGCACGCGCATCTCGGCCTGCAGCGCCTGCGTGGGCTGCGCGGCGATCAGGTCCTTGAGCGGCGCCGCGGCGGCCGCGTGCTCCGGGTGCGTCAGGAACGCGCGCACCGCCAGCGGGATCAGCACCGTCACCAGCATCAGCGTGCGGTAGCGCCAGCCGTTCAGCAGCTGGCCCATGCGCGCCTCGTGCGCGTCGCGCGCGGCGCTGTTGTAGCCCTGGTCCCCCTGCCACGCGCGGCACGCGTAGAACAGGATGAACGCGCTGATCAGCCAGTAGACGACGTTGAAGTTCTGCTCGTCCTGCAGGCCCAGCGGGTTCAGCATGCTCTTGCCGGCGGGCAGCATCATCATCGTCTGCTCCAGCTGCAGCCAGGGGAACTTGAGCAGCACCCAGTAGCAGACCGTCACGAACGTGCAGAAGCAGAAGACGCCCTGGAAGAAGTCGGTGACCAGCACCGCCAGCATGCCGCCCGCGAAGACCAGGAACACCGCGAACGTCAGCAGGCCGATCATCACCGCGGGGAACGTTGGGAACGTCATGCCCAGCAGCCCGAAATGGTCCGGCATGCCCAGCATCGCGATGAAGAAGCGCGCCGTCACGCCGGGGAAGATCGCGTAGTTCAGGATGCCCGAGACGAACGCCACCAGGCCGCTGAAGATGCGGAAGCGCTTCGAGTACCGCATCTCGAAGAACTGCGCCAGCGTCATCGCGCGCGTCTCGCGGAAGCGGTAGATGACCCAGCCCGTGATCGCGAGCAGGATGAGCGACGGCCCCTCCAGGTAGCCCCACCAGTACTGCGTGAAGCCGACGTCGTAGCCCAGCTGGAAGTACCAGACCAGCGTGATCACGCCGACCTGCGCCATGTTGTAGGACACGGTCAGCAGGTAGCGGCCCGCCAGGCGGTTCGCGCTCAGGAAGCCGCTGACGCTGGTGGCGTGCCGGCGCATGCTCCATGCGGAGCCGGCCAGCGCCGCCAGGAACGCCACCACGATGACCCAGTCCAGGAGCTGCATGGGGGTCAGGCTACGGGCGCGCCAAGTTCCGCGCGGAGCGTCACGATCTGGAACGGCCGGACCGCGAAGGTCGTGGTGCCGGACGCCGGGTCGTGCGCGAAGCCCGCGAGCTCGGCCGGCCGCTCGAAGAGGTCCGCCGGGAAGACGTCCGCCACCGGGAATCCCCAGCGCACGGTCACCGTTCCCGCGCCGCCGCGGACCTCGACCACGCGCAGCGCGACGCCGCCCGCAACCTCGGCAGGCTTGAGCGCCGCGATCTCGACGTGCGCCGCGCCGGCGGCATCCACGCGCACGGCCTGCCAGCCGTCGCGCAGCGCGCCCGTGCCGCCCGCCCCGCCGC
>JBEIFT010000201.1:0-5074 GCA_040382255.1 Phycisphaeraceae bacterium
AGCGAGAAGCAGAAGATGACGATGAAGATGTTCGTCATGCCCATCTGCGCATACTGCGTGCAGATGCGGACGACTTCCTGGGAGGACTCGGTCGTCGCTGTCGTCGCGCTGAGGTTCATGTTCTCCTTGATGTAGACCACCGCGCGGGAGGCGCCGGTGACGACGGCCTGCATCGAGGCGCCCGTGAACCAGTAGATCACCGCGCCGCCCATGAGGAGGCCGAGCAGGATCTCCGGCTTCACGATGCTCAGGACGCTCTCGATCGAGCTGCCCTCGGGCACCACGCCGACCTTCGGGTTCGACAGGGCCAGGATGATGCCGAAGATCATCGTGGTCGCGCCGACGACCGCGGTGCCGATGAGCACCGGCTTGGCGGTCGCCTTGAAGGTGTTGCCGGCGCCGTCGCCGCGCTCGAGCAGGAGCTTGGCGTGCTCGAAGTCGGCGTCGAAGCCGTAGTTGCGCTTGATCTCGTCGCGGATGGACGGGATCGACTCGATGCGGCTCAGCTCGTAGACGCTCTGGGCGTTGTCGGTGACCGGGCCGAAGCTGTCGACCGCGATCGTGACGGGGCCCATGCCCAGGAAGCCGAACGCGATCAGGCCGAAGGCGAAGATCGGGCCCGCGTACGAGTTGGGCATCAGGATGATCAGGTCATCGTTCTTGCTGATCAGCCATCCGCCCGCCATCAGGGCCAGCATGAGCAGGCCCATCCAGAAGGCGCTGAAGTTGCCGGCCACGAAGCCCGACAGGATGTTGAGGCTGGCGCCGCCCTGGGCGGACGCGTTGGTGACCTCGTTGACGTGCTTCGAGCTGGTGCTGGTGAAGATCTTGGTGAACTCGGGGATCAGGGCGCCGGCGACGGTGCCGAGGCTGATGATCGTGGCGAGGATCCACCACAGGCTCTCCAGGTGCTGGCCGTTGTAGTGGACGGTGCCCAGCAGCGCGTGGCTGGCGAAGTAGGTCACGGCGATCGAGACGATCGAGGTGATCCACACCAGGCGGGTCAGCGGGGCTTCCTCGTCGAACTCCTTCCGGCCCTGGAACGACGCCTTCGACCACGCCTCGGTGACGTAGTAGCTGACGAGGCTGGTCACGATCATGAGGGCGCGCATCGTGAACATCCACACGATGAGCTGCATGCACATGACCTGCTGCTCGGGCTTGCCGCCGCCCAGCGCGTAGGCCAGGAAGGCGATCAGCGCGACGCCGGTGACGCCGTAGGTCTCGAAGCCGTCGGCGGTGGGGCCGACCGAGTCGCCGGCGTTGTCGCCGGTGCAGTCCGCGATGACGCCCGGGTTCTTCGGATCGTCCTCGGGCAGCTTGAAGACGATCTTCATCAGGTCGCTGCCGATGTCGGCGATCTTGGTGAAGATGCCGCCGCAGATGCGCAGCACGGTCGCGCCCAGGCTCTCGCCGATGGCGAAGCCGATGAAGCTGGCGCCCACGAGCTGCGACGGGATGAACATCATGATCGCGATCATGAAGAACAGCTCGACGCTGACCAGCAGCATGCCGATCGACATGCCCGACTGCAGCGGGATGGCCAGGGTGGCCAGGCCGTCGCCCTTCAGGCTGGCGAAGGCGGTGCGGCTGTTGGCCTGGGTGTTGATGCGGATGCCGAACCAGGCGACGCCGTAGCTGCCCAGGATGCCGAGCACCGAGCAGGCCAGGACGATGCCGACCGAGACGACGGGGCTGATGCCGTGCGCGGCGCCCTCGGCGCCGGCGGCGGCAGCGGCTTCGCCCTCGTGCCCGCCGCCGATCGGGTTCAGGAACCCGAAGTAGACGACGATCGCGGCCGCGATCAGGAACCACAGCGTGACCAGGAAGCGGCCCTGCTGCGCCAGGTAGCTCTTGCACGTCTCCCAGATGATGTTGGAGACGTTGCGCATCGACGGGTGGACGGGCAGCGCGTTCACCTGCAGGTACTGCAGGACGCCGAATGCGGCGCCGAGGAACGCCACCACGATGCCGGCGTACATCAGCATCGAGCCGGCGACGGCCTTGCCGAAGACGCTGAAGACGATCTTGTCGTCGATCGGGGGAAGCTTGAGGTCAGCTTCGCTGGCGAGCGCCATGGGGGCGATCGCCAGGGAGGCAACCGCGGCGGGAACGATGAAGCGGGTCCAGTTCTGGGCCTTGGTCATGTGTTCATCCTGGTGTCGAAACCGGCCCCCACGTGGGGCCCGGGGAAGGGGGAGATTGTATCGAAAGCCCGGAAACGGGGGGTGGGCGGGTGCATGCCCCGAAGGCACCTATAGAACCGCGATCCGGAGGCCCGCAGCGTCGATCTCGAAGTCGAACGGCCGCGCCAGGGGGTGCGGCGGGTCGCGGTGCAGCCGACGCCGGACGTCCCTGGCGGCCTGCGCGGACCGGGCCAGCAGGATCAGGAAGCCGCCGCCGCCGGCGCCGGCGAAGCTCCACGCGTCCAGGTGGCGGCCCAGGGCGTCCATGGGGGCCTCCAGGTCGGGGGTGACCGAGGCGGGGTCGACCGTCCGCTTGAGGTCGCGGTACTCGGCCAGGCGGAGGGTGAACTCGTCCAGGTCGCCGGCGGCGACGGCGTCGGCCATGAGGTGCGCACCCGCCACCAGGCGCTTGCGGGCGTCCAGCACCGCGGGCTCGCCGCGCAGGTAGCGCAGGACGACGGTCTCCAGGATGCCGCGCGCCATGCGGCGGCGGCCGCTGTAGAGAAGGATCGCGCGCTCGCGCAGCGCCTGCACGAACGCCGGCGGCGGCGCGAGCGGCGCCACGTGCGGCACCTGGTGCGTGCCGGGGCGCGTGGTGCAGAGCTTGAAGCCGCCCCAGAGGCCGCCCACCTGGTCCTGCCATCCGCCGCGCGTGCGGATCATCTGCTCAAGGAGCGAGGCGCCGCGGGCCACGTGCGACGGGTCGGTGGCGTGGCCGGCCACGCGGTCGAGCGTGGCCAGGAGCGTGGCGCCCAGGATGCTGCTGGTGCCCAGGCCGCTGCCGCGCGGGACGGCGCTGAAGAGCGTGATAGCCAGGCCGCCGCCGGCGCGGGCCAGGTGCGTGCGCAGGTTCGCCTTCGGGTCGCGCGGCACCAGCCCGCTCAGGACGAGCGCCGCGCGCGGCAGCGCATCCCACTGCGAGGGGTCGTGGTGGTCCAGCAGCTGGCGCACCGCGGTGTAGCGCGCGGAGCGGCCGGCATCCACGGAGTGCAACGTGATGACGGGCTCGTCGGTGACGCGCACCATCGCCTGCAGCGGGAGCGTGCCGCCCAGCGTGAGTGCGGCATTCACGACCGCGCCGCCGTGCTCGATGCAGAGGGGCGGCGTGTCGCTCCAGCCGCCGGCCAGGTCGATGCGCACGGGGGCGCTGGCCCAGACCGCCTGGTCGGTGCGCACGTCGAAGCGGCGGACGACCGGCGGCAGCGGGATGTCGGTGGAGACGGCGTCGCCGACGGCGGAGAGGGCGGCGGCACGTGCGCGTGCGCGCGCGGCGGCGGTGGTCGCGACGGCCTCGGATCCGGCGGCGACGCGTGCGCGTTCGAGCGGCCCGCGTGCACGGCGCGGCAGGTGGTGGTTCGCGTAGTCCCCGTGCGCCGACCGTTCCGCGTCCGCCAGCCGCATCAGGTCGGCGAACGACAGCTTCCGGACGCGCTTCCAGCCGGCCGGCGCGTCGGAACCGTCCATCATCCAGCGCACGTGGTGCCAGTGGCCGTCCGCGGTGACCGGGTGGATGCGCGCGTGCCAGAGCGTGTGCGGGCTGCGCCCCCAGATGGCGCGCGCATCCATGCCCATGCGCACGGGCAGGTCCGTGAGCGGCCGCCCGCAGAACGTGCCGCCGTGCGCGGCATCGGTCTTGCAGTCGTCGTCGATCCCGTGGGCGACGGTGCAGATGCCGCCGCGCACGTGCACCGAGCTCACGCAGCAGTCGCGCGGCATGCCGGGTTCGTGGGCGATGCGCGGCTCGTGCGGCTTGAGGTCGGTGCGCGCGGGCCCCAGCCGGTCTGGGAACATGCGCTCGGGCTCGCAGGACGCGAGCCGCTCGATGAGCTCGCGCGTGGACCCCAGGTGCAGGAAGCTGCCCGCCGAGAGCATCGCCACGCGAAGCTGCACGCCGTGCGCGGCGCCGAAGAACGCGCGCAGCGTGCGGGCGCGGGCGGCGTCGCCGGCGCCGAAGCGCGCGACGTACCCGGCGGGCGTCGCATCGGCCGCCATCGCGTCGGCGACCTCCTGGTAGAGGTCGAGGGTCGCGGTGCCGCGGCGGAAGCCCGGCAGCATCGCGCGTGCGCCGCGCAGCAGCGTGCGGCATGCCGCCGGCGGGAAGTGGAAGATGCCGCTGTCGATCGCGGCGAGCCCGCGTGCGCCGAGCGCGCCTGCCGTGCGCAGCTCGGCGCGTGCGGCCTTCTGCAGCGTGCGGCGGACGCGGCCGTCGCGATCGGCGACGAAGACGCCGTGGCGCGCGGCCCGCGCCGCGTCGCCCGGGAACGCCAGCACGGTGGCGGCGCGTTCGTCGAACGCCACGCGCTCGCCGGTCAGCCGCAGCGCGGCATCGCCGCTCGCGACCACCACGCCTCCGGACGTCGGCAGCGCAAGCGTCCCGAGCTCGGCCAGCACCAGGTCGAAGAGCGCCGGCATGTTCATCGGACCCAGGCCGCGGCCCTCGCGCCCGAGCGGCACCCAGATCTTGCCGAACGGGCTCCATGCGGGCAGCCGCCGCGAATCGCCGCCCGAGTGCAGGACCAGCACGCGCTGCCCGCGCAGCAGGCCCGCGCGCTGCAGGCGGTCCAGGCAGAGCAGCGTGCTGCCGCCGCTGCCGATGCGCTTGCCCGCGGGGTCCGCGACCACCACCGTGCGCAGCCCGGCCTGCAGCGCGCCCAGGCGCGCGCGGATCTCCAGCATCCGTTCCGCGTAGCGCTGCTGCACGCGGTTGGCGACCGTAAGCACCAGCACGTCGAAGCCTGGTTGCGGGGGTGCGGTGCGTGCGCGTGCCATGCGGGGCACGAGTGTACGACGCGCGCGGTAGCCTCATGCGCATGCAGTGCTTCGCGCAGGCCATCGACCTCGTGGACGACCCGGACCTGGTCCGCGTCTACGAGGAGCACCACCGCGCC
>JBEIFT010000202.1:0-5064 GCA_040382255.1 Phycisphaeraceae bacterium
CCGACGCAGCGCCGCCCGCCGCCGAGGCGCCCGCGGATGCCGCGGACTCCCCGAAGCCCGCGGCGTCCGACGCTGCCGCGCCCGCCGCGTCCGGCCCCGCGATCCGGGTCCGCGCCGTGCACCCCGTGGTCGGCGCGGACCTCGCCGTCAGCGTCCAGCAGCCCGCGACCGTCGCCCCGTACTACCGCGCCGACCTGTTCCCGACCGTCTCCGGGACGATCGAGTTCCTCCAGAAGGACATGGGCCACGCCGTCGTGAAGGGCGAGGTCGTCGTGCGCATCAAGCCGCTGCCCGGCCAGCCGGCCGACGCCGCGTCGACCGAGCTCCGTGCGCCGTTCGATGGCGTGGTGGCATCGCGCTCGGCGGATCCGGGCACGTTCGTCGCCAGCGCCGCGCTGGTGCCCGGCGCCATGCCGATCGTCAGCCTGGTGCGCACCGACATCGTGACCGTCGGCATGCGCGTGCCCGACACCGTGGCCGCCATGGTGGACACCGACACCGAGACCGAGCTGCGCCTGGACGGCGTCTCGGGCGAGCCGATCCGCTGCAACCTGACGCGCATCGCGCCCGCGCTGGGCGCCGCCGACCGCACGCGGCGCGTCGAGGTCGACCTGTGGAACGGGACCGCCGCCGCGTTCGAGTCGTTCAAGGCCGAGTCCGCGCGCACGGACCACGCCGACCTGAAGGGCCGCGAGCTCCCGCAGCTTCCGCGAGGCCTGTCCGAGGGCGCGTCCGCGCGGCTCCTGCCCGGCATGTACGGCCAGATGAAGCTGGTCGTGAAGCGCTTCGAGAAGGTGCCGCTGGTGCCCAGCAGCGCGATCGTGCGCCGCGGCGGCATGCCGTTCCTCTTCCGCATCGAGGACGGCGTCGCGCGCCTGCGCCCGGTGGCCGTGGACGTCGACGACGGCACGATGGCGAGCGTCGCGTGGGTCGAGAAGGACAACGGCCAGCAGGTCCGCCGCGCGCTGCGCCCGGACGAGCTGGTCGTCGCGAGCAACCAGGGCGAGCTGCAGGACGGCTCGCGGGTGCAGGCGCAGGACGCGGCGCACTGAACGTCGGGCAGGGTTCCCTGACGGGCCACGGGCCGCGCGGCTAGCCTGCGCGCTTCACCCCTTTCGGGAGGCCCGCCATGCACGTCCGCCACGCGATCGTCACCGTCATCCTCGCCTTCTCGTGCGGCCTGTCCGCCGGCGCCCAGGCGCCGAAGGCCGCGGCCCCGTCCGCGCCCGCAGCGCCCGCGAAGGCGCCGCCTGCGGGAACGGTCCCGGCCGCGGCACCTGCGGCACCCGCCGTCGACCCGAAGGCCAAGGCCATCTGGGACAAGTCCGTCGCCGCCACGCGCGCGCTGAAGGGCGTCGAGATGCGTTCGCGCATGCAGATGCCGGACGGTGGGCCCGGGATCCCCCCCGGCATGGCACCCGAGGGCATGTTCGACGAGCACCGCGTGGTGATCGCCTTCACGCAGCCCGGCAAGGACGACGAGCTTGGCATGGACGGCGGCCTGCCCGGCACGTTCCGCATCGAGCGCATGGCGGCCGGGGCCCCCGCGAAGGTGCTGGTCATGGACGCGAAGGGCGCGATCATGATCGACCCGAAGGCGAAGACCTGGTACGGCGGCGAGGAGTGGCCCGAGATCGCCGGCACGATGATGGTGGCGATCCCCGACTGGTACATGGAGCTCCGCGTGCGCGGCGACAAGGACGCCGAGGCGCGCGAGCTGCTCGGCGGGCCGGAGGCGCAGCCGATCCGGATCGACGCGATGTCGGTCGTCGGCACCGAGACGCTCGACGGCGTCGAGTGCGACCTGGTGAAGGTGCACCGCAAGATGGATCCCGAGGACGCGGGGCTCCCCGAGGGCGCGCCCGCGGGCATGACCGAGACCTACGCCTTCGCGCGCACCGACGGACTGCCGAGGCGCGTCACGCGCGCCGGCGACTTCGGGCCGGATGGTGCCGAGGGCGAGGCCGGCGCCGTCCCGATGATGGTGGCCCCCGCGCTCGTCTACACCGGCGTGAAGGCCAACCCCGCGATCGACGCGAAGGCCTTCTCGAAGGACGTCCCCGAGGGCTACGCGAAGGTCGATGCCCCGAAGGATCCGTTCGGCATGGGCGGCGGCCCGATCGGCGGCGGCGAGGCCGAGGCGCAGATCCCGCAGCTCAAGGTGAAGGTCGGCGATGCGGCGCCTGAGTTCGCGCTGAAGGACCTCGACGGCAAGGAAGTCACGCTGGCCTCGCTGCGCGGCAAGGTGGTGCTGCTCGACTTCTGGGCGACCTGGTGCGGGCCGTGCAAGGCGGCCATGCCGGGCATCCAGAAGATCCACGAGGACTACGCGGGCAAGGACGTCGTCGTGCTTGGCGTGAACGCGATGGAGCCGGGCGACGGCAGCAAGGCGAGGGACTACGTGCAGTCGAAGAAGTACACCTACGGCTGCCTGCTGAAGGGCGACCAGCTGGCCGCCGCCTACGGCGTGACCGGCATCCCCACGCTGGTGATCGTCGGCAAGGACGGCAAGGTGGCGTTCGCCGAGGTCGGCTTCGGCGATGGCGGCGCCGCGGGGCTGCGCAAGGCGATCGACGCGGCGCTGGCCAAGTGATCGACCGATGAAACACGGCCGGCGGCGAACAGAGGGCTCGCCGCCGGCCGGTGATTCGAGCGGGTGGGGCGCCCGGGGGCTATGGCCCGGGCCGCCGCCGCGTCACTCGTAGAGGTTGGTGGACTCGGTCTCCGTGATCGGGTTCTTGAACTGGTCGCTGGTCATCTCCCAGCGGCTGCGGGCGTCCGCGGCCGACGAGGCCTTCACGGTGATCCGCCACTCCGCACGGGCGCCGGGCGCCAGGCTGACCAGCGGTGCGATCGTGACCGTCTTGCCGGCCGAAGAGACCGGCGTCGCGCCGCTGCCGGAGACGAACTGCATCGCATCCGGCAGGGTGCCGACCACGCGCACGTTCGAGTCCGTGCTCGAGCCCTGGTTCGTCACGACGACCGTGAACGTGGTTTCGCTGCCGACGGCCACGGGATCGATCGTGTCGACGACCTCGAGCAGGATCGCCGGGATTCCGGTGACCTCGGTCTGGCACTCGGTGGTGGTGGCGGGCACGCAGCGCGCGCTGGCGGTCGCCTTCACCTTGGCCACGCCGGCCGACGCAGGGTGCAGGTTCATGGTGACCGTGGCGGACTTGCCGGGCGGGAGCGACGGCATGCTCCACATCACGTTCGCGCCGTCGAAGCGCCCGCCGCCGTCGGCGGAGACGAACGCCGTGCCCGCGGGCACCTGCGCCACGATGCTGGCGTCGGCCGCATCGCATGCGCCGGTGTTGCGGACCGTGATGCGGTAGGGCAGGTCGCGGCCCAGCAGCACGCGGTTGTTGGCGTCGCAGCTGAACACCAGTGCCGGCTGCTTGACCACGGTGGCGACGTCGGCCGAGCGGACCGAGATGCCCGACGCGGTCTGCGCCGAGGCCGACGACGCGTACGTCCCGGACTTGGCAGCCTTGGCGTGGACGGTGAACGTGCGCTCGGCGCCCGAGTCCAGGTCGCCGACGCGGAACTCGACGGTGCGGCCGCCCTCGGCGGTGGTCAGGCCCGCGGGCAGCGTGTCGGTGACGGTGACGTCATCGGCCTTGCCCGTGCCGGGGTTGCGGACCACGTAGGTCAGCTGGATCTCGTCGCACTGGCCGCAGACCTCGGGGGTCGCGGACTTGGAGAGGTTCAGCGCGGGAGCCACCACCGGCGTCACGGTGCAGAGCGCGTTGGCGTAGCCGGCCGTGATGCATCCGCTGGTGGTTCCGGCGGCCGTCGGGCGCGCACGTACCGTGATCGTCTTCGTGGTGCGCGCGGGCAGGTCGGCGATGATCCACTGCGCGCTGCCGTTGCTGGCGCGGACGGCCTCGGGCCAGCTGCTCACGATGTGCGCGTTGGACATGTTGTCCATGTTCACCGCGACGTTCTGCAGGCCGGCGCCCGTCAGGTTGGTGACGTCGATGAAGTAGTCGGTCTCCTGGCCCACGCGGACCTCGCTCGGGCTGGACTGGCAGACCAGGATCTGGCTGGTGCTGCGCTCGCCGGTGGGGAACGCCAGCTCGGAGCAGGTGTACCCATCGCGGGCGGTGGCGCACTTGGTCTCGCAGCCGGTCTGGGCGGCGGTGGCGACAAGCGCAAGGACGATCGTGGCCAGCGGCCACGTGTTCGACGGACGGAGCATGTTGGACCTCCCTGTGTGCGGACCATGCGTGGAGGGCGAGGGGGCAACGTGCCGCCCATGCGTCCTGTCCAGGTCTGCGGGGGGGAGCATCACGCCAGAAGCAGGCGGCGGCAAAGGGCAATCCTCCCCCAGTTGCGCGTGGGGGCCCGTTGCGGCCGGCGTTGCGAGCGGCGGATTGCCCGCGTCCGCGGGCTCAGAGCAGCTTCATGCGGCGCATGACGGCCAGCAGGGCCACGACGATCAGGACGACGACCCCCCAGAAGCCGTAGTAGGCCCATTCCCACTTCAGCTCGGGAAGCACCTCGAAGTTCATCCCGTACACGCCGCAGAGGAAGGTCAGCGGCAGGAAGATCACGCTGACGACGGTCAGCTTGCCCATCACCTTGTTGGTGCGGTGGGCGACCATCGACATGTAGTTGTTCAGCGAGTCGGAAAGCACGTCGCGGTCCACCAGCACGTCCTGCAGGACGCGCTCGACGGTTCCGACCATGTTCGCCAGGTACGGCTGCGTGCCCTCGCTGACGAACGCGCTCTTGCGCGTGGAGAGGTCGGTGAGCACGGCGCGCGCGGGCAGCACCACCTTGCGCAGGTGCAGCAGGTCGCTGCTGAGCTCGGACGCTGCCTGGAAGATCGATTCGTCCACCTCGCCGGTGAGCGCGCGCTGGATCTTCTCGACGCGCGTGTCGAAGGCCTCGTGCACCTGCAGGTAGTTGTCGATCAGGTGGTCCCACAGCTCGTACTGCAGGAAGCTGGGGCTCTGCGCGAAGCGGACGAAGTCGCTGCGGTAGTCGCGGTAGACCGCCTTCATGAAGACGGGCTGGCCGCGGCGGAGCGTCAGCATGCTGCGCGCGCCGATGACGACG
>JBEIFT010000203.1:0-5039 GCA_040382255.1 Phycisphaeraceae bacterium
AACGGCAAGCATCGCGCGCTGCGTCGCTCGGCGGCGCGGGCTGTCGGCGCGGTCGCAGTACAGGCGGTCCTTGGTGGCGGCGAACCACTCGGCGCTGAGCGTCGCGTTGCAGAAGTCGAAGAGCGCGACGTGCGCATCGCGGAAGTTCGCGTCGCGGTAGCACGCGCGCACGGCGGCCTGCAGCTTCGCGAACTCGCCGAGCGCCCAGCCGTCGACCGAGTTCGGGTCGGTCTTCGCCAGCTGCGCGGCCTCGTCGGCGGCCGGCACGTAGTCGTACAGGTTGCTCAGCAGGTAGCGCAGGGTGTTGCGCACCTTGCGGTAGCCGTCGCCCGCCGACGCGAAGAAGCTCATGTCGACCTTGATGTCGCCCTCGTAGGGCACGCTGGACACCCACCAGCGGCAGACCTCGGCGCCGACCTGCTTGAGCAGGTCCTCGACCTCGATCGTGTTGCCGATGGACTTCGACATCTTCTTGCCGTCCTTGTCGACGATGAACCCGTGGGTCACCAGCGACTTGAAGGGCGGCAGGCCGGTCGCGCCCAGCGCGGGCAGCAGGCTCAGCTGGAACCAGCCGCGGTGCTGGTCGGAGCCCTCCAGGTACAGGTCGGCCGGGTAGCCCAGGCCGCGCTCGCGCAGGACCGCGTTCCAGCTGGAGCCGGACTCGAACCACACGTCGAAGATGTCGTAGAGCTTGACCAGGCCCGCGACGTCCACGCCCTTCGGGGCGTCCGGGTCGGCGGCCGGGTTCCAGTGGGCCAGCAGCTCGGCCGGGCCCTCCGTGAACCACGCGTCGCTGCCCTTCTCGCGGAAGCGCTTGGCGACGGCGCGCACCGTGGCGGGGGTCAGCAGCACGCCGCCGTCGGCGGTGCGGAACGCCGGGATCGGCAGGCCCCACGCGCGCTGGCGGCTGATGCACCAGTCTGGCCGGCTCTCCAGCATGCCGCGCATGCGGTTGCGTCCCCAGGCGGGGACGAAGTCGATGCCCCCCTCGGTGCTGCCCTTGCCGGTCGCGTCGAGCGCCAGCGCGCGCAGGCTCCTGCCGTCGCGCTTCGTCGCACGGTCGACGCCGATGAACCACTGCTCGGTCGCGCGGAAGATGACCGGCGTCTTCGAGCGCCAATCGTGCGGGTAGCTGTGCGTGAAGACGTGGTCGTGGTACAGGTGGCCGCTCTGGCGGAGGTGCTCGGTGACCTCCTTGTTGGCGTCCCAGACGCTCTTGCCGCGGAGCCACTCGGGCACCGAGTCGTCGTAGGTGCCGTCGTCGCGCACCGGGCAGTAGGTCTCCAGGCCTTCCTTCAGGCCCGTGCGGTAGTCCTCGGCGCCGTGGCCGGGCGCGGTGTGGACCAGGCCCGTGCCGTCCTCGAGCGTCACGTAGTCCGCCGCCACAACGCGGCCCTCGCGCGGGCAGAACGGGTGCTTGTAGCGCAGGCCGACCAGCTTCGCGCCGTCGGCCTCGGCGACCGTGCGGACGGCCTCGCTTCCGGCCAGCTTCGTCACCTTGGCGACCAGGTCGCTCGCCATGATCGCCAGGTTGCCGTCCACCTCGACCACCGCGTAGCGGTAGTCCGGGTGCACCGCGATCGCCAGGTTCGCCGGGAGCGTCCAGGGCGTGGTCGTCCAGATCGTGAAGCTCGGCGTGCAGTCCAGCTCGCAGCCGAACGCGCGCTCGACGGCCTCGCGGTCCGCGGCCTCGAAGTCCACGTAGACCGAGAGGTCCTCGCGGTCCTCGTACTCGAGCTCGGCCTCGGCCAGCGCGGTGCGGTTGGCGATCGACCAGTGCACGGGCTTCAGCGCGCGCATCACCAGGCCCTGCTCGACCAGGTCGGCGAAGTCCTCGATCACCGCGCCCTCGAAGGCCGGCTTCATCGTCAGGTACGGGTTCGCGTAGTCGGCCAGCGTCAGCAGGCGCTGCATCTGCCCCGCCTGCAGCTTGACGAACTTCTCGGCGTACGCCTGGCACTCGCGGCGGATCACCATGCGCCGCTGGTCGTCGGGCAGCTCCATCACCTTCTGGAGCTTGCCCTTCTCGTTCATCTCGGTGACGACCTTGTGCTCGATGGGCAGGCCATGGCAGTCCCAGCCCGGCACGTAGGGCACGCGCTGCCCCTCCATCAGGTGGGCGCGCACGACGATGTCCTTCAGCACCTTGTTCAGCAGGTGGCCAAGGTGGATCGAGCCGTTGGCGTACGGCGGGCCGTCGTGGAACGAGAACAGTGGCGCATCCGCTCGCGCCGCCTGGACGGAGTCGTACAGCTGCTCCTGCTGCCAGCGCGCGATCGACTGCGGCTCGGCCTGCGCAAGGTTCGCCTTCATGGCGAAGGCGGTCTTCGGGAGGTTCAGCGTGGCCTTGTAGTCGGGCATGGTGCGCTCAGTCGAAATCGGGTTCGTCGCCGGGCTTGACGGTCTCGTCCAGGTACTTCTGGAAGTCGCCGAGCTTGTACGAGATGAAGCAGAACGCGTGGTGCAGCGTGAACCACTCGGGATCCTTCGGGTCCTTGTCCAGGTCCTGGCGGATGCGGTTCAGTTCGGCAAGGACGCGTTCGGCTCTCATGGGTGCGGCTCGTGGTTGGCGTGGTCGTGGGCGGCGTGGTCGTGGGCGGCGCCGGCGGGCTCCGCGGCCGGGGGATCCGAGTGTAGGTCGCCGTGGGTGGCGGCCTCGATGCGCGCCACGCCCCACGCGATGCCCAATCCAAGGACGAGCGCGGCGGAGAGGCCCAGCCGGTCGTGGCGGTGGAACTGGACCTCGGGCAGCAGGTCGACGGCGGCGATGCAGAGGAACGAGCCCGCGGAGAACGCGAGCACCCACGGCACGACGCCGGCGGCGTCGCCCATGGCGGCCACGCCGGTGTGGAACAGCACGACGCCGATGGGAACCAGCAGCGCAAACGCCAGGTTCACCGCGATCACGCGGCTGCGGCTGGCGCCGCCCGCGCGCAGGAGCGTGGCCACCGTCATGGCATCGAAGGGCTTGTGCAGCAGGATGGCGACGAACGTGCCCAGGCCGGCCAGCGTGGTGATGGTGCCGCCCCCCGCTGCTCCGGACACCGCGGCCACGCTTGCGGCCAGCGCAACGCCGTCGAGCAGCGAGTGCAGCCCCATTCCAAGCGACGCGCCGATCCACGCGGTGCGTCCGACCGTGGTGGGCTCGGCGTGCTCGTGGTGGCAGGCGTGACCGTGCGAGTGCCCGTGGTGCGGATCGTCGCACGTGGGCTCCGGCGGCTCATGCTGGTGGACATGCGCGAAACGCGCAAGGATGAACATCGCCAGGAAGCCCAGGACCAGCGCCAGCATCAGCGGATCCAGGATCCCGTGCGCCCCGTGCGGGTCGCCGCCGGACTCCAGGCGTGCCATCAGCGCGTGCGGCAGCATGTGGAAGAGCGCCACGCCCAGCATCACGCCGGAGACGAAGCTGAGCCCGAACTGCAGCCGACGGTGCGTCAGGCGGACCAGCACGGGCAGCAAGCCGCCTGCCACCGAGGCGGCCACGATGAGCAGGCTTGCGAGGATGAGAAGTCCGGTCGGGGCCATGGTTTGGGTCGCCTGCGGAGGGGGCACGATACAGGCCGATCGCCATGGTTTCCGGGCCTCGTGCGGCCTTGCGGCCCCCCGGGAAACGGGCTAGAATCCGCCGTCCGAAGTTGTTGGGGTGGTAGCTCAATTGGAAGAGCGCCTCGGTCGCATCGAGGAGGTTGAGAGTTCGATCCTCTTCCACTCCACTTGAACCGCGGTTCGGGACCGCCGTCCCGGATCGCCGCGCCAGCCCGCCCGCCATCGGGAATGGCTGGCGGGCGGGCGCGCTTTTCGCCCCTGCCGCCCCTCGGGGTTCCGTACCATCGCGCCGATGTCCGCCGGCGAGAAGACAGCCGAGCCCGCCCCCAAGGCCCCCAACCGGGACACCCCGGCGATGCGGCAGTACGACCGCTTCAAGCGGGAGCACCCGGGGTGCCTGCTGCTCTTCCGGATGGGCGACTTCTACGAACTGTTCGACGACGACGCGGTCACCGCACACCGGGCGCTGGGCATCACGCTGACCGAGCGCACCAAGGGCCAGCCGATGGCCGGGGTGCCGTACCACAGCGTCGAGGGCTACCTGCGGCGCCTGGTCGACCAGGGCTTCCGCGTGGCGGTCTGCGAGCAGCTGCAGGACCCGGCCGAGGCCAAGGGCGTCGTCGAGCGAGGCGTGACCCGCGTGCTGACACCAGGCACGCTGGTCGACGAAACCCTGCTGGACGACGGCCGCGCCAACCGCGTGGCCGCGGCGGTGGTGGTCGCGGGTGCGGCCGGCGAGCCGGCGCGCGCGGCGGTGGCGTTCGCCGAACTCTCGACCGGCGAGTTCCTGGTCGAGGAGTGCGCCGCCGCGCAGCTGCTGGATGCGCTGGCGCGGGTGGGCCCCAGCGAGCTGGTGCTGGCCGAGGGCGACCACGAGGACGCGAACCGCCCTGCCGAGCGCGCGCGGCGCGAACTCGGCTGCCCGGTACAGGAACTTGCCGGCTGGATGTTCCGCGCGGCCGATGCCGCCGACCTGCTGAAGACGCACTACGGCGTGCGCACGCTCGAAGCGTTCGACCTGTCCGACGACGCCCCCGCCGCTGCCGCCGCGGGTGCGCTGCTGCGGTACCTGCTGGACACCCAGAAGGGCGTGGCGAACGATCCGACGGCCGGCAGCCGCCCCGCCACGCGCCCGCTGGCGCACCTGCGCCCGCCGCGCCGCACGCTGCGCACGGCGCACGTCACCCTGGACGCCACCACGCTCCGCAGCCTGGAGGTCGAGCGCACGCTGCGATCGGGCGCGACCGAGGGCACGCTCCTGAGCGTCCTGCAGAAGGCCCGCACGCCGATGGGCCGCCGCCTGCTGCGCGAGTGGACCTGCGCGCCGCTGGGCGACCTGGCCGCGATCCGCGCCCGCCAGGACGCCGTGGCCGTGCTGGCCGCCGACGACCGCATGCGCGCCGAGCTGCGCACCGCGTGCGAGCGGGTGCAGGACGTCGCACGCATCGCCGGACGCATGTCGATGGGCCGCGCCACGCCGCGCGACCTGG
>JBEIFT010000204.1:0-5036 GCA_040382255.1 Phycisphaeraceae bacterium
CAACTGCGGGCAGAGCTCCAACGACACCTTCCCCACCGCCATGCAGGTGGCGGGCGCGGTGGCGATCGACCGGCACCTGCTCCCGGCGCTGCGGCGCCTGCACAAGGCGCTCGCGGCCAAGGCGCGCGCATGGGACCGCCACGTCAAGATCGGCCGCACGCACCTGATGGACGCCACCCCCATCCGCGTGGGGCAGGAGTTCAGCGGCTACGCGGCGGCGGTCGAGCACGCGGCGCGGCGCGCCGAGCGCGCGCGCGACGTGCTTGCGGGCAACCTGCCGATCGGCGGCACCGCCGTCGGCACCGGCATCAACGCGAACCCGCGCCTCGGGCGCACGGTGGCGGCGATCCTCACGAAGGAGCTCGGCATCGCCTTCCGCGAGGCGGACAACCACTTCGAGGCGCAGGCGACGCGCGACTGCGTGGTGGAGGCGAGCGGCCTGCTCAAGACCATCGCGGTGAGCCTCTCCAAGGTCGCCAACGACATCCGCTGGATGGGCAGCGGCCCTCGCTGCGGGCTCGGCGAGCTGAACCTGCCCGCCACGCAGCCGGGCTCGAGCATCATGCCGGGCAAGGTCAACCCGGTGATCTGCGAGAGCGTGATCATGGTGGCGTGCCGGGTCGCCGGCAACGACGCGAGCATCACGCTCGGCGGCTTCGGCGGCGTCGGCAGCCTTCTCGAGCTCAACGTGGCGATGCCGCTCATCGCCAACGACCTGTGCGAGTCGATCGAGCTCCTCGCGAACGCATCGGACATGTTCCGCGAGCGGTGCATCGAGGGCCTCGAGCTTCGGCCGGAAGCGACGCAGACCGTGGAGCGCAGCCTGATGATGGTGACGAGCCTCGCGCCGGTCATCGGCTACGACAGCGCAGCCAAGGCCGCCAAGGAGGCGTACAAGAGCGGCGAGACCATCCGCGCGTACGTGCTGCGCAACGGGCTGGTCGAGCCGAAGGCGCTCGACCGGCTGCTCGACCCCGCGGCGATGACGAAGCCCGGCGGCAAGGGCCCCGGCGGCGGGTGACATTTCGGGCGGTCCCTCCGGGTTATCCGTTCCGCCGGCGCGCGATGCGCCCCATACTGTCGGCGTCATGCCGAACCGCATTGCCGCGATCCAGGCGGCGCTGGCGATCGCCGTCGCCGGCGCAGCGCACGCCGAGAAGACTCACTTCACCTACCTCTGGCACCTCGAGCAGCCGATCTACTGGCCCGACGACAACGGCGGCCGGTACGAGCGCGCGTGGCAGAGCATCGTCCGCAAGGACGCGGGCGCCGCGCACCCCGAGAACGACCTTCGCGGGATCTTCGGCCTCGATGACCGCGTGGCCGCCTACCAGTACCGCCCGCGCGACACGGTCGGCGCCATCAGCTGGGCGGCAGAGGCCGGCGCGCAGGTGAGCTACAGCGGCGGGCTGATCGCCAACATCCAGAGCTTCGCCGAGGCGGGCGGGCAGCTTGGCTACGGCACGCAGTGGAACGCGCCGTGGCGGCAGGCGCGCGGCTGGGGCACGGCCGGGTCGCCGTCGGTGCCGCGCATGGACATCGTGGTGTTCCCGTTCCACCACGCGCTGATGCCGCTCGTCGACGACAGCGCGATGCGCAAGGAGCTTGCGCTCTACAAGCAGGTCTACGGCGAGGCCTGGGGCACGGCGCCCGGCATCAGCAAGGGGTTCTTCCCCAGCGAGATGGCGTTCAGCATGCGCATGATCCCCCTGCTCGCGGAGGCAGGCATCGAGTGGTCGTTCGTGTCGAGCGAGAAGGTCTCGCGCGCATGCAGCGACTTCCCCGTGACGTTCGGTTCGGGCGGCGTGCAGTGCGACCCGCCCAACCGCGCCGACCAGCTGAACCCGCCGGCGGGCTTCTATGACCGCGTCACCATCAGCAGGGGCTGCGGACCTGCCGAGGCGCTTCCGTTCGGGCACCAGCCGCACCGGGCCCGATGGGTGAACCCGGACACGGGTGCCGTGAGCGAGATCATCGTGGTGCCCTGCTCGCAGAGCATGGGATGGCTGGACGGGTACGCGCCGCTCGGGGTGGACAACCTGAACCGCATCGAGCCGCGCAACGACCCGAACCGCCCGATGCTGGTGGTGCTGGCCCACGACGGCGACAACGCCTGGGGCGGCGGCTACAGCTACTACATGGAGGCGGTGCCGAACTTCGTCTCCAACGCCTCCGGCGCGGGCTACGTGCCCACCGTGGTGCAGCGGTACCTGACCAACCACCCGGTCCCGGCCAACGACGTGGTCCACGTCGAGGACGGCGCATGGGTGAACGCCGAGGGCGACTTCGGCGCGCCCCAGTTCCTCAACTGGAACTGGCCGCCCGTGAACGCCCAGGGACAGATCGACGTCGCCAACGGATGGGCCGAGGACATCCGCAACTGGGCCGTCATCACCGCGGCGCAGAACTTCGTGGATGCCGCCGAGCAGGCCGACGCCGACCGCGCGCTGCAGGTGCGCATGGCGCACGTGCTGCGCCCGCAGGCGGGCACGCGCGCGAGCGAGCGGGCGTGGCACTACTTCCTGGGCTCGCTCAACTCGGGCTACATGTACTACGGCACCGCGCTCGACATGGAGGTGAAGCCCTCGGTCGCATGCAACGAGGCGATCGCGCAGGCGAACGTGGCGCGTGCGGGCGCCGTCGACCGCACCGCGCCGACCATCTGGATCCCGCAGCGGCATCCGTGGAACCCGGGCGGCGTGAACTTCGGGCCGCAGCATGGCTACCAGCAGAAGGCCTACGGCCCCGACTTCATCGTGTGGACGTTCGTCCACGACACCGCGGGCCTGCAGTCGGTGAACCTGAAGTGGCGCGCCGACGCCGACGGGCAGAACCCGCTCTCGACCAACGAGAACGAGACCTACGCGGGTGGCGCGGGGGTGGGCGCCTGGCAGACGGTGGCCATGACGCTGCGCGACTTCCCGGCAGGCAACTTCTTCAACAGCGGGTCGATCAACTTCTTCGAGATGCCGGCGGCCATCGCCAAGCAGGCCTACGCCACGGTGCCCGGCCAGGCCGGGAAGCTGGTCGACTACTACGTGGAGGCCACCGATGCGCTGGGCAACGTCAAGCGCAGCGCCATCCAGCACGTGTACGTGGGCACGGGCAGCGGCCAGGGGCCCGGCGGCGGAAGCGGCACGACCGCCTTCACCATGGACGGCACGCTCGATGCGGGCGCCGTGGCCGTGGGGACCAATGGCGGCCGCACGCTCTGGGCGGCACTCAGCGGCACCACGCTCTACGTGGCCACGCAGGACGCGGGCGAGGGCGACGACGTGTTCGTGGCCATCGCCGACGCGGCGCCCGGCGGGCTGCGGCCGGCGTGGTGGGCCAAGGCGGGCCAGTCGGCCGCGTGGCGCGCCTTCGTGGCCGACGAGAACGACAACGGGTGGAGCGGCTGGTTCGACGCTGCCGCGAACGTCAGCACGGCGCACTCGGCGCGGACCGCCACCGGCGGCAACGGCGGCGTGCTGGAGGGATCCATCGACCTGCAGTCGCTCCTTGGGACGGTGCCGGACGCAGTCTCGCTGGCGGCGGTGGCCTACGCCAATGCCAACGGCGGCGCGCTCCGCCCCGCGCAGCAGGTGGCGGCCTCGGTGAACGGCGACGGCAACCTCGATGCTGCCGAGTACCTGGTGCTCGAGCTCTGCGCACTGCGCACGGGCGGCTGCTGCACGGGCGACCTCAACGGCAACGGCGCGGTCAACGGCGAGGACCTCGGCCTGCTGCTGGCGGCCTGGGGGCCCGGCGCGGGCCCCGCCGACCTCGACCGCGACGGCGCCGTCGGGGGCAGCGACCTCGGATTGCTGCTCTCGGCATGGGGGGCATGCGTCCCGTAATGAGCCCTTTCACGGCTTCTCGGGAGAAACCGCGTTGTTTGCAGGGAAACGGAGTGTCCGGAGGTTGATTCTCACGGGATCCGGGGCACCTTCCCGATGCTTCGGACGCTTGCTCGGTCCGCTGGCACGTCTTGTTTCCAGAGACGTTGGGAGCTTTCGAAAAGGGTTCGCGATGCGCTTTCTTGCCGCGTCTGCAGTCATCTCCATCGTCGCATCCTCCGCATCCGCGCAGTCGGGCGGGTCGGTCCTCGCGCAGAACCTCCCGGTGACGCCGACCTTCGACCCCTCGAGCGGGCGCTTCGTGCAGGACGCCACGTTCTCCGACTCGCTCCAGAGCCAGGGCAACTACTTCTACAGCCAGGCACTCGCGCAGCGCTTCAACGTGGCCGCACCCAGCTGGACGCTGACCAGCCTCAGCGCCTGGGCCGCCAGCGAGTACATCGGGCAGAACCCGCCGTCGCAGACGGCGCTCAGCTCCAACATCTCCGCGCTCCAGGTGCAGATCCTGCGCCTGGAAGGCTCCACCGGCCAGTACCCGACGGTGGCGAACTGGGTCATCCCGATCGCCGACATCCTGCAGGTGCAGCAGCAGACCTTCACGCCGGGCATCTACAGCCCCGTCTTCCGACTGGACATGGCGCTGGCCAACAACGTCACCCTGTCCACCGGCAGCTACATCCTCACCATCGGCGGCGTGCTCGTCGACCCCGAGGGCGATGCCTTCTCGTGGGTCGACGGCCAGGCCGATGGCTCGCAGCTCAACACGCAGGCCTTCTTCACCAACGGTGACGTCTCCAGCGACTGGGGCTTCTGGGCCCCCGTGACGGACGGAACGTCGGGTGCCTTCGAACTGCGCGGCAATGCCGTGCCGGCGCCCGGTGCGCTGGTTGCGCTGGCAGTGGCCGGCGTCGCCCGCCGCCGCCGCCGCGACTGATCTCACGAACGAGCGCGCGGCTCGCCTACCAGGGCGGCCAGCTGCGCCACACGCACGCGCCGTCCATGTCCGCCGACGGCGCGTGCGTGTTTTTGCGCGCTTCCGCGAGCGCGTTCGCTTCCGCGAGCGCCTTCGCATGGAGCCCCACCGCGTGCACGCGCAGGATGGCGGCGCCGCGGGCCGCGGCGGCCATCGCAGCGACGACGCTCGCGGGGTCGCGGCGCGCCGGGTCGGGCTCGCCCGCCAGCGCGCCGAGGAAGCTC